>NZ_JBSFNF010000011.1:0-71962 GCF_053586955.1 Nocardia sp. NPDC003726 | reverse complement strand
GGGCCGGAGCGAAGGCGGAGGTACGCCTAATGTGTACTGTCGGACGTAGTCCGTCCTCAGCCCGCGCACGGCCGGAGCGAAGGCGGAGGTACGCCTAATGTGTACTGTCGGACGTAGTCCGTCCTCAGCCCGCGCACGGCCGGAGCGAAGGCGGAGGTACGCCTGATCTGTGCTGTCGGACGTAGTCCGTCTTCACCTGCGGCCAGCGCCGCGAACAGGCCGAGCGGACCGGAACGCTAGATTGGACTCCGTGTCGGCGCCTCTGGAAGCGGTCAAACAGACCATGCGAACGCGCTGGCCGCTGTACCTGACATCGATGCTGCTGGCGAACGCTTTCGGCGCGGTTCTGGTGTGGGCCTTCATTCAGTACGGACTACCCGTCCCCGAGGGCGAGCCATCCGGTGCCAGGAGCACCGGCCTGCTCATCCCGGCCGTCGTCTTCGTGGCGGGCGGCCTGCTCAGCATGGCCGCGTCCGCGCTCATGCTGCGCCCGGTGATGCGCTGGCAGATGCGCGGCGGGCCGCCGAGCCGCCAGGAGCAGATGGCCGCGCTGCACGCGCCGCTGCGCCAGGCGATCCTGCACCTGGCCCTGTGGCTGATCGGCGGAGCCGTGCTGGCCGCGCTGATCATCAGGGACACTCCCGCGCTGGCAGGCGCGGTCATCGTCACCGAATGCATGGCCGCGACCATCGTGTTCGGCTTCACCTACATGCTGGGTGAGCGCATTCTGCGCCCGGTGGCGGCCCAGGCGCTGACCGAGGGCACCTTCGACCACACCCTCACCCCTGGCGTCGGCACCAGGATGGCGATGACCTGGGGCATGGGCACCTTCGCCCCGACCATCGCCATCGTGCTGCTGTGCGTCACGCAGATCTCCTCGGACGTGAAGTTCTCCGCGCAATCGCTGGCCATCTCCATCCTGCTGCTGTGCGGCGTGGTGATCATGCAGGCGCTGGCGCTGTCCATGCTCACCGGTTCGAGCATCTCCGATCCGGTGCGCCAGCTCAGCCAGGCCATCGACCGGGTGCAGGCCGGGGCGCGGGACGTGCAGGTCGAGGTGTTCGACGGCAGCGAGATCGGCCTGCTGCAGGTCGGCTTCAACCGGATGATGGAGGAGGCGGCCAAGCGCCGTCAGCTGCAGGAGCTGTTCGGTCAGCACGTCGGCGAAGAGGTGGCGCAGCGGGCGCTGGACTACGGCACCGAACTCGGCGGCGAGACCCGCTTCGTCGCGGTGCTGTTCGTCGACATGGTCGGGTCCACCGCCACCGCGGCCGAGCGCCCGCCCACCGAGGTGGTGAGCCTGCTCAACGAGTTCTTCCGCATCGTGGTCGACGTGATCGACCGCCACCACGGCTTCGTCAACAAATTCGTCGGCGACGCGGCGCTGGCCATCTTCGGCGCGCCGCTGGACCGTCCGGACGCGCCGACCGCCGCGCTCGCCGCCGCCCGCGAACTGCGCGAGACCCTGCGCGAAGTGCCCGGCCTCGACATCGGCATCGGCGTCTCGGCGGGCTTGGCCGTCGCGGGGAACATCGGCGCGGCCAACCGCTTCGAGTACACGGTGATCGGAGATCCGGTCAACGAGGCGTCCCGGCTCACCGAGCTGGCCAAAGAACGTCCCGGCCGGACGCTGGCCTCGGGCAGCGCGCTGTATTTCGCCGAGGAGAGCGAGCAGGACCAGTGGGAGACCGGCGACGAAGTGCAGCTGCGCGGCAGACGCAGGAAAACGCTTTTGGCCTGGCCACGAGAACGGGCCGACGCGCCCGACGATGCCGAGATCGAGACGGCGCGTTCGTTAGGCTGACCGCGTGACCGCCCACGGGGAACAGGCAGGGGATCCTGCGCCGCCGCCGACGGCGGGTTCCCGTCGCGGCAGGCTCCGCTGGGTGAAATGGGTGCTCGGCGCCGCCCTGCTGGCCTTGCTGATCGCCGAGGGCGTGTATCTGTGGCCGCGGCTGCACGAGTCCTGGCGCAAACTCACCGAGATCCACTGGGGCTGGCTGGCGGCCGCGATCTGGTTGCAGGCGCTGTCGATGAGCGGATTCGGCAGGGTGCAGAAGCAGCTGCTCAACGCGGGCGGCGTCGCGGTGAGTCAGCGCAAGTCCGTCGCGGTGGTCTACGGTGCGACCGCGATGTCGGTGACCTTGCCCGCGGGTCAGGTGTTCTCCACCGCGTTCACCTATCGGCAGACCAGGCGCTGGGGAGCCAGTCCGATCGTCGCCTCCTGGCAGCTGGTGTTCTCCGGCGTGGTGGCCGCGGTGGGGCTGGCGCTGCTCGGCGTCGGCGGCACGCTGCTGGCAGGCGGGCGCGTCGGCCCGCTGAAGCTCATCCTTTCGCTGGCCGCCGTGGTGGCGCTGGTGTGGGCGGGCAATCACGTCTCGCGCCATCCCGGCTCGCTGGAGGCGCTGCTGCGCAAATTGCTGGCGCTGGTCAACCGGCTGCGCAAACGCCCGCCGGAGCACGGCGCCGCCAAGATCGAGGACGTGCTCGGCCAATTGGAGTCGGTCGACCTCGGCAAGCGCGACGGCGTCCTGGTCACGCTGTGGGCGCTGGTGCACCGCTTCGCCGACGTGGCCTGTCTGGGCGCGGCCTGTTACGCGGTCGGCGCCGATCCGCGCATCGCCGGATTGTTGCTCGCGTTCGCCGCGGGCAAGGCGGTCGGGTCCATCCCCTTCGCGCCGGGCGGCATCGTCTACGTCGACGCGACGCTGATCTACGGTCTCACCGCCGCCGCGGGCCTGCCCGCCGCGCAGGCGGTCGCCGCGGCGTTCGTCTATCGGATGGTGAGTTTCATCCTGGTCGCCATCGTCGGGTGGATCGTGTTCCTGTTCTTGTTCCGCACACCGCAGGCCGACGACGCGGAGTTCGAGAAGGAGTTCGAGCAGCGGCGGCTGTGACGGCCGCCGCGTCCGGCCGCCCGTTACGCTGGCCCGCGTGAGGAAACTGGTGCCCTTCGTGCTCGATGCGCTGCTCGTCGTCGTCTTCTGCGCGATCGGCAGGCGCAGCCACGACGAAGCGGTGCTCGCCGGACTGCTGCGCACCGTGTGGCCGTTCGCGACGGGGTTGGTCGTCGGCTGGCTCCTCGTGGCGCTCAGGGGGCGCGCCGCGAAGGCCGCGCGGTTCGATATCGCCGCGCTGTGGCCCTCCGGCGTCGTGATCTGGGCCTGCACCCTGGCCGGGGGCATGCTGCTGCGCGTGGTCAGCGGTCAGGGCACGGCGGTCAGCTTCGTGCTGGTCGCCGGTGTGGTGCTCGCGGTATTCCTGCTCGGCTGGCGGGCGGTGAACAAAGCCGTGCGGTGATCAGGGCTCGGGAGTCGCCAGCGCCTGCAGCATCCTGGCCGCCATCCGCGCGGTCGCGTCCTTGCTGTCCACGTCGTTGATGTGGATCGCGAAGACCAGATCGCCCATCGACCCGATCAGCCACCCGTCCGGACCCGCGGTCGCGGCGAACGCGGCGACGTCGCGGTAGCGGCGCACGCTGGCCAGCTCCGGCGCGTTCGTGGCGTCGCGCAGCATGCCGCGCAGCCGGTCGGCGGTCTGCGGCGGCAGCGGGTCGAGCTTGGCGTCGGTGGCGCTCGGACGTCCGGCCTCGATCATCGGCGGCGGCACTTCCCCGCGCGCGATCGCGGCGGCGGCGATGGCCATGCCGAACGGGCTGGCCAGCACGGCATCCGAACCACCGCCTTGGACCACCTGCTCGGCGCTGCGGCCCGCGACGGTAAGGCGGCCGGTCACCTCGTCGAGACCGGGCACCTTGAAGTCGATGCCGACCCCGAGCGCGGTCGCCGCCTCTGCCGCGTCCTGCACCGAGACGTCCTGTGGAGCCTTGTTCTTCGCCGACGCCGCGACCGCGCGGAACAGCTCCATGTTGCCGCCCACCGGATACAGCCCGGTGAACGCCACCGAGCCGTGCTCGCTGGCCTGGCTGTTCTGCGCGACGGCGACCACCGCGCCGGTGGACGGCTGGATCGCCACGATCGAGGCCTGCGTGGGCACGCTGACCACCGCGTCCTCGGCGGCGCGCTGCAAGCGCTGGTCCATCGTGCCCGCGATGTCCGGCCCCGGCGGCCCCTGCTGACCGGCGAGCTGGGTGATGAACCGTCCGTCCTGTTCGAACAGCTGCACCCCCCACCCGGAATGCGCTTCCTGGCTCTCCTGCTGCACCTTGCGCAGCGCGTCCAGCAGCGGCGACCAGACCCGGCGGTCGGCGGAGATGAGCCGTGGCTGCTTCTCCATCACCACGCCGGGAATCGGCGCCATCCGCGGCTCCAGGATCTCGAAGTCGCCCTCGCGCAGGTTCACCGCGACGATCGGCTTGCCCTGCGAGGTGGCCAGCTGCTGCATCAGCGACGGCCCGGTGATCAGCGGCGCGACCGGCTCGATGGCCTTGGCCAGCGCGTCGGTCGACGCGACCGGGTCGGGCATCTTCGTGGGATCGAGCTTGACGACGTTGATGGTCTGCTCGGTCATCAGCGGCTCACCGGCGATGTCGTTGACCCGCGGCGCAGGCGTCGGATAGGTGCGCACCAGCCGCACCGTCCGGTTGTGCGTCAGCTGCGGCATCACGACCGCGGGCTCCCAGGAGATCCGCCAGCCGATGGCGAGTTTGCGCACGTTGCCCTCGAGGCTGTAATTCCAGGTCTTGCGCTCGCCGAAGTTCCACTCGACGTCCATGCTGAAGATCGCCGACTGCGCGTCCAGACCGATGAACTGGGTCTTGCGGTAGTCGACCTTGGCGCCGTGCAACCCCTCGAACATTTGCTTGAGAGTTGCTGTGGCCGCGGTGGGGTACGACGTCAGGTCTGCCGCCTTGCTGTAGTCCTGATCGTCGAGCAGATCCGTGAAGCGCTCGACGACCGCTTCGGCTTCATTCTGCTTCTCGTGTATCCCGCACGACCCGATCCCGAGCGCGAGCGCCGCCACCCCGATGAGTGCCATTGCGCCGCGAACACGAAAGCGGCGGGATCCCCACACGTCCATGTCGCCCACTCTTCACTCTTGTCACTTCAGTAACAAGACCACCGTACCCGAAAAAGACCAGACCGCGATGCCTCCGTAGCGCGGACGTTACCCATGCTCAGCACCCCAATTCTGCCCCGGGATCTCGCATCTCGGGGGGCCTTTCATGATCATCGTCCAGCCGGTCGGAGGCAACCGGCGCCGCTACCGTACCGGCCATCCCGAAAAGTCGCGCGGTTACCACCCGAGTCGACGTTTCGAATCAATAAATACCCCCTCGGGTGCGGATCGAAGCAACCGGACCCCTGTTCGCACACAGCGGAACTCCCCTGCCCGTATTGCGACGTAATCTTGTAATCACTGAAAGTACCGCACCACAGTAAGTAGGTGACCCGTCATGAGAAACGCGCACCGCGGCCGGGGTTTCGGACGCACGGGCGGCTGGCAGCAAGCCGACCTGCCGGACCCCTCGGACGTGCCCGATTGGTTCGCGGGAAGATTGCCGAGCGACTGGTTCACCGGCCCGCCGGTGATCGAGGTCGACCGGGACGAGATCGTCGTCATCGGCGAGCTACCGATTCCGCAACCGGAGAAGAAGCCGGACGCGGATGATTCCGAAGCCGCGACGGACGAAGTGCCGCGCGCGACGAAGGAAGGAGCGGTCGCCCGGTTCCGCGAGTCCACCCGGCCCGCCCGGATGCAGATCGCGAACGAAGCACAGCACCGCTACCGGCGCAATGTGGCCTGGGGCGTGTCGGTGGACGGCGAACGCATCCTGTTCACCCATCTGGCCGTGCCCGTGATGACCCGTTTGCGTCAGCCAGAACGCAAGGTGCTCGACACCTTGGTCGACGCCGGCGTCGCCCGTTCCCGCGCCGACGCCCTCGCGTGGACGGTGAAACTGGCGGGCAAGCACGCGGAGACGTGGCTCGAGGAACTGCGCGAAGCCATGCGCAAGGTCGATGACCTGCGCTCGGAAGGGCCGCAGGGGCTGTAGCCGATCGGGTCCGGTCCCGGTGGCGCGCTGCGGCGCGGTATCTTGCCGTGCATGGCTGCGACCGCGACGCCGGGCCCGATCCTGGTCCTGAACGGCCCGAACCTCAACATGCTCGGCACCAGGCAGCCGGAGGTGTACGGGTCGGCGACGCTGGACGACGTCGTGGAGTTGTGCAAGCGAACCGCGGCGCGATTCGACCGGGAGATCGTCGCCTTCCAGTCCAATTCCGAGGGTGCGCTGATCGATCGCATCCACCAGGCGCGCGGCGCCGAGTCGGGCATCGTGATCAATCCCGGCGGCCTCACCCACACCTCGGTGGCGCTGCGCGACGCGCTGGTGATCCCGGAGCTCCCGATCGTCGAGGTGCACATCAGCAATGTGCACGCGCGCGAAGAGTTCCGGCACCACTCCTACATCTCGCCGATCGCGACCGCCGTGGTCGCGGGAATGGGCATCCAGGGCTACGCCGCCGCCGTCGAATTCCTGGCCCGCTCGGCCTGAACTCAGTTCAACCGGAAGACCGGGAAGCCCGGCGCGATGGCGGCGAGTTCCTCGTCGGTGGCGTCCTTGGTCACGCCCTCGAAGAACCTGCCGACCTCCCAGCCCCACTTCCGCAGGTAGAGACGCAGCAGCGGCACCTTGTCGGCGTCGGCCACCTCGGTGGCGGTGAACGTCTCGACCTTGCGGCCCAGCCGCAGCTCGCCACCGCCCGCCGCGCGCAGGTTGCGCACCCACTGCGTGTGCCCGCGCGGCGCCACCAGGTAGCGCTCGCCGTCCTCGCGCACCATCAGGTTGACCATCGTCGTGCGCCATTCCCCGCTCTTGCGCCCGCGCACCGCGAGCAGCCGCGAGCCCATCACGCTGATGCCGAGCTTGGGCAGCAGGTTGGCGATCCGGTTGAAAACCGCGTCGAATCCGGCCGGGCCGATGTAGCGGGTGCTGAGGTCCATGACAACTCCTTGTTGTGAGCACTGCTCTCTATAGAGAGAACTGTTCCACACCGGCGGCCACAAAGTCAAGAGCACCGCTCTCGTCAGTCCGGAGACCAAGATCAACGGCACATGCGGCATTTCGCGAGTAGCCCCTCCACCATGTGCCGTTGATCTCGAAGGGCCTAGGGGGCCGGAAGGGGTTCGCCGGTTTCCAGGAGGGTTTTGAGGTTGGAGAGGATGCCGGGCCAGCCGGTGGTGATTGCTTGCAGTACGGGGCTGTCGGGCGCGAAGCCGTCGTGGACCACCGTCAGCTTCACCACCTCGCCCTGGGGCTCGAGTTCGAACATCACTTTCGAGCGGGGCTCGCGGGACCAGGCGGCGACGTCGTCGGGGTTCATGTCGAAGGTCTCGGCGAAGGCCGGGTCGAAGGTGTGCCAGGTGTAGGACAGGCGGCGGTACGGTTCGGCATCCAGCACGACTTGTTCGGGGTCTTTGCTGGTCCAGTTCTGTTGGCGCCAAGTCATTTCCGATCCCGGTCGCCAATCCGTGTCGAAGCTCGCGCCCCAGTAGCGGTTGGTGAAGGCCGGATCGGTCAGCGCCTGCCACAGCTTTTCCGGGGTGGTCTTGATGTAGGTCGTGTAGACGAATGCGTTGTCGCCCATCGGTTGTTCCTCCAGTGCTCTCTTCAGGTCGGCGAGGGCGTTCACGCGCTCGCGGTGGTACCGATCGATCCAGCGTTCGGCGATGGCGTTGATGGGCTCGGCGTTGAGGTAGTGCAGTTTTTCGCGGCCACTGCGCCGGGTCGTGATGAGGTTGGCCGCCTCCAGCACCGCCAGATGCTTGCTCACCGACTGGCGGGCCATCGCCAGTCCGGCGCACAGTTCCCGCAGTGTCTGCCCGTTGCGGGCGTTCAGGCTGTCCAGCAGCCGCCGCCTGTTCGGGTCGGCCAGCGCCCGAAACACCTCGTCCATCGCTCACCTTTCAAACATGCAGCCATCCGGCTGCCTATTTACATAATAGGCAGCCATGAGGCTGCATATCAACCCCGGCAAGCAACCCGCCCCGGAAGAGCCGGTGGGTCCGCGACGAGGAGTGCGAGGACCCGCCGACTCCGCCGGGGCGGGTGCGTGGCGGTCAGGAGGGGTCGCGAAGGAGCGCGTACGTGGAAATGGGCTTCCCCGCCCGCTCACTGGCGGCGACGGCCTTACGCCACAACCCTTGCGCGGTGTGCGAGAGGACGGCGTCGACGCCGACTTCTTCGCTCGCGTCGATGACGTGCTGCGCGCCCGCGTCCATCATCTTCAGGCTGGCCAGCGAGGCCCACCCGCCGTTCTGGTTGGCGACCGAGAACTCCTCCATGAAGTAGGGGAAGGCGGCGGCGGAGCGGATCGCGAACGGGACGAACGCGGCGATGTCGTGACCGGAGCGGTCGATCATCGCCGTGGCCTGGTCGAAGGCCAGCAGCCATGGATGGAAGATGGTCAGCAGCCCCTGGTAGAAGATCTGCGCCAAGCCGTCGTCCGCGCCCAGGTACTCCTGCGGGCTCAGCGGGCGCAGCAGTTCGGCGTGCGCGTCGAACACCGCTCGCGGGCCGCTGTAGAAGATATAGGACGCGGGATGGGTGATGTTGTCCCCCGCAGACATCACGCCGCCCGAGATGAATTCCGCGCCGTGGGAGCGAACCCACTCCGCGCCCGCGCGGGCCTTCCCGGGCGAATCGGAGGACAGATTCGCGATCACCTTGCCCTTCAGGTGGCCGGTCACCGGACCCAGCACGTCGTACATCGCCGCGTAGTGGGTCAGGCTCAGCACGGTGACCTCGTTGGCGTCGAGCGCGTCGGCGACGGTCGCGGCGCGCTTCGCCCCGAGTTCGACCATGGCGTCGGCCTTCTCTGGGCTGCGGTTCCACACCGTCACCTCCACGCCTGCGGCCAGGAAGGCCCTGACCATCGCCTGCCCCATCGGCCCGAGGCCGACGACGGAGACAGCGCGGGCGGTGGTCTGCTCGGACATGATGTGTCCCTTCGGTTCTCGATGATTGCTTGCTTCGGCGCCGGCATTCATCGTCGTTCCCGCAGGTAGAGTCGGGAAGACCGAACGTGGAGGTGCGGTTGCTTACCTCGAGGTTCGAAACGAGGTCAAAGGAGCGCGGTGGGCATGAGCAGTGACGCGGATCACGAAGTATGCGGCATGACGGTCGCGATCGATGTCGTCGGCGGCAAGTGGAAGATGCACCTGATGTGGGTGCTCGGCATGGGCCCCCAGCGCTTCGGCCAGATCCGCAGGTTGCTCGACGGAGTCAGCGAGAAGGTGCTCGCCGAGAACCTGCGTCAGCTCGAGGCCAGCGGTGTGGTGCACCGTGAGGTCTATCCCGAGGTCCCGCCCCGCGTGGAGTACTCGCTCACGCCGCTCGGTGAGGAACTGGCGGTGGCGCTGCGTCCGCTCGAGGAGTGGGGCGGGCGGCACAAGCACGAACTGACCGCGAACCTGCTGGCGTCGGCGAGTTAACCCAGCCACTCGGCGGCGATCCGCGCCCCGACGCGTTCGAGCAGCGCCGCCGCCTCGGTCATCGAGCGTTCCGGGTCGGGTTCCAGATCCGCGAGCGCGTAGCTGCCCGCGAAGCCCGCGGCCCGGATTTCGGCGGACCCGAGCAGCGTGCGGCCCGCCACGACGATCACCGGGACATCGGCCTCGTGCGCGGCCGCGCACACGCCGACCGGCGCCTTGCCGTGCAAACTCTGCTGATCGAGCGAGCCCTCACCAGTGACCACGAGGGTGGCGGTGGCGAGCAAGGCGGGGAAATCGAGCAATTCGAGCACGACCTCGATACCGCTGCGCACCTGCGCGCCCAGCAGCGCGAGCGCGCCGAAACCGGTGCCGCCCGCCGCTCCCGCGCCGGGCAGGCGTGCGAACTCCGGACCGGCGAGTCGCGCCCACTCGGCGAGCGCGTTGTCGAGAAGGTCCACTTCGGCTGGCCCTGCGCCCTTCTGCGGCCCGTACACCGCCGCCGCGCCGGTCGGCCCGAGTAGCGGATTGTCGACGTCACAGGCGAGCGTGACTTTCGTCCCGGCGACACCGGGATGCAGGCCGGAACGGTCCAGCCGCGCGGCCTCGGCCAAAGCCGCTCCGCCGCGCGGCAATTCCCGGCCATCGGCATCGAGGATGCGCGCGCCGAGCGCCTGCGCCATGCCCGCGCCGCCGTCGGTGGAGGCGCTGCCACCGAGGCCGAGCACGATCTCGGTCGCGCCGTGCTCCATCGCGTGCGCCAGCACCACGCCGAGCCCGTACGTGCTCGCGCCCAACGGGTCCGGCCGCCCGTCGGGCAGTATCGCCAGTCCGACCACGGCGGCCAGTTCGACGACCGCCGTCACACCGTGCCGGGCATACGACGTGCGACGCGGAACTCCGGTCGGCCCCGGCGCGGTCACCTCCACCCGCGTCCAGCCCGCCGCGACGAACGCTTCGACCGTGCCGTCACCGCCGTCGGCGACCGGCACCTGCCGGATCTCGGCGTCCGGCACACTCCGCCGCAATCCCGCAGCCAGCGCCGCCGCCACCTCCGGCGCGGCGAGCGACCCTTTGAACTTGTCGGGAGCGAGGATCACTCGCGCAGCGGGTGTCATCCCCACATTCTCGGACCCGGCCGCACGCGTCGCACCCCACCGCGCGGGTGACCCTCAGCGCGCTGGGATCGGGGCCTCGGCGGCCCGTGTGACCTCGACCTTTCCGGTGCGCAAGTAGGCGAGTACCGCGTCGTCCACCGCCGGATTGCCGCGGCCGAACGTGCCGTGGTCGCCGCCGTCCACGACGACCAGCGCGCCGCCGAGCGCCGCGGCCATGGCCGGGCCGCCTTCGTACTTGGTCAGCGCGTCGTGGCGGCTCTGCAGCACCAGCGGCGGGGTGCGCAGCCCCGCGCCCGTGATCGGCACCGGTTTCGTGACGGGCTTCCAGGAACCACAGGCCATTCCCGAGCGCACCAGGTCGGCGCGCGCGTCCATGGCGTTGCCGCCGGAGGCTATGGTGCCCGCCGCCGCGCCGAGCAGCTCCGGCCTCCCGGCCACGGCGTTCTCGTTGCAGGTGATCGCGCTGAACACGAACCGCCCGGTGGGGTCGGTGGAGGTCGCGCCCTCGATGACCCGCAGGCGCTGCACGTTCGCCGGGTCGGCCGCGGCGTCGGCCATCGCGCGGGCGAACGACGGCCAGAAGGTGCGGGTGTAGGTGGCCACGGTGGTGGCGCCGAGCAACGGCACCTGCGCGGAAACGCCGCCGCTCACCAAGGTGCGCAACAGATTCTGCAGCTTCCCCAGTTGCTCGACGCCGCCGGTGTAGCCGTCCCGCGCGATCTCCGCCAGCGGCTCGGGCAGCGCGCCGGGCAGGTCGGCGATGCTGGCGGGCGGCGGGGTCAGGTTGGCGTACCAGCCGCCGCCCTGGCCCGCCGCCAACCGGACCCAGGTGCGGTAGACCTGCAAGGCGGTATCGCCCAGGTGGTATTCGCCGTCGTGTTCGGCGATCCAGGCGAACAGATCGTCCAGGCGCTGTTTGCCCGCGACCTGCTGCTGCGCGAACTCCTCGGTCCACACCCAGTCCGGATGGACGTTGGAGTCCAGGATCATCCGATCCACGCGGTCGCCGAACAGTGCCGCGTACACCGCGCCGAGATAGGTGCCGTAGGAAGTGCCGAGGTAGCCGATTCGCTCCAGGCCGAGCGCGGCGCGCACGGCGTCGAGGTCGCGCGCGGTGTTCTCGGTGGTGATGGTGTCCAGATAACCGGGCTGCGCCGCGTCACAGGCCTTCTTGATCTCGTCGCGGTTGCCGCCGCCGAGCGAGACCTGCTGACCGTCCCCGTTCTTCGTGCTCGTCCCGCATTGCAACGGTGTGGCCCAACGCAATCCGCGCGGCTGGACGGCGATCCGGTCGTAATGCTCGGCGAGCGCCGCGGGAAGCACATCCGAGCGCCGCGCCCAATAGTCCAGCGCATCCGCGCCGGGCCCACCGGGATTGGCGAACAGCACGCCTTCTCGCTCCCCCGTGGCCGCGATGCGGCTGACCGTCAGCTCGATCCGCGCGCCGGCGGGGTCGGCGTAGTTCATCGGCACGCTGACGACGGCGCACCGCACGCCCCGATCGGCGGGCACGGAACCCTCTGGACACGTGCCGAACACGACGCCCGGCGCGGCATCCGCGACGCCGGTGACGATCGATCCGCCGAGCAGACCCGCGGCGACGACGGCGGCCGCGAGCCGCGAAACCCGCGGTGTCCTCAACATTCCGGTACCTCCCCGAGCCTGCCCGCTCGCACGCGACGACGGACCCGACCAAGAGCATTCTGCGCAGGCCCGCCCGGACAGACAAGTCGATGGCGGGATTCCGCCTGGCCTGGCGTGTGATTTACCGGGACACCGGGGCACAGAGTAGCGTCGAGCCATGTCGACCGAGGTCAGCAACAACACCGCACTGGAACGCTTCGAGATCTACGTCGACGGTGCGATCGCCGGCTACGCCGAATACCAGGACACGGCCTCCGAGCGCGCGTTCGTGCACACCGAGATCTATCCGCGCTACGAGGGGCAGGGCTATGCGCGACTGCTGATCGAGACCGCCCTCGACAGCACCCGCGACGACAAGCTCGGCGCGCTGCCCATGTGCCGGTCGGTCCACCACTTCATCGAGACCCGCCCCGAATACCTGGTGATGGTGCCGCACTGGGCGCGCGACCGGCTGAACCTGCCTCAGTAGGCCGCGACGGCTCCGTCCAGCGCCTGCTGCAGATCGGCGCGCACCAGCTTGGCGATGTCGCCGGGGCGGGGCGGCAGGTCGAGCACCGGGACATTGAAGTAGAAGCTGGCCCCCTTGGCCTCCTCCTTCGTCGGCTGCACGGCCGGGTCCTCGCGCGGTCCGTAGCTCAGCGCCATGGACACCAGCGCGGGCTCGGCGCCGAGTTTCATCGCCCGGAACGCGATGTGCCCGATGCCGCTGCCCACCGCCTGCACGCGGGTGGGGTCCACGTCGTTGCAGGTGCCTTCGGGAAAGACCGCGATGCCGTCGCCGCGGGCCATCCGCTCCGCGCAGACGTCCATCATGCGCTGGCCCGCGGCGTTCACCGCGCGAATGCCGTGGTCCTTGCCGCGGAACACCGGGATGCCGCCCATCATGTCGATCTTGCGCCGCTGATCGGGATCGGCGAACAGTTCGTCCTTGGCCAGCACGCGCACCCGGCCGATCACCCGCCGTAGCCCGCTGCGCCACGCCGCCGCGGCCACGGTGTAGGGGTCGTTCTCGGACAGATGGTTGATCGCGATAAGCAGCGGCCGGTTCTGCCTGATCACCGCGCGCAGCGCTTCGCGAGCGCCGTCGGCGTAGGTGACGCGCGGATGGTAGCGGCGGCCGAGAATGGCGTAGGCCCCCCAGGCCTTCATGCGGTTCTGACGGTGCTCGCGGTAGAAGTCGTACACGGTCTCGTTGTTCTCGAGGCGCACCTCGGGCGGTTCCATGACGTGGAACTCTACGAGGTGGCGCCGATGGCGCAACGTGACGTCCTGCACCCGCCCGCGACCCGTTCGGCAAATCCGGAAGACAGAAGTGGGCCGCAGAAGGCGCATTGTGGGCGAACAGCTGCGATGATGTCGGAGTGGCACGCGCAGAAGACCCGGACGATCGGAAGACCCGCGGCGGGCACGGCGACCGCAGACGACGTTATTTCCGGCACGGCGAGCAGGTGGTTCGTGCCGGGACGCTGCTGGTGTCGTCCACCGAACTGGTGGAACCGACCTTCCGGCGCACCGTCGTCTACATCATCGAGCACAACGAGGCGGGCAGTCTCGGCGTGGTGCTGAACCGCCCGAGCGACACGGCCGTGCACGAGGTGCTGCCGCGCTGGACGGACGCGGTCGCGGCCCCGCGCACGCTGTTCGTCGGCGGTCCGGTGAAACGGGACGCCGCGCTGTGCCTGGGCACGGTGCGGGTGGGCGCGCGGATCGACGGCGTCCCCGGGCTGCGCCGCATCGACGGACGCGTCGTGCTGGTCGATCTGGACGCCGATCCGGAGCGGGTCGGCCCGCTGGTCGAGGGCATCCGGATCTTCGCGGGCTACGCGGGCTGGACCTTCGGCCAACTGGAGGGCGAGCTGGAGAACAACGACTGGATCGTGGTGTCGGCCCTGCCGTCCGACCCGATCAGCACGGGTCGCCCCGACCTGTGGGCGCACGTGCTGCGCCGCCAGCCGCTCCCGCTGTCCCTGCTCGCTTCACACCCGATTGAACTCGAACGCAACTGAGACCGTGTACTCCTCGAGGGGACCGAAGGAGACACGACATGAGACCCGACAACTGAACCGGCAAGAGCATGGGTGACTCGTCGGCTGCGCCCACCGACCGGCCCCGCAACTCGAGCGGAGAGGTATCCAGTTGTGCCCAAGACGCGCGGCGAGACGGGACGGCCCGACGATCAATCCGAATTGATGCGGGCGCTCTATCGCGAACACGCCACGCCGCTGTGGCGGTACACGCTCGGCCTGGTTCGGGACCCGGGACGGGCAGAGGACATCGTGCAGGAAACATTGCTGCGGGCCTGGCAACGGCCGAATGTTCTGGATCAGTCCACCATGTCGGCGCGGGCGTGGTTGTTCACCGTGGCGCGCAATCTGGCCGTGGATGAGCATCGCAGCGCCCGCAGCAGGCGCGAGTTCCGCACCGACAACCCGCCGGAGCAGGCGACACCGGACCAGTCCGACCGCGCGCTGGACGGCTGGCTGGTCGCCGACGCACTAGGCAGGCTCAGCGCCGATCATCGCGAGGTGATCGTGCGGGCCTACTACCGGGGGCTGTCGACCCACCAGATCGCCGAGGAACTCGACGTCCCCGCGGGCACGGTGAAGTCCCGGATGCACTATGGCATGCGCGCATTGCGCCTGGCACTACAGGAGATGGGGGTGACAAACCAGTGACGGACATCACCGACGATTTCAGCACGTGGGACGCCCCGTACGTGCTCGGCTCCCTGACCCGCGACGAGCGCTTGCAGTACGAGAGCCACCTCTCGAGCTGCCCCGACTGCCGAGCGGGCGTAGCCGAGCTGGCGGGTTTGCCAGGCTTGCTCGCCCTCGTGGACGCCGACGTCGCGACCTCGATGATCGAACCGCCCGCGCAAGCCGCGGCGCCGCCACCGCCACCGCCGATGCCCGAGCTTCCGCCGCCTGCGCGGCTGGCCGACGCGGCCGAGCGCCGCCGCAAGCGCAGCGGGTGGGCTTCGGCCGGTGTCGCGCTGGCCTCGGCCGCGGCCGCGGTGGCGATCGCGGTTCCGATCACGGCTTCGATCACGGGATCGAACACCGAGACGGGGCCGGGCACCAGCGAACAGGCGTTCGTCGAACGCCAGATGACGCCGGTGCAGCCGACGCCGGTCTCGGCCAGCTTCAAGCTGGTCCCCGCGGGCGATCAGACGCGAGTCGTGATGTCCTGCAGTTATCCGCCTGGTGAGCCACTGCGCTACAACGCGAACCTCGCCCTGTACGTCATCCGCGCGAACGGCCAGCAGCAGCAGCTCGACCAGTGGCCGGCGGGCCCCGGCACCGAGCTGACCATCGACCGGACCATCGACGGCCCGCCCGACCAGGTTCGCGCGGTCGAGATCCGCGCGGCGAACACCGGGAGTGTGCTGCTCACCGGCACGGTCTGAGCGAAGCGACGATCCCCCGCGGACATCGTCCGCGGGGGATCCGCTGCGCTTCGGCCAGCTCAGCGGGTCTGCCGCCGGAAGATCGAGGACGACCACAGATATCCGACGGCGGTGAGACCTGCGCACCAAGCGAGGGAGACAACTCCGTTGGCGCCGATTTCGGTGCCCATCAGCAGACCTCGGATGGTCTCGGTGAACGGCGTGAAGGGCTGGTACTCGGCGAACTGGCGCAGCCCGGCGGGCATGGTGTCGGTGGCGACCAGGCCGCTGCCGAGGAACGGCAGCATCACCAGCGGGAAGGGTGTGTTGCTCGCGCTCTCCGGATTCGGCGCGAGCAGGCCGAGCGCCACCGAAAGCCAGGTCAGCGCGAACATCACCAACGCGAGCAGCGCGAACACCGCGAGCCATTCCAGAGCGGTGGCATTCGGGCGGAAGCCGATGAGCAGTGCCACCCCCGCCATCGCGGCGATGCCGATCAGCGCCTGGATCAGCGCGCCGACCACATGGCCGGTGAGCATGGCCGACTGGGCGATGTCCATGGTGCGGAACCGGTTCACGATGCCCTTGGTGGTGTCGGTGGCGACCGACACGGCGACCGACACCGTCATGTACGCCGGAATCATCAGCAGCATGCCCGGCGCGAGATAGTCGATGTAGTTTCCGCCGGAGGACTTCTCCAGCGCGCCGCCGAAGACGAAGTTGAACACCAGCAGCAACACCGTCGGCATGACGATGACGCCGAAGCTCAGACTCGGATAGCGCTTGGCGTGCACGAGATTGCGCCGCAGCATGGTCGCCGAATCGGCGAGGGCGTAGGACATGCTCATCGCACGGATTCCTTTTCGGTCGTCGGGTGGCCGGTGAGAGTGAGGAAGACGTCGTCGAGGTTGGGCGTGTGCACGGCCAGGCCCTCGACCTCGATCTGCTCGTAGTCGAGCCGGTCCAGCACGGCGCGCAGCGATCTCACGCCGCCGTCGCTGGGCACCGCGAGGGTGAGGTTCTCCTCGTCGTCCGGCAGCGCGGCGGCGCCCAGCGCGTCGGCCGCGGCGGTCAGGGCCGCTCGATCGGCGAATTCCAGGCGGATGTGGCCGCCGGGCACCAGTCGCTTCAACTCCGCCGCGGTGCCTTCGGCGACGAGCTCGCCTCGATCGAGTACCGCGATGCGGTCGGCGAGCTGGTCGGCCTCCTCCAGGTACTGGGTGGTGAGGAAGACCGTGACGCGGTAGTCGTCGACCAACCCACGGATGATGTCCCAGATCGCTCGCCTGCTGCGCGGGTCGAGCCCGGTGGTCGGCTCGTCGAGGAAGATGATGCGCGGATCGCCGACCAGCGTCATGGCCAGATCGAGGCGTCTGGTCATGCCGCCGGAATAGGTGGCCGCCGTCTTGTCCGCCGCATCGACCAGGTCGAAGCGCTCGAGCAGATCCGCTGCCAGCCTGCGGTTGTCCCGGCGCGAGAGGTGGTGCAGGTCGCCCATCAGCAGCAGGTTCTCCCGGCCGGTGAGCAGTTCGTCCACGGCAGAGAACTGCCCGGTGACACCGATCTGCGCGCGCACCTGCTTGCGCTCGGCGGCGAGATCGTGGCCGCCGACCTGGATCTCGCCCGCGTCCGGGCGGATCAGAGTGGTGAGGATCTGCACGGTGGTGGTCTTGCCAGCGCCGTTCGGGCCGAGCAGGGAGAAGACCGTGCCCTCCGGGACGGTGAGGTCTATCCCGTCGAGCACTACTTGCTCGCCGAAAGATTTCCGCAGGCCGCGCACCGAGACGGCGGGCGCGCGATGGCCGTTCACCATGGGCTCTTCCTTTCTGAAATAAATTCTACTATGCGCATGTGAGCATGTTTTACCCACACCGCTCCCCTACTGGGGCGCGGTGCCGGTCGATTCGTTCGGTCTGGCGGGTACGGCGGCTAGATGTCCAGGTCCTCGATCTTCGGCCCTTCGGCCACGTCGGCCACCCGCCGGTAGAGCTTGTCGGGCAGTCGGCCCTTCAGCTCGTCGAGCGAATCCACCACGACGAAGACGAAGTCACCCCAGTCCTGCTGCCCGACGCCGAGCAAGCGGCGCCAGCTCTTCGGATCGCGCCAGTCCTTGAGCCAATTCGTGCCCACCTCGGCGGGGTATTCATCCCAATTCGAATACTGGGCGTGCATCACGAATTTGCCCTTACGGCTGCGATAGACCTGGACGTGCTCGATCCGCGTATCGTTTACCTCGTGCCACTCCCCGAGCAGAGTGCCGGAGAAGCGGACCTGTCGCACACCGTCGCGACCGACCTTGAGCACGATCTCGTCATAGCCCTCCAGCCGGCCCTCCTCGAGTTCGATGAACCGGCGCAGCGCCGTGACCACCGCCCCCGAGAGGTTGCCGCCGACCAACTCCTGCGCGCGCTGGAAGAGCGGGAGGTCGTCATCGGCAACGTAGATCGTCTTGTTGGGCATGACCCAACTATACGTAGATGTATACGTACACGCAAGATCGGTCGCCGCCTCTTCTGATCCGCCGTTGAACCGATCGGCGACCGCAGCCGTATCACTCGTGTACGCAGTCGAGGTTTCGTCAGCGGAAAGGAGTGCCGATGCGGACTCGAGTCGTGGACCATCTGGTGCGAACGGTTTCGGCGCTGGGCGTGCGCCACATCTTCGGCGTGGACGGCGCCAATATCGAAGACCTGTACGACGCGATCTTCGACGCGCGGGACCGGATCACCGGGGTGGTCGCGAAACACGAGTTCTCGGCGGCCACCATGGCCGACGGGTACGCCCGCGGCACGGGCGGGCTCGGCGTGGTCGCCGCGACCTCCGGCGGTGGCGCGATGAACCTCGTCGCCGGGCTCGCCGAATCGTTCGCCTCGCGGGTACCGGTACTCGCCCTGGTCGGGCAGCCCCCGACCGGGCTGGAGGGCAACGGAGCCTTCCAGGACACCAGCGGGCGCGCGGGCGCCATCGACGCGGTCCGTCTCTTCGGCGCGGTCAGCACCTATTGCGCACGGGTGGAAACCGCGGCCGACCTGGCGGATCGGCTGGACAGAGCGGTGCTGGCCGCCCGTCGAGGCGGTCCGGCGGTGCTGTTGCTGCCCAAAGACGTGCAGCAGGCGGACGCGGGCCCGATCGCGCCGCTCTGTCCGGCCCCTAGGGCGCATCGGTCCGACTCGGCCGGGCTCGCTCGCGTCCGCGTCGCGCTCACCACGGCACGGCACACCGGGAAGATCGTGATCATCGCCGGTGATCAGGTCGCGCGCGACGACGCGCGCGCCGAGCTGGCCCGCCTGGCCACCGCCCTGGACGCCGCGGTGGGCGTCGCGCCGGATGCGAAGGACGCCTACGACAACTCCGATCCGGCCTTCTGCGGCGTCGCGGGCACCATGGGTCACCCGGAACTGGCGGCGGCCATCCGGTCCTCGGCGCTGTGCCTGCTGGTGGGCACCCGATTGCCGGTCACCGCACGTGCCGGCGCGGAGAGCGCGCTCGCCGACCGAACCGTCGCGAGCATCGGCAGCGCGCCGCCTTACCTGCCCGCCATCCACGCGACCAGCACCGATCTGGCGCGGACGCTCGCCGAACTCGCCGACGAACTGGACGACGGCGGCACCGGAGCCGAACGCGTGCGCGCGGCGCAACCGCTGACATCGATGCGGGTGCCCGGCTCCTCCGGTCCCGGTCTGCGGTACCGGGACGTGGTCGAGACGATCGAGGCCGCGTTGCCGGAGGGCACCGACGTGTTCGCCGACGCGGGGAACACCGGCGCTTCGGTCGTGCACCACCTCCAGGTACCGCGCGACGGGCGGTTCGTGGTGGCCCTGGGCATGGGCGGGATGGGATACGCCTTCGGCGCGGGCATCGGGTCCGCGTTCGCGCGGCACGCCCGAACCGGCGGCGTCCGGCGGACGGTGGTCATCGCCGGGGACGGCTCCTTCTACATGCACGGCATGGAGTTGCACACCGCGATCGAGCACGGCCTGCCGGTCACCTTCGTCGTGCTGAACAACAACGCGCACGCCATGTGCCTGACCAGGGAACAGCTGTATTACCGGGACCGCTACACCTTCAACCGATTCCGCCCGGCCGACCTCGGCGCCGGCATCGCCGCGATGTTCCCCGGCCTGCCCGCGTTCTCCGCGCGCACCGGCGGCGAGCTCGCCGCCGCGCTGCGAAGCTGCCTGGAATCCGAAGGGCCGTCGTTCCTCGCGATCGAATGCGATCCCGATGAGATTCCGCCGTTCCTGCCCTTCCTGACCACCGTGGAGCAATCCCGCGATCACCGATGAACGCCCCCGCGGCGGCGCCCGCCGACGCCCACCCGAAGGAGTAACACCGTGACCACCAGTTCCCTCCCCGCCCTCAGCGACATCCCGCAGGAGGCCGTGCCGGGCGTGCTCCGCATCGAGAACTCCGACAAGGACGCGACCACGCCGATCATCATGGACATGCTGCGGTCGGTGTATCCGCACGACCAGATCTACGGCGAATTCTGTCCGGTGCAGGCGTACATCGACGCGCCGCCGCGCGAGGTCTACGAATACCTCGCCGACACCAGGTCGCTGGAGGAGTGGACCTACAGCCTGCGCGGGTTCGTGGAGACCGAGGAACCCGGACTCTGGCTGGCCCACGACCGCCTCGGCTCGGAGACCAAGATCTTCACCCGCACCGTCGCCAACCCCGACGCCATGACCGTTGACTACCACTGTGCCTGGGACCAGGGGAAACACCTGTGGATGATCTACCTGCTGCGCGTCGTCGACGCGCAGGTGGTGTTCCACAAGCCCGGTTCGGTGGTGCTGTGGATGAACTGCAAGCACCCGTTCTACGACGCCAACCCCTACCCGGAGACCGCGCCGCCGCAGCGGCCGGTGTGGGTCGGCGACTTCTGGGAGATGTTCTCCGCGGGGCATCAGCTGGAGATGGAGAACCTCAAAGCCATTTGCGAGTACCGGGCCGCGCACGGCCTGCCCGTCAAGCCCGACTGGATGAAGTGAGACGCACGTGATCCCCACGCAACAACATCTGCCGCAGGTCAGTCTCGTCGACGTGGCCTCGTATCTGCCCGGAGAGCCGGTCGGCACCGAGTACTTCACCCAGTTCGCGCGCTCGGACCGGATGGCGAAGAACGTGATGTTCCGCGCGCCCAAGGGCCGCCACCACGTCGCGCGCGACGAGACCGCGGTGGACATGGTCGAGCGCGCCGTCGCACCGCTGATCGAACGCAACGGCGCCGACGCGATCGCCGAGGTCGACATCCTGATCACGCACACCCAACTGCCGGACAATCCGGTGCTCGGCTGCGGGCCGGAAGTGGCGCGACGGCTCGGCATTCGTCCGTCGTACGTCTACGACGTGCACAACGGCGGGTGCGCGGCGTTCGTGCACATGATGGCGATGGCCCGCATGATCCTGCAGACCACGCCCGCCCGCACCGCGCTGATCGCGGCGACCCAGAACTGCGCTGGACCGGTGTTCACCCAGACCGAGATTTGCAAGCTGGCGCAGGCTCCGGTGCCCGGCGACGGCTGCGGGGTCGGACTGCTCCGCAAGGACGACAGCGCGCCGATCCTCGACATCGAATGCCGGACCTATCCCGAATTCGCGGGAGACATGGACTTCTCCACCAACGGCGAGCGCAAGTACTGGGAGCCGGGCGAGGGACAGGGATGCGTCAGCTTCACCGAATCCAAGGTCACAAAGGTGTTCGCCAGGGGTAATCGGCTGGTGCCGGAAGTCGCCCTCGCGGTGTGCGATCGGATCGGTGTGCGGGGACGCGACGTGGACACGTTCGTCACCAATCAGCCGAACCGGCTGTTCCTGCGCAACTGGCACGACGCGCTGGAGTTGCCGCCGGACCGCCACCCCGACACCTTCGACTCCTGCGGGAACCTGTTCGCCGCGGGCATCCCGGTGACCCTGGACGTGGAGAACCGGGCCGGGCGGCTGCCCAACGGATCGCTGGTGCTGATGGCGGCGTTCGCGCACGCGGGCGACTTCGCGGGCGCGGCCGCCGTCCGCTGGGGAGCCGCGCGATGAGCGTGCACGTCGTCGACGGCACGCGGCCCTCCCGCAGGCACCGCGCGCCGCGGGTGCTACCGCGCTTCGACCTCACCCTGAGCGAGAACCCGTTCCCGCCGCTGCCCTCGGTGCTGCGGGCGGTGCACATGACGCTGGCCCAGGCCAACCGGTACCCGGAGTTCCTGCCGCATCGCCTGCCGCTGCTGATCGCGCGGCACCTCGGTGTGCGGGCGGATCAGGTGGTGGTCGGGTCGGGGGCGACCGGCGTGGCGCTGCAAATTCTGCAGACCCTGACCACGCCGGGAGCAGAGATCGTCTACAGCGCCCCGACCTTCGACGGGTATCCGATCATGGCCGAGATGACCGGCGTCACCGCGGTGCCGGTGCCGCTGGATGCGGCGGGGAACCAGGACCTGCGGGCGATGCGGCGGGCCGTCGACCGGCGCACCGCGCTGATCGTGGTGTGCCGTCCGCACAATCCCACCGGAACGGTCGTCCCGGCCGACGAGCTGAAGGCGTTCCTGTCCGACGTGCCCAGCCGGGTTCCGGTGGTTCTGGACGAGGCGTACGTCGAATTCCTGGGCGCCACCGAGTACGCCGACCCGCGGGCGTTGATCGCGAAGCATTCCAACCTTGTTGTGCTGCGGACTTTTTCGAAGGCGTACGGTTTGGCCGGGCTGCGCATCGGCTACGCCTTCGGTCGAACCGAGTTGATCGCGCGGATCGGCAAGCTGCAACTGCCCTTCGGGACGAGCGCGGCGGCGGTGGCCGCGGTCGCCGCCTCCTACGCCGCCGAACCCGAACTCGCCGCGCGCACCCTGCGCATCACCGAAGCGCGAGACGCACTGCGCGGCGCACTGCTGGCCCGTGGCTACGCGATTCCGGAGAGCCACGCCAACTTCCTGTACGTTCCCGGCCCCGGCGCGACCACGGCCCTGCGCCGCGCGGGCATAGCCGCCAAGTACTACGCCGACGGCAGCGCCCGCATCGCCGTCGGCGACCCGTCGTCCGACCATGCGGTGCTCCGGGCCCTGACCGCTGACGGCTCCGGAAGCTTCATCTGACCCGGCATCGCACACATCGCCGCCACGCTGCGGGCGGCGGGTTGGTTCATCCGAACAGGGCCTGCCACACCGCTGTTCGACGGTGCGGAAGGTCCCGCCTGCGCCGATCGCCCGAAGCGTCGGTGCGGCCGGGCAGCCGAACGGTCGTATTCCCCGCTATCAATGCTGGGAATTGCGGCAGTGGGGTGGTGACGCGCCGCACCGATACGGTTACCGGGCCACGGCATCGAACGGCACGTCCGGCGGGTCACCGTGGCATCGGCGAGAACAACCATCCTCGCTGAGATCGCTCACAGCAGCGGCCAGTGGGCGTGGTCGCGCGATGAACTATCGGAACGAGGAGAATGCTCGCCATAAAGCTGCTCGTGTGGGGCTTGGTCGCGGGGCTGCTCAGCACTGCCGCGATGGCGGTCTTCTACTCGAACCCGTGGGTGGTCCGCGTCCATACCCACCACCGGAAGACCACCCTCGCCGGGCCGGGTGAACACCCTCTGCCACGGAGTTTCACCGCGAATTTCCTGGGCACGCAGCTCGAGGCGTACGTCATGACCATCGGATACGCCTGGTTGCACCCGCTGCTGCCGATGAACGGACCGACCGGAGCCATCGCACTGGCCGCGCTCTTCGCGGCATTACGCGTCTGCGCGCCGGTGTGGGCACTGTGGATGCGGCGCGCCTATGCCCACGGCTACCTCGCCGTGGAAGTCGCCGCCGGAGTCCTCAGCAGCCTCGTCGTCACGCTCGCCCTCTACGTGCTCATGTGACGCGATCTATGCGCGCCGTTTCTGCCGGAATCCCGCGGAGGGAGATGGTTCGATCGAGGCGTGTGGTCCGAATTCGAGGTGAACGCGCCGCCCGCCCGTGGGACGGCCAGCCGGGTCCTGTTCCGGTTCACGCTGGGACGGCGAGCGGTCATACTGCGCCAGACGCGCATCGAGCCGCGTGGCAGCAGCGGGTGGCACTACCACGACGGGACGTTGTTCGTCCTGGTCGCGCGGGGGACGCTGGATCATCCCGGTGCGGACTGCGCGCCGGTCACCTACCGGCGCTGGCGGGTGTTCCGCGAACCCAGCGGGCCGCGCTACCCGCATGTGGCGCGCAACCTCGGCACGGTGCCGGTTTTGCTGTGCGTGCTCTACTGCACGCCGCTCGGCAGTCCGCTGTCCCGCAGCGTCCCGCCGCCGGAGTGCGCGGACGCGCGATGACCAGACTCCGTTCGCGGGCTCGCAGGCATCGCGGAGTGCGGGGACACGGGGTGACCGGCTTCAGCTCGCGGCCCGACAGGGCGTCGCGACGTGCGCGCGGGCGGGGTGATCGGCCTCAGCTCGCGGGCTGGCAGGCGTCGCGCAGCGAGCAGGCGCCGCAGGAGTTGCCGCAACCACCGGTCTGCGGCGGTGGAGCGATGGCTTCGGCCGCCTGGGCGGCGGCGTTCGCGCCCGCGCCGAGGGTGAACAGCGCGACGACGGCGGCGCAGGCCGCGACCGCCAGCGCGATGAAGCCGTCCGCGGCCAGCCCGACCAGACCGCCGGCGAACAGCAGCGCCCCGGCCGCGATCGAGGTGGGAGCGGCGACGCGGTTGGCGACGCGGAAGGTCTCGTCCGTCGACAGCGCGGCCTCGGTGTGGACACCGAAGAAACGATTGCGGGGCAATCGGCCGGTCAGCCCGAGTGCTCCGGTTGCGACGGCCACCACAGCCAGCACGAACAGGACGAGAGCGACGACGAACACTCATGCAGGCTAGCGCATCGGCGCCGCGCGCCCTCCGACGGGCGGCGACCCGGCGAACCCGGCCGCAACCGCAGGCCAGCCCGATTTTCGGTCCTGCCGACGCGACGTTCTACCCTGATAGACGAAGTTTGTCGGGGATCGGCGACCACAAGAAGGCAGGACCGTGCAAGACACACGTGCAACCGAAAGCGATGTACCTGAGCACCGGTACAACGCGGAGCTTGCCGGCCGCATCGAGCGCCGGTGGCAGCGGACGTGGGACGAACGCGGAACCTTCCATGCGCCGAACCCGGTCGGGCCGCTGTCCGGCCCGACGCCGCCGGACAAGCTGTTCATCCAGGACATGTTCCCGTACCCGTCCGGCGCGGGCCTGCACGTCGGGCATCCGCTCGGCTACATCGCCACGGACGTGTTCGCCCGCTACCACCGCATGCACGGGCGCAACGTGCTGCACGCCCTCGGCTACGACGCCTTCGGCCTGCCCGCCGAGCAGTACGCGGTGCAGACCGGCGCGCACCCGCGCGACACCACCGAGTCCAACATCGCCACGATGCAGCGCCAGCTGGACCGCCTCGGGCTCGGCCACGACCGGCGGCGCTCGTTCGCGACCACGGATCCGGAGTACTACCGCTGGACGCAGTGGATCTTCCTGCGGATCTACAACGCCTGGTACGACACGGAGCTGAACCGGGCCCGCCCGATCGCCGAGCTGGAAGCCGAGTTCGCGTCGGGTGCGCGGGCCGTGCCCGAGGGCAAGTCCTGGGACGCGATGCAGGCCGCCGAGCGGAACGCGCTGCTGGACTCGTATCGCCTGGTCTATCAGACCGATTCGATGGTCAACTGGTGCCCCGGCCTGGGGACCGTGCTGGCCAACGAGGAAGTCACCGCCGACGGCCGCAGTGAACGCGGCAACTTCCCGGTGTTCCGTAAGCGGCTGCGGCAGTGGATGATGCGCATCACCGCCTACTCCGATCGCCTGGTCGACGACCTGGAGCGGCTGGACTGGCCGGAGAACGTCAAGGCCATGCAGCGCAATTGGATCGGGCGATCTCGCGGCGCGCAGGTGAAGTTCGACGCCGACGGCGAGCAGATCGAGGTCTTCACCACCCGCCCCGACACCCTGTTCGGCGCCACCTACGTGGTGCTCGCGCCGGAACACGAACTGGTCGACAAACTGACCGCCGCCGCCTGGCCGGCCGGAACCGACCCCAGGTGGACCAACGAGGGGGCCGCCACACCGGCCGAGGCCGTAGCGGCCTACCGCAAGTCGATCGCGGCCAAGTCCGACTTGGAGCGCCAGGAGAACAAGGAGAAGACCGGCGTCTTCCTGGGCAATTACGCGATCAACCCGGCCAACGGCGCGGCCGTGCCGATCTTCATCGCCGACTATGTGCTCAGCGGCTACGGCACCGGCGCCATCATGGCCGTCCCCGGGCACGACCATCGCGACTGGGAATTCGCGTCCGTGCTCGGCCTGCCGATCGTCGAGGTGATCAGCGGCGGCGACCTGGAGCAGGGCGCCCACGCGGGCGAAGGCACGCTGGTGAACTCGGACTACCTCGACGGCATGTCCGTCGAGGAGGCGAAAGCGGCGATGATCGCCCGGCTAGAGGCCGACGGCCACGGCAAGGGCACCATCCAGTACAAGCTGCGCGACTGGTTGTTCGCCCGCCAGCGCTACTGGGGCGAGCCGTTCCCCATCGTGTACGACGAGCAGGGCGCGCCCCACGCGCTGCCGGAATCCATGCTGCCGGTGCTGCTGCCCGAACTGGACGATTTCGCCCCGGTGACCTTCGATCCCGACGACGCGAATTCCGAACCCTCCCCGCCGCTGGCCAAGGCGAGCGACTGGGTGGAAGTCGAACTGGATCTCGGCGACGGACCGAAGCGCTACCGCCGCGACACCAACGTCATGCCGCAGTGGGCTGGCAGCTCCTGGTACGAGATCCGCTACGCCGACCCGACCAACACGCAGACGTTCTGCGCCAAGGAGAACGAGGCGTACTGGCTCGGCCCGCGCACCGATGTCGGCGGGCCGAACGATCCGGGCGGCGTCGACCTGTACGTCGGCGGTGTCGAGCACGCGGTGCTGCACCTGCTCTACGCCCGGTTCTGGCAGAAGGTGCTGTTCGACCTGGGTGACGTGTCCGCGAGCGAGCCCTATCGGCGGCTGTTCAACCAGGGCTACATCCAGGCGCACGCCTACACCGACGAGCGCGGCGCGTACGTGCCCGCCGCCGAGGTCGTCGAGCGCGACGGCAAGTTCTTCTGGACCGACGCCGCCGGCGCCGAGATCCAGGTGCGCCAGGAGTACGGCAAGATCGGCAAGTCGCTGAAGAACGCCATCTCCCCCGACGAGATGTGCGATCTGTACGGCGCCGACACCTTCCGCTTCTACGAGATGGCGATGGGTCCGCTGGACACCTCACGCCCGTGGGCGACCAAGGACGTCGTCGGCGCGCACCGGTTCCTGCAGCGCGTGTGGCGTCTGGTGGTGAACGAGGAGACCGGCGCGGTGCGGGTCACCGACGCGGCCGCGAGCGAGGAGACGCTGCGCCTGCTGCACAAGACGATCGCAGGCGTGGACGAGGATTTCGCCGCGCTGCGCGACAACACGGCGGGCGCCAAGCTGATCGAGCTGACCAACCACCTGACCAAGAGCTACCCCGACGGCGCGCCGCGCTCGGTGGTGGAGCCGCTGGTGCTGATGCTGGCGCCGCTGGCCCCGCACATCGCCGAGGAGCTGTGGGAACGTCTGGGCCACACCGGCTCGCTGGCGCACGGCCCCTTCCCGGTGGCCGATCCCGCACTGCTGGTGGAGGAGTCGGTGGAGTACCCGATCCAGGTGAACGGCAAGGTGCGCAGCCGGATTCAGGTGGCGGCCGACGCGGACAACGCGGCGATCGAGGCGGCCGCGCTGGCCGACGAGAAAATCGCCGCGCTACTCAACGGAGCCGCGCCGCGCAAACTGATCGTCGTCCCGGGCCGCTTGGTGAACATCGTCGCCTGACGCGTCGGCGCGTGTGACCGTGGACTGGTTGCGCTCTTCGGCCGAGATCGATACGGCCGGAGCGCGACCCCGGCGACGTGCGCGCCGACAGCCGTGCGCACGGTTCGGCCGAGAGAGCGCCCGCCGGTGTGACCGCGATCAGGACGGCCGCAGCACACCCTGACGGGCTACGCGCCGACGGGCGAACATTTCGGCTACGTGAGCGCCCGCCGGTGCATCAGCGATCAGTACGGCCGCAGGACAACCTCGGTGGGATGCGCGTCGCGCGGTGTGTCGATGGCGGTGCGCACCGTGTACGCCACGGTCTCCGGTGTGAGGAAGTCTTCGGCCCGGTATTCGCGGCCCTCGCCCGCGATGATCGCCCGCTGCATATCGGTGTCGATGCGGCCGGGATGGATCGAGGTGACCCGCAGCTGTGGCTCCTCTTGGCGCAACGCGTCGCCGAAGGCGCGCAGTCCGAACTTGCTCGCCGCGTAGGAGGCCCAGCCCGCGTTGGCGCGCAGCCCCGCACCCGAGTTGATCAGCACCACGTGACCCTGGCCTTCCCGCAGCGCGGGCAGCAGCAGCCGGGTGAGTTCGGCGACCGCGATAACATTGGCTTCCAATGTGTTTCGCCACTGCTCGACTGTGGATTCCGCGATCGTGCCGAGATCGGCGATGCCCGCGTTGTGCACCAGCACATTCAGGCTCCGGATCGGCGCGACAGCCTCGGCGAGGGCGGCGTAGTCGGTCAACTCGACCGGCCAGCCCCGCGCGCCGGGCAACTCGGCGAGGATGCCACGCAGCGACTGCGCCGATCGCGCACCGAGCAGCAGATCGTGGGTCGGCGCGAGTTCCCTGGCGATCGCGGCGCCGAGGCCGCGACTGGCGCCGGTGATCAACGCGGTCGGTTTCGAGGACGCGACGGAACTCATGGGCCCCACCGTAACCGGCTGGGCGAAGAAGGCGTAAAAACCCGTAGCACTGGACGAACGACTAGCGCTGCGGGCCGCATCGGGGCGAGAATCTCGGGCAGCGAATCACGGACGGGGCGTGCGAAAGTGAGAACCGCCGAACACGAAGCGGCCACAGGCCGATCGGATGGTGATGAAACGGACACCGCTGAGCGGGCATATCTGCGGGTGACATCGCAGAATAAGGGGATGGCGCATCCGGGCTTCACCCCCACCCAGCTCGCGGCCCGCGCTGCCTACCTGCTGCGCGGTAACGACCTGGGCACCATGACCAGCGCGGCGCCCCGGCTGTACCCGCACATGTGGAGCTGGGACGCGGCGTTCGTCGCGGTCGGCCTCGCGCCGTTGAGCGTGGAGCGCGCCGTGATCGAGCTGGACACCCTGCTGTCCGCGCAGTGGAAGAACGGCATGATCCCGCACATCGTCTTCGCCAACGGCGTGGACGGTTACTTCCCCGGCCCGGCCCGCTGGGAATGCCGCAAGCTGGCGGCCAACGCGCCGGACGGTCCGGACACCTCCGGGATCACCCAGCCGCCCGTGCACGCCATCGCGGTGCAGCGCATCCTGGATCATTCGCGCAGGCACGGCCGCAGCACCAGGTCGGTGGCCGAGGAGTTCCTCAATCGGCGCTGGCCGGATCTGGTGCGCTGGCACCGGTGGCTGGCGCACGCTCGCGACCCCAAGGAGACCGGCCGCATCACGCTGTACCACGGCTGGGAGTCCGGGATGGACAACTCGCCGCGCTGGGATCGCGCCTACGAGCACGTGGTCCCCGGCGACCTGCCGCCCTATCGCCGCGAGGACGTGCTGGTGGTCTCCGATCCGACCCAGCGCCCGACCGACCGGGAGTACGACCGCTACCTGTGGCTGGTCGAGCAGATGCGCCGAGCCGGTTACGACGACTATCAGCTCGCCTCGACCATGAGCTTCGCCGTCGAGGACGTGTTCGTCACCGGGATCTTCGCGCTGGCCTGCGAGGTCCTGGCCAATATCGGCGAGGAGTACAAGCAACCGCACGCCGACGTGCGCGATCTCTACGCGTGGGCCGACCGGTTCCGCGCGGGAGTCGTGGCGACGACCGACGCGCGCACCGGCGCGGCCCGCGACTTCGACGTGCGGTTGCAGCGCTGGATCAACACCGAGACGCTTTCGATGTTCGCGCCGCTGCTGTGCGGCGGTCTGCCCCGCGACACCGAGCGCGCGCTGCTGCGCCTGTTCGAGGGTCCGCGCTTCTGCGGTCACCCGGATCTGCGCTACGCGCTGCCGCCCTCCACCTCGCCGGTGTCCAAGGATTTCCGTTCCCGCGAGTACTGGCGTGGGCCGGTGTGGCCGGTGATGAGCTGGCTGTTCTCGTGGGTCTTCGCCCGGCGCGGTTGGGCCGAGCGTTCCTTCATGCTGCGCGCCGAGGGCCTGCGCCAAGCCAGCGACGGCAGCTTCGCGGAGTACTACGAGCCGTTCACCGGGGAACCGCTCGGCAGTATGCAGCAATCTTGGACGGCGGCGTCGGTGCTGGATTGGCTGGGGTGAGAGCACAGAAGAGTTCTGACACCCCAGCTGTCACACTGGTAACGGCCAGAGCGAATGGCTATCGTCCTCCGGCATGGGCATCTGGAGGTCGACCACCCGCCGCGGCGCGGCGCTGTCACTGCTCACGCTGTCCGGCGTTCTCGTCGCCACGCTACCGGCGACCGCGACGCCGACCGGTCCGGACGTCTCTTCCTGGCAGCACACCGACGGCACCCTGATCGACTGGTTCGCCGTCAAACGTTCCGGCCACGACTTCGCGATGGTCAAGGCCACCGAGGGGCTGAACTACATCAACCCGTACTTCGTGCCCGACAGCCTGCTGATGCGCGCGGCCGGAATGGCGCGGGGCACCTACCACTACGCCAGGCCCAACCTGCCGCCCGAACCGCAGGCCGCGCTGTACGCGGCGGTGGTGCTGGGCCAGAACGGGCCGCTCGATCTGCCGCCGGTGCTGGATCTCGAGGTCACCGGCGGTCTCGCCCCGGCCGCCCTGATCGACTGGACCCGCCGCTACCTGAACACCGTGGAAACGCTCACCGGCCGCGTCCCGATCGTCTACACCTATCCCGTCTTCTGGCGCACCGCGATGGCCGACACCCACGAGTTCGCCCAGTACCCCCTGTGGATCGCCGACTATCGCGGCAACTCGCAACCCGAGGTCCCCGGCGGCTGGTCCACTTGGACGTTCTGGCAGACCACCGACAGCGGCGCGATTCCGGGCATCGAGGGCCGCGTCGACCTCAACGTCTACAGCGGCGCCCAAGGCGGTTTCGCCGGCTACGCCAACATGGGCGGCACCGGCAGCGGATAGGAGTGAGGCCGCTACCCGCCCAGTCGGGTAGCGGCCTCACTCGCGGGGAGAGCCGCGGAGAGTGGCCGTGGTTGCAGGGGGGCCGGAGCGCCGCGGCTGCGGTATCAGACCCCGATGCGGCCGCCTGCCTTCTTCCAGACCGCCACGACCGAGGGGCGCGGCTGGGCCGTGCCGCCGTCGGGCCAGTGCGACAACGGGTTGTCCGGGGTGGCATCGTCGGCTTCGCCGGGATGCTGCACGCACACCATGACCCGTGCCTCGCTGACCACCGGGCCGCAGGTCTCCGCACCGCGCGGAACGGTGAGGAACTGCTTGGTCTGGCCGCGATTCGGGCCGTCGAGCACCACGGAGAACAATCCGTCGTTCGACTTCAGCGCGTTGCCGTCGGTGGCGATCCACAGGTTGCCGTACGGATCGAAGGCCAGGTTGTCCGGGCAGGAGATCGGACTCACCTTGGACTTGTCGTAACCGGCGAAGTAGGTGTCGGCCGCCGCGGGATCGCCGCAGACCAGCAGCAGCGACCAGGTGAACGTGGTGCCGGTGTGGTTGTCATCGATCTCCAGGATCTGGCCGTTCTTGTTCAGCTTGCGCGGATTCGCCTCGTCCGGCCCCTGCTTTCCTTCCGCGCCGCGGTTGTCGTTGTTGGTCAGCGCCACGTACACCTTGCCGGTGTAGGGGCTGGCCTCGAAGTCCTCCGGGCGGTCCATCTTGGTGGCGCCCACCTTGTCGGCTGCCAGGCGGGTGAACACCGCCACCTCTTCCGCGCTCATACCGTCGACCAGCGACTTGCCCTTGCCGTCCGCGCCGGTCTCCAGCAGTGGAATCCACTGGCCGGTGCCGGTGAAGCCCTTCTCGGACGGCTCGGCGCCGGTGCCGTCGATCTTGTCCGCGTGATCGCCCGTGAGCTTGGCGACATACAGCGTGCCCGCGTCCAGGATGGTCAGGTTGTGCCGCATGCTCGCCGCTCCGGTGCCCGGCTGGATCTTGCGCGAGGACACGAACTTGTACATGTATTCGAACTTCTCGTCGTCACCGGTATAGGAGACGACGTCGCCGTTCTTCGTGACATAGATGGTGGCGGCCTCGTGCTTCACCCGGCCCATCGCGGTGTGCTTGATCGGCGTCGAGTTCGGGTCCCACGGATCGACCTCGACGACGTACCCGAAGCGGTTGGCCTCGTTGGGTTCCTGCGCCAGGTCGAAACGCTTGTCCGCGCGCTCCCACAGGTTGGCGGTCTTGCCCGCGGCGAAACCGTAGCGCTTCAGGCGCGCCGCGGCGGCGGGCTCGGTCACCTTGTCGGCGTTGGCGAAGTAGCCGTGGAAGTTCTCCTCACCCGACAGCACGGTGCCCCACGGCGTCAGGCCGCCGGAGCAGTTGGCGAAGGTGCCGAACACCTTGGTGCCGGTCGGATCGGCCGAGGTCTTCACGAATTCGCTGCCCGCGGCGGGACCGGTCAGCTTGAACTCGGTGGTCGCGGTGATCCTGCGGTTGTACTTGCCGAAGACGGGAACCAGCTTGCCGGAGCCGGATTCGCCCTTGACCTCGACCACGCTCAAGCCGTGCGCGGCCATGGTGACCGCGATCTGCTCGTCGGTCGGCGCGTCCTTGTTGTAGCCGCGGAACATGTGCGGGCTGGTGGTGTACTCGTGATTGACCACCAGCAGGTAGCCGTTGGCCTTGCCCTCGATCGGCAGCAGAGCGGCGAAGTCGTTGTTGTAGCCGAACTGCCTTGCCTGCGCGGCGGCGGTCTGCTTGTCGAAGTCGAAAGCGGGCGCGTCCGGGAACAGCGGATCGCCCCAGCGGATCACGACGGCCTGCTCATAGCCGTCCGGGATCACCACGGCGTCTTCTTTGTTCGGCGCGACGGCCGCGAAGTCGGTGCCGGTTCCGGGCGGCCCCGCGGGCGAGGTGGAGCCTACGGTGGTCGGCTCATCGTCGTCACCGCAGGCCGCGAGGACGCTGCCCGCGCCGACCGCGAGCACGGCGGCCGCGCCGCCCTTGATCAGTCCGCGCCGGTTCAGCGAGCTGACGATGTCACCGAAGTAGGCGCCCGAAGAAGTGTTCGGCGCCTCGTGGAAGCACGCGTTCGCGCACTTGTACTCACATGTCACGGCAGCGCGCGACGACTGTCCGTCGTGCTTCACGAAAAGGGCGAGTGGCTGAAGACTCACGGTGACTCCTGGGTTGGGCCGATGGCCGCACGGTAAACCATCCGGACCATCCGGAAGGGACGACAAAGTGAACAACCGCCCAACTAGGTAACCCTCGAATTGCCGAACCGCCAGGCCTGGGAACAGACGAAAGCCGCGCCGATTCGATGATCTCGAATCGGCGCGGCGTCGGTGTCGAAAGGTGGCTGCCTCGTTTTCGGTGAAACCGGCCCGGACCGGCTCACCCATCAGGCGTTCACCGGAAGGGCGATGACGACCTCGCTCTCGTTCTCCGGCAGGTAGTGCGCCCGCACGACGCGACCCACCTGCACCTGCCCGACGCTGGCGGGGGCGAGGAACTTCGTCACCCGGGTGGAGAAGCTCGACCCGTCCGGGCGGGTGACCACCAGGCCGAGCCCGACCTCGGAGTGCCCGTCGCGGATGTTGCCGGTGACCGACAGCGACTGCACCACCGCCTGGGTGGCGATGCCGCGCTCGGCGATGTCGAGCTTGTGCCGCGTGGTGATGCCCTTGCGGATCAGGGACTCGTTCATCGCGTTCTGCGCGGCGGAGGCGTCGCCGGACAGGTCGACCTCGACCCGGTCGGTGCGGCCGGGAAGGTAGCGCACGGGCAGCACCACCCCGGCGCGCAGCAGGGCCAGCTCGGTGAACGGCACGATCATCTTCGCGGAGGAGTGGAAGATCTTGCCGTCCGCGCCTTCGACGCTGAATTCGACATGGACCTGCGGCTGGTCGTTGACCGTGACGCCGGTCTGCCGCACCGATCGGACGGTGCCGAGGCCGGTGAGTCCGTCGCGGAATTCCGCGCTGTTGCGGCCGGTCAGCGCGCTCATGATGCCTTCGCCGGTGAACGCGAAGACCATGGGGACCAGGGTGAGCGCGATGATCGGCAGCGCCATCTCGAAGCCGAGCCAACCCATTCCGGCGGGCTCCCATTCGCTGGTGGGCACGTAGGTGACGGCGTGGTAGACGTAGTAGCCGATCGCGGCGGCGCCGAGAGCGAGGGCGATCAGACGGATCTTGTTCATGACGTTTCCTTTTGGTGTTCGAGAGATTCGCCGCGCCCCGTCATCCCGGATAGTCCGGGATGACGGGGGCGGATCGGGGTGCATTGCGGCGATCAGGCGCCGACGATGGACGAGCAGGCGAAGGTGATGTCGAACTTGGAGGTCTTCGGCCCGGCCAGCGGGTTGGTCAGGTCGGGGGCGCCGACGCCCTCGCCGGTGACCTTGAACGTGTTGCCGTCCTTGACGACCTTCGCGGAGCCGCCCGGCATGCCGTTGCCGAAGCCCACCGCGTAAGGCAGGCCGTTGTCGCCGCCCTTGCTGCCCGCGATCGCGACCGCCTGCACGGTGTTCGAGTCGGTGATGGTCGCGCTCACCGAGAGGTTGCCGTAGGCGGAGTTCGCCGTGTCGGTCAGCGCGAGCGCCAGCGTGCCGCCCTGCTTGGCGCAGGTGGTGTCGAACTTCGCGTCGAAGGTCTTGCCGTCGACCGAAGCGACCGACTTCCCCGCCGGAGCGGCCGGCTGCGCCGAGGACGGCGCGGGCGCGGCGGGCGAGCTGCCCTTGCTGTCACCGCATCCGGTGAGCACGGCCACCGCGGCGGCGGCGGCGAAAGCGGCGGCGGCGATGCGGAGCGAAGTGGCGTTCATGGTCTGTGTCCTTGTCGTTCGAGGGGCGAAGCCCCTGGTCCTGTTCTCCGGCCCTCCTGTTGGGCCGTTGAGAAAAAGGTACGAACGATTCGCCCCCTACCGATCCCAGGTTTTCCGCGTTTTCGCTGGTAGAGGACTCGCACCCCCACGCAACCCCCGCCCAGCCGCCCTCGAACGCGACGGCACCAAGCCACCCGGCCCTGCCGTCGAGTGGCACATGGCTGTGGCATTTCGCGAGAAGAGGTCTCCACCGTGTGCCGCTGATCTTGATGTGCGCCGGTCTTGCTTGGCGGCTGCCTCGGTCGCGACTGTTCGATCGACAGGTACAACGAGAACGGCCCGGCCCCCTGTCCCAAGGACAGCGGGCCGGGCCGTGGTGATCGCCAGTGCTACGGGCGCTTGAACTCGCCGTCGTTCACGCCGGCGGTGAAGGCGTCCCACTCACCGGGGGTGAACACCAGCGCCGGGCCGGTCGGATTCTTCGAGTCGCGGACGCCGACCATGCCGCCTTCGAGGTGCGCGACCTCGACGCAATCCTTAGTCCCACTACGGGTGCTCTTGAACCACACCGCGCCGGATAGATCAACGTTCACCGTTCATACTCCTTCGCAACCTGGAGGACGAGATTTCGGCTGGCAGCCTGATCGAGTGCCAGGCGGTCCAGCTCGGCTGTGACCTGACGGTACTGCCGCACCTCGTCGGTTTTCTCAAGGTACAGGTCCCCGATGAAGCCTTGGAGGTAGACCACCGGGGGCATGGTGAGATCCGCGGTGGTGTGCCGTGGGAACTCGAGGAGGACGAAGGAACCGATCAGGAGCGCGCGGTAGATGCCGGTCGAGGTCGGCACGACGCGTATGGAAATGTTTGCCGACTGACCTCCGTCCGCGAGATGCAGAAGTTGTTCAGTCATGACCGAGGTACTTCCCGCAGTGCGACGAAGGGCGGACTCGTCAACGAACACATCCATGGCGAGCGGGTTCTTCTTGGCAGTCAGCCGCGACCGACGCTTCCGGCCGACCTCCAAGTGCCGCTCGACGTCTTCCACTGGCATGTTCGGATACTCGGCCCAGATGATCGCTCGTCGGTAGTCGTCGGTTTGCAGCAGGTCCGGCAAGACGGTGGTCTGGTACGACGTGATCCGGTTGGCGGCGTCCTCTAGGCCGACGAATAGCCCGAAGTCTTTCGGGATCGTGTCATCGGCAAACGCCTGCCACCAGCCTTTTGCGCCCTTGGTTTCCTTCACCAGCTCTAGGACAACCTGAGTCTCCTTCTCGGTGGCGTTGTAGAGCTGACACAGTCGCTCGATCAGGACCGGGTTGAAGCGGACGGGTTGACCCGTCTCCATCTTCCAGATCGTTGATCGAGCCGAGGCGATCGCAGCAGCTGCGGCCTCTCTCGTGATGTCGGCGCGCTCGCGCAGCGTCTCCAGCTGCATGCCGAGCATGCGCCGCGCGATTGTGGAATCCGTTGCCATCTCGACCTTTCGGAGTGCGTTGCAACTCGAACAAGGATGCAACAACAACTAAAACAGCGCCGGATTTTTGGAAACGTTCGCGCTGAAATCGTCGCAGCAAGCAGGGTTGTGGGTGTCTCCTTGGTAGCGCGCCCGGTGGCGTGAGCAGGTGACGGCGATCTTCCACTCACGTTCCCGACGCCGGTCACTCCCCAGCCTGGGTGGCCGGGCCGGGCGCACCTAACCCGCCTTCGATGTGAGTTGAGGTCTGCCGATGGATGAAGGAGCGTTCGGGGACACACCGCTGTCCCGCTGCATGTTCTATCGCAGGGATTGCGGTTTCAATGCCGTGATCGATCCGCCGGAACTCGGCCGGATCGTGATGCGCGCCGGGTCGGTGTGGGCGGTGACCATGCCCAGCAGGTTGGGCCGAGCGGTGAAAGCGCACATGCAGAGCGGCGGCGGCGCGCTCGGACCCATTGTCGCGCATCCGCGTTCGGGTCGCTGGACGTTCCTTGTCCGTCCCGACATCGAAGACGACGACGTCAAGCTGTTCGCCGAGATGTTCCGCCGGGACGTGAGCATCGCGCGCGAGGGAGCCGTCATCGCGCTTCCCTCCCCTAGCCCGAACGGCTCCATCCGGCAATGGGTTGTTCCGGCTCGCAACGCTTTCCTTCCGTCCGGCCTTGCTGTCGTCGAGGCCGTACGGGCGTGGTCCGAAGTGGTTCCCCAGGCCCCGCGCTATGGCCGGTAGCGCAATGCTGCCTGTGCTCATCGCCTTCGGGGTCGTCTCGTGGCTCGCGATCTGCTTCTTCGTGAGCACGGCGATCCTCGAGTACCGCGTCACCCGCGCGGAAAAGCTCTATCTGGAACTCGCAGCGAATCGATCAGTTCCATCCGATGCCGATATCGAGCGCTTATGTGACCTCACCGAACCGCGCCGCGATCCGTGGGTGCGCCCGGATCTGATCTCGGCGTAAGCGGCCGTCGCTCCACCGCAACAGGCACATAACTCCGCAGTTCTCTCGCGGCTCCACGCCGCCGTCTCGTGGGAGGTGTTCACCAATGGCCGTCGAGGGCGATGCCGAGATCGACGCCGAGTCCAACGGGCCGTGCTACGACACCAACGTTCTCGCCCGGACCCTTTCCTGGTTGGACCACAACAACCCGCACTGGCCGATGCAGAGCTACGAGGCCGCGCGCACGGCCTACCACCATCACCAAGACTGCCCACCGATGACGTGCGCCACCTACATTGCGGCGCTCTACAAAATCAGGAAATGGACTGCTGTCGAGAACGATTCCGATGTCCCTCGGCAGCGAGTGATCATGCAAACCACGCGATCCACCGCACGGCGCGAATACAAACCGGCCCTCGACAACACCCGGGAACAACTGTCACCCCACCCGGAGCAGCCGGACGTACGCCTGGCGGTAGTGATCGACGGCCACCGCCTGGACTTCGCCGCCTGCCTCACCTCCGCCCTATGGTTCCTCCAAGAACAGCACCGGCGACGATTCGTCGACTCCGTAGAGGTGATCCCCGGCGACACAACCGGCTTACGCCGCTTGCCGAACGAAAGACTCTACGACGGACCCTGAATCAGTGGTACACCCGGCAACAGCTCAGCATGACCGAGCAGTTCCTCGCCTGCGGTGTCCACAGTGCCCACCGTTGAAGATTGCCGCGACGGCGCTGGCCGCGCTCGGACAGATTAGAAGCCTTCGTCAGCTGCCTTGCCAGGCTGATGGATGCCGCAGGTCAGAGCGATCGCACGCGGGTCGGTTCAGCGAAGCGCCGTCCGACGGACATTGCTGCGCGGGCCGGTTGCGGAGCCGTCCACGGCGAACGCGTGACGCATAAATTACGTTGTGCTGGAACCGATCGCGATCTGCGTGCGTCCAAAGATATCGACTGCCTTTATTCACAGGCCGGGGGGGTGTCTCGTACTCGGGGTGACGCGTATCCGGTGCCGGGATAGGCGAGTCGATTCATGTTTCGACGAAGCAGGGGGATATCCCATGAAGGTTCGCAATGACCAATCAGCTGCGCCGACAAGCCGAGTCGGTCGAACGCTTCTCTTCGCAGCGACACTGGCGATCGCTATGATCGCGAGCGTGCTGACCTCCGGTTCCGCACAAGCGTCGTATCAGCCGTGCACCAACTACAGAGTCACCACCCAATGGGGCCGAGTCGAAGTCGACACCAGGCCGAAGGACAGAGACCCCATCGGCAACATCGCATGGGCCATGTTCCTCAACAACATCGCCGACATCCCGGGCAGGTACGACTACCAGATATTGGTCAACGGCAGGGCCATCGAGACGGACAACAGGTTCAAGGACGACAACTTTCACATGTCCATCCCAAGGTATTTGGATGGGCGTTATCGGTATGAGTCTGGGGATGAAATCCAGGTCATCGCCTCTCACGCCGCGGGCAAGAACCTGTACGTGACCCCCATCAACCGCTGCACCGTCCCCTACACGGCAGGATAGTTACATGGGTCAGGAAATTTCGAGGCGAGGCGCCGACCTGCTGGCGGCCGACATCGAGTCGGCTCTCGGCTTCGAGGTACACATCGATGAAACGATCCCTGAGCGCCTTCGCCGACTACCTGATCCACCGGGGTGGCGTATCGAGTTCACCGTCCCCGACTTGAGCGTCGTGGTCGGCACCACGCCCGTCGAGAGCACACCCAACGGTGTGGCGTGCAGACTGGCGCGGGAAGTCCACGACGACATCCTGTCCCGCAGTGGAAAGATCTGGCCCGCCGACCCCGCGGGTGGGGACCAGCCGTTGCTCCCCACTCTCGACGGATGGCGTGGGCCGGGTGGCTTGATACCGTTCGGGCAGGTCAAGACAGCCAAGGATCCTGATCCCAGCCTCGACGGCGTGGTCCGATGGTGGCTGCCCGACACCTACGACGGACTCATCGCCAGCCACTCCGGCGACGTATGGTTCTCCTTCTGGCAATACCAGGGCGACGAACAACTCATCACGCCGGGCATGCCGGTGACATGGGTCGTCGGCGAAGGCGGGCACGGAAAGTACCGCAAGGCAGACGAAGTCCGGCCGGCTCAACCGTAGCCCAGTGTTCGGTCGGTATGCCGCCGACTGCGAGGGCAGACCAGCGAGAACGAGGCTTTTCGGCCTGGATATGGGCGACTTCACGCGATCGTCGCAACCTCCCGATCAGGAGGTTGCGACGAGCGTGTTGCTTTCGCAAGAGCGTGGAGTTTCCGTGATCAGGTTGTGCTGGACGGCCGGTATCTCGGGGCCTACGGCTACCCAGGTAGAACCCGGGCCGGTGCCACAATCGTGTAATGACAGCCGCCAGAATGGCCCTCCATCAACGGCTTTCGGTGTCCCTGGCTTCGCGCAGCGATGCCGAACTCGCTGAGCTCGTAGACACCGGTCGAGTCACGAGCCTGGGTGTGGGCGGCGGTACGGCGGTCATCGATGTCGACGGTGCGCCGGTGTTCACCAAGCGAATCCCCCTGACCGACCGGGAGCTCGCCGAGCCGGGTTCCACAGCGAACCTCTTCGACGTGCCGCTGTTCTGCCAGTACGGCATCGGCGGCCCAGGCTTCAGTGCATGGCGGGAGCTGGCCGCGAACATCATCGTCACCGACGGCGTTCTGGCCGGAGAGACGCAGTCGTTCCCGGTGCTCTACCACTGGCGGGTGCTGCCCGGCCGGTCGCCGGTCGCTGACGAACACGCCGACATCGAGGCGGTGGTCGCCGCCCAGGGCGGCTACCCGGCCGTGCGAGCCAGGCTCGAAGCGCTGGCCGCCGCACCGTCCAGCCTCGTGCTGTTCTGCGAATACATCGCCCACCCGATAGCGGACATGCTGCGAGAGGACCCGGCTGGCAAGGCCGCCACAGTCGAGCGGCAGTTCTCCGAAATCGTGGCGTTCCTGCGCGATCGAGAGTTGCTGCACATGGACTGGCACTTCGGCAACTTACGCACCGACATGAAGCGCATCTATCTCAGCGACTTCGGGCTGGCCACCTCTCCCCGATTCGACCTGTCGGCCGCCGAGCGCGACTTCGTAGCACGCCACGCCACCCATGACGCCAGCTACGCCGCCATGCGCCTCGTGAACTGGCTGGTGACGGATGTCTGCGGTGTACCGATGCCGTCCAGCGGCGGCCCCGTCGCCCGCAACGAGTACGTCCTCCAGTGCGCCGCCGGCCACATCCCGGATGACGTGCCACCAGCCGTGGCCGCGATCCTGACCCGCCACGCACCCGCCGCCGCGAAGATGAACGCCTTTTTCTGGAAACTGTGCGACGGCGACATACACGCCGAGTATCCCGGTGTGTGAAGCTCTGGCGACCTTTCTACGTCTTTCGCTTTTCCCTCTACGAGCACCCTTCGGCGACCACGACACCGCCTCCGCGCTTTCGCCCTGTCCCCGCGTGAGCATGGGATATTGACACGATCTGCGGATCAGCAAGGTCAGGCAACCTCCGTTCCGGTGGTGTCGTCGAGGTGCTTGTCGACGGTTGGCTGGAGCTGAGTGAGGATCATCCAGTTGTTCGGGTTCTTGATGTAGGTTGCCCGGACTCGGTAACGCCCTGGATCGAGGGCGATGTGGAGCTGGTTGTCGAGTTCGATCTCAGTTCCCGGCCAGGCCGAGTCGAAAAGCACGACGGATTCTCGTATCTCCCAGATGAGGTCTTCGCCTTGATCCCATGTGATGTGTTCTTGTAATGCTTGCTGCGCTGCGGCGACGAGTTCTGCTTCGGAGTCTGCCGCTGCCCATCGCAGGAACGTCCGCTCGGCTGGGAGATATGTCGTGCGAGCGGGTTGGTCTCCAAGGACCAATGCCTGCTGCGAGCCGACTGTGACCAGGCCGATGTACCCCTCAACCGAGCAGGCTCGGCCGTAGTCGCCCCACGTTTCTACGGGTCCGTCCATGTCGGCTGTGCCGCCCCAGTGGCCAAGTTCTGATTCGGGGGCGATCAGCAGGGGGCCTCCAGCGGACTCGACCCAGGTGTAAAGCATGACGGCTCACTCTTTGTTCGTTTGTCTGTCGGTTTCTCGTACCTGTCATTGTCAACTAGTTGGATCCTCCATGGCCGACTCCTGACCTCATGATCCGCCGAAAAACGGAGCGGTTACCGAGGGACAACGATGACCTGGTTGGGATCGTCGTAGAGAATCCGGCCTGGATCATCCGATTCCAGACGAGTCCATGCGACGCCGTGGAAGTCCAGTATCGCGAGGTAGCCGCCCACGCGGGCGAGGAACTGGGTGGCAGAGGACTTGAACCATGCTTCTGCCCTGGGGTGGCGGGTTCGATCGTAGGGCGAGGGATCGAGGCGTCCGGGGTCGATGAGATATGCCTGATACCAGGCATTTTCGCGTCGACGGAAGTGTTCCTGCTCAGCATTGAGGCAGCCGGACCATGCCAAACCGTTGACCAACGCGAAAACGCCCGGATAGCGGCCGTTCCGGTTCGGCGCCGCCGCTTGATATCGGACGAATGCCGTCTCGGTATCGCTCGAGTCGGATGACTGCACGAGTTCAGCAGACCAGGCGATAACGGTGGGGGCAAAGTATCGGCCGGGCGCACCGCCCTACTGCCAGGTCGCGGTATCGGGGTCGATGCCGTGGGCGCGCGCGCTGGCGTCGATGATTCGACGGAACCACGGGGCAAGACCGGCTCGGATGCCGTCGTAGTGGGCGGCGAATCCCGGATCGGCCTCGTACCTGCGGCCGAGACAGACCTGCATCTGCCTGGTGAGGGGAAAGTACGAAGCGAAAACCTCACGGTGTCGCTCGACGAGTTGATTCGCTTCCGGGCTCCCAGGTGTGACACCGGCGTCCATCGCGTCCCCGAGGGCGCGGTCGAACTCGGCAACGGTGTCCGCGATGGCCTGCCATTCCTCCGGACCGCGCGAGGCCGCGTGTTCGGCGTACTGCTGCCATTGCGTCGTGTCTCCGTAACGCTCACGCGCTCGGGCGGGCCAGTCGGGGTCCCACTGGGGGCCGAAGATCGCGGCCTGCTGCTCGGCGGTAAGCAGCAGGCCGCGCTCGTGGGCGTCGATCATCCGGTCCAGTCCGGCGCTGAGTCGCTGGAGGCGGTCGATCCGTTCGGCGACCTGAGCACGCTGCGCGCGCAACGCGCCGGGCACGTCCGCGGTCGAGTCGTCCAGGATGGCCCGAATCCGGTCCAGCCCGAGACCGAGCTCACGGTAGACGACGATGCGGTGCAGTCGTTGCAGATCACCAGCGGTGTAGAGCCGATACCCGGCAACCGTGCGCAGCGACGGCCGCGCCAGACCGATCTCATCCCAGTGGTGCAGCGCGCGGACCGTCACGCCCAAACGCGCCGAGACCTGACCGACAGTCAGGCCATCGGTATCGGCATCAGGCATGCTCACCATTGTCACCGCGACCGGCGTCCGGTGGCCTGATCCCGACGGCCTCGAGGTCCCGCGCCTCCTGACTGTCCGGATCGAAGGGTTTCGCGGCGGTGAAAACGATCCGTGCGTTCTCAGGGGTTATCACCATCACGTCGCGGGTGTTCCAGGGAGTATCCCGGGGGCCATCGACCGAGTTCGGACGCAACGCACGGCAAGCCTCGACAAGAGAATCGACCTGGTTGAGCACGCACGCGAAACTGAAGCTCACCGCCGGTGGCTGCTCCGGAACGTTCTCGGCAGGGACGAGAAGTACGTCCTGAAAAGCCCATCGGCGCAGATGCACAACGCTGCCGGGAATACTGAACAGCTCGAAGAATCCGAGGCCACGAGTCCAGAAATCCACCGACACCGCCAAATCGCTCGTGGGGATCGTCGCGAACGCGGGCATTCCATAGATGCCACGGAACGGCTCCGGCGCGACCGCATCCGGACCGGGAGTGGGGACGGGGCTCATCTCGAACGCGTTGTAGTAGTCACTCATGCACCCCACCTTCCAGCCTCACGCAACGTAAGGGTCAAGCCGCCGGGCAGGGAACATCGCACTCGTAGGGGCGGCGGAACTAGACCGATAGATTCCTGGCTTCCCGGGCGTAGCAGCCATGCCCCGCCGACAGCCCGGGCATGATAACCACGTTGGCGGCAGCCATCCCCGATGCGGATGTGGAAGGGTGAGTCCACTTAAGAATTCGATTCGGTCGATATCCGGTTCGAGTCCAAGGAGCGAGGAGCGGCTTGGTGGAAGCAACGTTCGATGTGGCTGATTTGGTGGGGTATCGCTATCGAGTGGATGACTACTACGAAGTGGGCCGGGAGAAGATCCGCGAGTACGCGCGTGCTGTCCAGGATTTCCATCCGGCACACTGGAGCGAGGACGCTGCCTGCGAGTTCGGGTACGCCGGTTTGGTCGCGCCGACCACGTTCATCTCGACGGCAGCGATGCTGGCCAACCGTAAGCTCTTCGAGACAGTCATCAGCGGCTACGACGTCTTCGTGCAAACCGATCAAGTGTTCGAGGCGTACAAGCCGGTGCTCACCGGCGACCGGTTGATCAGCGATGTCGAACTCACCTCTGTTCGCCGCATAGCAGGCAAAGACCTGCTCACCGTCACCAACACTTTCGCCGACCAGACCGGCGAGGTGGTGCAGATCATGCATACGACCGTCGTCGGTATCACCGGTGAGGAAGTCGACGCAGGCATCAGTGCCGCGATCGAACGCGTGATCATGCACGGTATCGATGTGCCCTCGCGAACCGCGGCCGCGGCCGGGCAGAGTGCGACGAACCCGGTTCCGCAAACCAGCCCACGCCTCTCCACGATCTCGCGCACGCGTGTCCCGCATACCGCGATCCGATTCGAGGACGTCGCTATCGGCTCCGAGCTTCCTGCTCGGATCGTGTCGCTGACGCGGGGCGATCTGGTGAATTACGCAGGAGTCTCCGGTGACGCGAACCCGATCCACTGGCACGACGGGGTCGCCGCGCTGGCGAATCTCCCTGATGTGATCGCACACGGCATGCTCACCATGGGCCTCGGGGCAGGATTCGTCACCGGTTGGCTCGGTGATCCGGGTGCGCTCACCAGGTACGGGGTACGGCTGTCGAATTACACAATCGTCGAAGCCGCCGCTGCCGGGAGCGTCGAGTTCACCGGGCGCGTCAAGTCGCTCGACCCCGGGACCAGGACCGCTGTCGTCGTCATCGTCGCGAAGTCCGCAGGACGCAAGGTCTTCGGCTTGGCCACGGCGGAGGTGCGCCTCGCGTAGGGCGACAAGCGGACCGGCTGGCCCGCGCCCGATCCGCGCGCAACAACTGACGGCCGCGGCCTCACAAGCGAGTCGGATCGATGACCCGGCCGAGCCCTCAGCACCCCTACTGACGCCGTAATTCGCCGATACCACCGTTGGTCACAGCCACTAGCGTCGTCGAAATTGGCCGACACACAGATGATCTGCCGACTTCCGTCGCCAACACCGCAATCCACGAGAGACGAACCGCGCTACCCCCTCGCCTGCCGCGACATGCAGGTGAAGATGCCAATTGTGCTGTTCGTCGCCGAGCGCGGTCAGAACCTGACAACTCCCGCCCCTGAGCCGCCCACGGCACCAGGATTACCCGCCAAACGGCGTCAACATCTACCGTCCTAGCCGGATGTCGGAGGTGTTCAGCAGGAGTGTGCGGGGTTCAGATGCCCGCGCTGCCGGTGGATGGGCGTGCCCGGCGCAGTTCGCAGGCCAGCCGGTCGGCGTCGGGCCGGTCCTCGCCGGAGCGGGCGCAGCCCTGCGAGGTGTAGCCCTGTCGGTCGTAACCCCAACGGTCATAACCGTAATGGTCATAACCCCAACGGTCGTAGCCCCAACGGTCGTAACCCCAGACATCGAAACCGTCGGGGCCGTAGGGGTCTTCTGGCTCAGCAGGTTTCGGCAATGACGGGGTCGTCACGGGCGGTTCGGTCGTTACCGGCGGAGCAGTGGTGACCGGCGGAGCAGTGGTGACCGGCGGAGTACTGGTCACCGGTGGGACAGTGGTGACCGGTGGGACAGTGGTCACCGGCGGAGCAGTGGTCACCGGCGGCACCGTCGTCACGGGCGCGGTGGTGACGGGTGCGGTAGCGCTCGGGCTTTGATCAGAAGTTGCGAATGCCGGTATGACAAGCGCGGCCGGAGCAAGCGCCACCGTCCCGGCGACTGCGGCCAGCAGGACCGACTGCCGAACGGTGCGCGAACTTCTCCTCCACTGCGACATAGTTGACCTCCAACGCGATATGAGCGCGCTCACCGCACCCGAGTCCCCTATCGGTCGAATGTCCAAAATCTGTTACATAGGAGTGACTTTCGCGCCCGTCATGTTTCAGGAGGCGTGAGCCCTCAGGGCCCCGGCCTGGTTCTGGCGAACGGAGTCGATCCGTGCGGGATTGATCCCGATACTGGTCGACGAGATGCTGGTAGAAGCTGTTCTCCGGCGCTTCCAGTGGGATGGCCCGCAGGCCGATCGTGACCTTCCGGCCGACCACCTTCGAGTATCCGTCTTGGTCGATGCCGAGATCCGCTACGACCGCTGATACCAGTTCGTCCAGTTCCTCGTCCGTCACATAGACGGCGAGACGGCATTCGACCGGGACGCGCGCCGGGTCGTACGCGTCGCCCCACGCGCGCTGAGCGAACTCGTCGACCGCCGTGACCGGCCCGAAGCTCGTGAAGCACGGGATACGGTTCACCTCGCGGATCCGATGGGTGCTTTCTTCGAGCGCCAGTGCGACGGGGTGGATTCCCTCATCGTGGAGGGCGCCCGGCCCGGTCGCGTCCGGCATCCCGAGTTCTACCGCGAACTCCCACACCTGATGTTCGTCGTCCACGTACAACAATCCCTGCTACTTCTTCGATGAGCTCTCGACGCGGCATCAACCGGAATTCGCGGCTGCTCCCCCGGACCAGTTGGCCGCTATCTCACCGGCCTTGGGTGGCGATGAACGCTTGTACGGCGTCGAGGAATTCCGGGCCGCCCACTACATAGCCGCCGACGGTTCCACCGATCAGTACGCCCACGGGGACGCTGACGCCCCAGATCAGGGGCATACACGCGCCCAAGAGGCCGCCCACGATCGCGCCGCCGACCACGCCGGGCAGGTTCTTGTCGATCTGCTCCTTGAGCCGGTCGTAGGAGCTGATGTCCTCCAGTTGCGCGATATCCGCCGGGGTCGATGTCAGGGTGCGGTCGTCCGCGCCGACGTGCTGGTAATTGACGCCATGATCCGAACCGGAAGTCGCGTCCCCCGCAATCACCGCGGCCGGCTGTTCCGTTACGACCGGTTCCGCATGAGCGGTGGCCGCGGCTATGCCCACGGTCGAGATGGCCATGAAAACGGCAGCGGTGATTTTCTCGAGCTTCATCTTCGAATCCCTCCACTCAGCTGCCCCTGATGGGCGGACCGAATCAGACCTTAGGCGTCGAAGTGGAAAGTGTGTGTAAGCCACACGCAGTTCGAAGTCACCGCGCCGCATTTGTGCACCGGCCCCAGCGCCGTTCAGTACAGCATTCAGCATGAGGTCAACAGTGGGGCCGACTCGATTCCGCGCCGAGCCCACCGTGTAGTCGCCGAGCGAGGGCTCGAGCGGGAGACTTCAAATCGGCTCGATGACGTTCTTCCGAAGGTGTCCGTAGACAACGGATGTACGTACGTCTGCGAGTTCCTTTCGCTCGGTGAGCTTGTCCAAGACCACCGAGTGCAGGTGGTCGGTGTCGCGAACAGCCACATGGAGCAGGAAGTCGTCTGCGCCTGTCAGCGTGAAGATTTCGATCACCTCGGGCATCTCCGTGACGAAGGCCTGGAACTGCTCGATGACCGCACGCGTCGGCGGTCGTATCCGTACGGCGATGATCGCCTGCAGCCCCCGGCCGAGCGAGGGGAGGTCTACTTCGGCGTGGTATCCGAGCAGCACGCCACGCTCCCGGAGGGAGCGAATCCGCTCCAAGCAGGTGGAGGGTGCGATGCCCAACTCCTGGGCCATGTCCCGGTTGGTGCGCCGACCGTCCAACTGCAGAAGCCGAAGTATCGCCGAATCTAGTTCATCCATATTCTGCCTCTCCGATGAAAATCCGAATTAAATTCGGACATACCTGTGTCCGTTCGGCAGAATGCTACCTTGGTCGCAATATCTCCGTTCATGATTCGTTTCCGTAGAAGCGGTCGAACAGAGGTCACGAGTTCGGATGAAAAGGGCAGTGGAAGTGGACGAGCGGCTGGCCAAGGTGTTGGCGATCTGTTCGGTCGTAGTGGCCGCGCTGTTGTGGAGCAGCTCGTACGCGGTGACCAAGCTGGTGCTGACAGAGGTCGGCCCGCTGAGCATCGGGGCCATCCGCTTCACCCTCGCCGCGGTACTGCTCGGGATCATCATGTTCCTGCGCCGCAACCCGGCCGTCAGACCCGATGCTCGCCAGCGGCGGCTGATCTACCTCAGCGGACTATTGGGCATTACGGCCTACTTCGTGCTGGAGAACATCGGCGTCGAGTTGTCGACGGCCTCCGACGCCTCTTTGATCGTGGCCACCTACCCACTGATGACCATGCTCCTGGAGCTGGTGGTCTTCCGGACCAGAATGCCGCCGCTGCGGGTCGGCGGCGTGCTGCTGGCCACCTCGGGGGTTTTCCTCATCGTTCGCAACGGGGCGGACGTCGGGGGCAGCGCTCGCTGGTCCGGCGACATTCTGCTGTTGCTCGGCGGACTGGTATGGGCCGGGTACAACATGCTGGGCAAGCATGCCGGGCGCGGGCAAGGCGCGGTGACCCTCACCTATTACCAGACCATGGCCGGCGCCACCGGCTTCCTGTTCGCCTCGCTACCGGAGATGAAGCATTGGCGGGTACCCGGCGCCACAGCCTCGGCGCTGCTCGTCTATCTGGCCGTTGCATGTTCGGTCGGCGCCTTTCTGCTCTACAACTACGGCCTCCGCCGGATGGCCTCGAGCGTCGCGGTGAACATCCTCAACCTGGTGCCGGTGTTCGGTGTGCTCGGCGCCGTGGTGATCAATGCGGAGACGGTCCGGCCGGCGCAGGTCTTCGGCGGCGTCGTCGTCATCGCCGGGGTGACACTCGGATTGGTCGAGCACCGTTCGCCCGCCGAGAAAGTCACAGTTGCCCGAACCGACCCGGCAACCGAGTGCGTGTGAAGGATGCGGGGGTACCGAAGCGCCCATGCACCTGTTGCCCTAGCCGCGATAAATCTCGACGTAAGCGTTGGTCGCCACCGCGACAACACCGGGACCCATTCCCGTGCATCCCGTGGTGACGCGCTGGCCGGTGGGTGTGAAGGGGTAGCTGAGCGCTTGGTAAGGACCGACACCGTACTGCGGGAACGGTCCGCTGGCGTAGAGCCCGAAGCAGTCGACATGCAGGACGTAGTTGCTTCCTCCGTCGGGTTGGCAAGTCGCCGACGCACCGAAGAGATCTCGCTCGACGACGCAATCCTGCGGCGCCGCTTGGGCGGTCCCGGAGCCGACGATTGCGGCGAAAGCCAGACCCGAAACTCCAGCGGCCGCGACACGTATGGCGGCGGTGAGAACATTCCTCATGAAAACTCCTCCTGTTACGGGGTTCTCTTCGACCTTCAGCGGCTGGACGTTACGGCTGTTGGTGCGACTTCCCCGATTCGTGCGATCGACACCGTGAACACGCCGGGACCAAGTCGCGGCCAATACACTGCACGCATGCGACGACCGCGCGCCATGGTGCTCGATGAGGTGTGGCGCAAGCTCGAGGGTGTCGAACCGCTCAGCGGCCCGCACGGGGGTCCGCTGCGCCGGACGGTGAAGCTCGTGCTCGACCCGTTGGTGATCCGGCCCGTGCAGCATCCGTCGTGCGCGGGGCCGATCCTGACGGCCGACGGCGCGGTGTTGCTGGAGGCGCGCATTCAGGCTGCGGCCGATGTGCTGCGCGCGACGGCGGCCTGGTTCACGGTGCTCAAGCAGGTGCGGCGGACGCTGCGGATCACCGAGGGGCACCCGCAGGATCTGTACTTCCAGCGCTGTTTCGAACTGGCGACCACCTCGGGCATGCCGGATCCGGCGCGGGCGCGCGCCGTCGCGGAGGACGCGTTGCGCGAGATCCACGAGTACACCGCGGGGCGCACCACGCAGGCGCTGAAGGAGTACCTCACCGACCACACCCGGGAACGAGAGCTGGCCGGGCTGCTCGATCTGGCCTGGCGGCGGCGTCCGCTCACCGGCCCTGCGGGTGCCGACCACGACGCGGAGGTGCGGGAACTGCTGGAAGCCTGCGCGGCGGCACGGCTCGGCGAGGACGCCGACGGACAGCCGACCCTGGGCCGGCTGGTCGCGGCCCACGCCGGTACGCACACGGGAATCCGGCTGTGGCAGGAGGAATCCGCTCAGGAATTGGGGTTGACGGCGCATCCGGTGCCGCTGCGCCCCGCGATCGGGTCTTCGGCCTCGAAATCGACCCTCGGGCTCCCGTTCGATCGCAGCGTCTACGAGCGGGTGTTCACCGTGTTGCAGGCGTCCACCGAACGCGCGGAGCTGCCGCCGATCCCCGAACTGGTCGACGCCGAGATCGCCCGCAGTTGCGCACCGTGGGCGCTGCTGGACGAGTCGCTGCGCGTGACGGCCACGGCGGGGGCCGCCCTGGCGACCGGCTTGGCGCCCATCGAGCACCGCCGCGGACCGTCGACCGGTCGGCCGCGTCTGCGTCCGGCCGGAACGGGCACAACGCCATCCAGGGCGCACCAGCTGGTCAACAGCCGTTGGCAGCGGGAAGCCTATGTGTTGCAAGCGCGGCGGCTGGTGGTCTCGGCCGAGCCGCCCACCGGTCCGCTGGCCGCCATCGCCGCGGAACTGATCACGCCGTGGCAGCCCTACCTGCGCCGATTGTGGGTCCGCCTGCACGGAAGGGATGTCAGGGAGTACGCGATCCACGATCCGGACGAGCTGTGGGATCTGCTCGACGGCGTGGCGCGTTCGGTCATCCTGGACCATCGCACACGGGTCAAGCGGGCGCTGAGCGTGCGGGCGGGCGCGGGTGAGCCGGACGCGGCGGAATCGAAGGCGAGCTGATGAGCACGACCGTACGCATCCGCCGCCGCGACGGCCTGTGGATCATCGCGCCGGACGACGCTCCGACCGTCGTGGACGACGCGGCCGGGGTGGACGTGCTGGTGCTCGAGGTGGCGGGCGGGCACTTGACCTGGAGCCTGCTCAGCGGGCAGGTGACACCGGCCGCGGTGCTCGATGACATAGCCCTCGCACAGGAATGGATCTGGGCGGTATACGGCGAGCAGGTGGCCGTCGCCCTCGACGAAACCACCGAAGGTGAATACGCGGTCCAGCCCGCCCTCCCCGACTTGTCCGCGCGCGCCTGGCGGCTCGGTTACGCCCGCTGGGCGGCGCGCTGGTGGCCCGCGTCGACGCTGGACGGCATCGCCCCGCTGGACGAAGGGCTGCTGGACGACGAGATAGCCACGCTGAGCGAGGAATGCGACCTGATCGTCGACGGCGCCGACGCGGTCGTCGAGGAGCGCACGACCACCGCCACGCTCGGCCGAGCGGAGGACTACGCGCTGGCCGCCGGACCGGCCACCGTCGCCGCCCCCGGTGCGCTCGTCTTGGCCAGGGGAACGGCGGGCTGGGACTGGCAGCGCTGCCCACCGGGCTTGCTCGACGCCTCGGAAAGCGCCGTGTCCTGGGAAGTGGTGCGCGCGGCCGGATCGACGATCGTGCGGGTGAGCGCGGTGGCCGCCCCGCTCTCGCCGGCGGATATCCCGGCGCACCTGCATCCCCGCGCCGCAATCCGCACTCCGGCCGACGCCGCCGACGTGCCGCTGATCCGCGACGGCGAACTCTGGGGGGCCGAGACCACGGCCCCTGCCGGTGCGGAAGCGGGCGTGACGGTGCACATCTACGTTCCCGGCGTCGGTGTGGACGAACCGGAGCCGGACGCTGCGGGCAAGCGCGCGCGGATTCGCGACCTGGTCACCTCGCGGTTGCACCGCACCGACGACGCGTCCGGCAACCCCGCCGACTCGCTTCTGCTGGCGGAAATCGCCGCCACAGCGTCGGATTCGGATTTCTGATATGCAGACTCCGGACGACGGCCGGGAATTGCTCGCCGCGGGCGCCGCCGCGTACACCCGCGGCGACCCGGCCGAGGCGAAACGCCTGTTCGAGGACGCCGCCGAACGAACCACCGGCGACATCAGGCTCGGCGCGATCATCAATGCCGCGAGCATGGCCGACGAACTCGGCGACCACGCCGCCTCGCTCGCCCTCTACCGTTCGGCGCTGGCCGAAATGCCGGGGCACGCACCGCGATTGCGCCCGAACGCCCTGGTCAACATGTCGCAGGCGCTGCAGCATCTCGGCGATCTCGACGCGGCGCAGGCGGCGCTGGAGCAGGCGCGGGCCTTGCTCGCCGACAACACCGACACCGATCTCGGCGTGCTGCGCGTGGCCTGCCTGCTCTCCCTGACCGCCGTCGCGTTGCATCGGCAGGACTGGGCCTACGCCGCCGAGCTGGCCACCGAATCACTGGAGGCGGCAAGACGTTTCGCACCGCAACTGGCCGGTCATCCGCTGATGAATCTCGCCGCCGCCTACTTCGAGACCGGACGCCGCGACCTGGCCGTGGATTTCGCGCGGCAGGCGCTGGCCGCGTTCGAGTCCGCGGGCGATCGCAACGCGGTCGCCGAGACCGAGCAGAATCTCGCCATCATGCTCGTCCGCCTCGAGCGATACGACGAGGCCGAGGCCCCGCTGCGCTCCAGTCAGGCGTATTTCGAGCAGGCCGGGTTGGGGCACCGAGCCGGGGTCGGCCTCAAGACCATGGGATTCCTCGCCGAGGGACGCGGCGATCTGGCGGGCGCGCACGAGTTCTACCAGCGGAGCTTGGCGTATTTCGGCGCGTCCGGAGCCGTTCTCGACGCCGCCGACCTGCGCATTCGCTCCGCCACCGTGGCATTCAAGTCCGGAAGGGCCGCAGAGTGCGAGCAGTTGCTGGCCGAGGCGTTCGCGATCTACGCCGAGCGTGGCCTCGGCCTGCACTGCGCCCAGCTCGATTTCTGGCACGCGACGCTGCTGGAAAGCGCGATCGACGCGACCGAGCCGCCGCAGGCGGAATTGCTCGCGCGCGCCGTCGGCATCGCCGTGCCCGCTGCCCTTGCCATCGACGCGGTGCGCCACACCTTGCCGAACGGCACGCAGCGCGAGCAGTGGAACCGGCAGATCGCCGACCCCGCCATGCGATTGGCGTTCCGCTTCGCCTACCTTTCCGGCAACGGCGTCCTCGTTGCCGATCTGATCGAAACGCAGTGTGCTGGGACGACTTTGGCGCTCGACCGCACCGAGCCGGAAACTCCCGCCCGGCTCCCGCTCGAGCTGTTGGACCCGCCGGAGGACTTCACCGATCACCCCGGCAGCGCCGCCCTGCAACTGGGGGCCGCCCTGGCGGAGGTCGCGGCCGGGGCGGGTCTGCCGGTCGCGCCGCCGCCGCGCCTGGCATCGGCCGTGGAAGGGCGGATCGCGCTCGCGCCGTTCATCGCCGCCGCCGAGCAGCGCTACGGCCGGGTGATCCGCGACGATCGGGTGCTGACGGTATGACGCGACCGACTGTGCTGGTCCGCATGGCGGACGCGGGAGACATCTACGTGTCGTGGCGATGGGTGGAGGAAAGCTATCCGCGCGGCGCGGGAATGCTTCCGCAAGAAGAGGCGATGCGGGCGGTGGAACTGCTCACCGACGCGTTGCCGCGGCCCGCCGAGCCGAGCGGTCTCGAGCGGGCGCTCACCACCGGCGCGTTCGCCGACTACGAGCGGGAATACGTCGTGGCACAGAAGCTTTCCCGCGCACTGCTGCCCTACGGCTTGGCCGCGCAGCTCTACGACCTGTGGCAGCGCGGTGTGCGGCCGCATATCCGGCTGCAACCGTCACCCCGGGTCGCCCAGGTGCCGTGGGAGATCATCGCGCCGGACCGCGATGTCCGGCTGATCGATATCGCCGACGTGAGCCTGCTGGCTCCGGCGAGCGTCGGGCAAGCGCCAGGCCGGGTCGCGCGCACCTGGACCGAGACCGCCGCGCTTCCGGTCGTCGCGGTGCTCGACCCGCGCATTCCCGGTTTCCGCGCCGATTCGACGCTCGGCTCGGTGCTGGGCCGGATGAGCGCCGAAGCCCCGCTCGCGCGACGAATGGCGAGTTACGCCGCGAACGACCGCTTGCGGCCCGCGGTATCGAACCCGGTCGAGGCCTTCCGCCGCACGGATGTCGATCGCGACTGGCTGGGCTCCGTTCTGCGTGAGGGCGCGAGCCGCTTGCTCTACGTCGGGCACGTCACTGCCGCCGCGCCCGAATCCGGCCGCAGCGAGGAGGCCGAACTGCACCTCGCCTGTGCCGCCGATGCCGTCGGCTTCGCCGAGCCATCCCGCACGCACCGGCCGTTCTCGGCCAAAGACCTGCTGCTCGGCACGCACACCCTCGACCCGCGACCGGTTGCCGGAGCACGGCTGTGGCCGATGCCGAGCCGGGTCGCGCTGGTCGCCTGTGAAAGTGGCGGCGATCTGCGGTTCAGCGAGGCACTCGGCCTCACCACCGCGATGATCACCGGCGGCGCTGAGCTGGTCACCGCGAGCCGGTGGCCGCTGCCCACCGATTTCGCCTTCCAGCGCATCGCGGGCGCACCGGCGCAGGCCGAGCCGCTCCAAGAGGCCGTCTGCGCCATCGACGCGGCGCACGAGCAGCCCGACCCGGTGACCGCCATCGCCGCATGGCAGCGCGACCGTTTCACCGCGTGGCGCGAGACCGGCCGGATCGAGCATTCGCCGGTGCTCTGGGCTGCCTTCGCCACCGTGTGCGCCTGAGTCGGGCAAATCATCCCGCGCGGTCTACATATAGCGGTCTACGTGCGACGATGCCGCACGAAAATGGGTAACGCAACTACTGCGCAAACCGACACCCAGCATCGAACGTGTGGATAAGCTCGAACGCCGTCACCCTCCACGATTCGCGATCAGGAGAAGCAGTTACACCAGTCGGATGACCGCCTCGACCGGCCGCTGAGGAGCCCACCAATGCGTTACTACGCCGTCTACGACAACGACGGAAACCTCGCCACCATCCTCGGACAACCTGACGACGCACCTCCGCTGCGCGCCACCGCATTCCACCGGGGGCAACGGCTCACCGAACTGGCCCTACCGGACGGGGCAGTAGACCCCGCCGACCCGGACAGCCTGACCGCTCTGCTCGACCTGGTCACGAACCGGCGAGTCGAGGCGACGGCAGGCCGCGCCGACACGGGCGCTCGCCGCTAGCCGGATGCCCGCGTGAGGGCGACCACCGGGATCACCCGGGATGTCTTCATCTCGTGTTCGGCGAAGAACGGATAGGTGTGCTTGAGCATCGCCCAGGTGCGGTCGCGGTCGTCGCCGGTCAACAGGGTGGCCAGCGCCGGGTAGCTCTCCTCGTCCAGCTCGACGGTGACGTGCGGGTCATCCCGCAGGTTCGCATACCAGTCGGGGTGTTTCGGCGCGCCGATGTTGGACGCGACGATGAGCAGGCGGTCGCCGTCGCGGTGGAACATCAGCGGGGTGGTGTAGGGGGCGCCGGATCTGCGGCCGATCGTGGTGAGCAGGATCAGACGGTCGCGCCGCATGCCATCGATCTCGCCACCCGCTCGGAACCGAGCGATGGTTCGTCGATTGACTTCCTTGACGTCCACGGTTCACCTCCCTTGCCTGTGGTGGACCAGGCTCAGCTTTCCCTCCGGCCGCACACCGTGTCCGGGAAACGCCGGGATCGGCGGCGGCACCGGCGCATTCACTCGCGATGGGCGAGCAGGTGCTGGATCAGCAGCCGGGTCAGCGCCTCCGGCGCCTCCTCGGGAATCCAGTGCGAGACGTCCTCGAGCATTTCGAACCGGTAGGGGCCCGAGACGTATTTCGCGGTGGCCAGCGCCGCGGTGGACCCGACGGTCGCGTCTTCGGTGCCCCACACGTACAGGGTGGGAACACACGCGGGGCCGGTGGGGCCGGCGAGATCCATGGCGCGATACCAGTTCAGCGCGGCGGTGAGCGCGCCGGGCCGCGAGAGCCTGCGCACGTAGTCCTCGACCCGTTCCTCCGAGATCTTCCACTCGAAGATCCGGCGCAGCGCGGCCCCTTCGTCGGCGAGCAAGGTCCGCTCCGCGGTGCGCGGTTGCCGCAGGGCGGTCAGATGCTGCGACCGCCGCGCTTGATCCTCGTCCTCGGCCATCGCCTGCTGGAGCGCGGCGGGATGCGGCTGCGACACCGCGCTGAACGTGCGCACCCGCTCGGGCAGCCGCGCCGCCACCGCCCACCCGACCCGCGCGCCGCAATCGTGGCCGATCAGGTCGAACCGCTCCCAGCCCAGCGCGTCGGCGATGGCCACCACATCGCAGGCCAGTTCCTCGAGCCGATAGTCGGCGGCTCGCTCGGGCCGCACCCCCGGTGAGTATCCGCGCTGATCGGGCGCGACGGCGCGGCATCCGCCACCGCCGAGCACGCCGAGCTGGAATTCCCACTCCCGCGCGTTCTGGGGAAACCCGTGCAGCAACAGCACTTCCCGCCCGCCGGGAGCGCCGGCGGCCAGGACGTCGAAGGTTCCCGCCCCGGTGCGAATCTCGAGTTCTTCGATCACCCGCCCGACTCTAGAACCGGGTACCGACGCGCGTCAGTGCTCGTCGAAATGGCCGTCGTGAGCGGCGTGGCGGTGGCCCTCGTGCACATAGTCGACGTGGTCGCCGTGCTGGACGGCCTCGTGGCCGCAGTTGGGGCCGTGCTGGTGCGGGTGATCGCGGCACTCGGTGTGCTCGGACCGCTCGCACTCGTCGTAGTGACCTTCGTGTTCGCGGTGCAGATGACCATCATGGGCGTAGTCGATGTGATCGCCGTGCTGGAACGCCGTGTGCCCGCAGCCGGGGCCGTGCACATGATCGTGGCCGGTGTGCTGGGCGTGTGCTGTGGTCATCGAATTTCCCTCTTTCCTGGCGCGGATAGCTGGAATCGTGATGACAAATACATTAGCAGATGCGCATCAATGAAATTGCCCTGCGTGTGCTGGCTCGTGTCAGAGCACCTGGGCGAGGAACCTGCGCAGGCGCGGAGTCTGCGCGTCGTCGAACAGCGCGTCGGGCGTGCCGGTCTCCACCACCTGCCCCTGATCCATGAAGACCACGCTGTCGGACACCGTGCGCGCGAAACCCATCTCGTGGGTCACCACGACCATAGACATACCGCCGGAGGCCAGGTCGGCCATCAGGCCGAGCACGCCCTTCACCAGCTCGGGGTCCAGCGCCGAGGTGGCCTCGTCGAAGAACATGATCTCCGGCCGCATGGCCAGCGCCCGCGCGATGGCGACGCGCTGCTGCTGCCCGCCGGACAGGTTCGCCGGACGCGAATCGGCCTTGTCGGCCAGACCCACGATCTCCAACTGCTCGACGGCCAGCGCCCGCGCCTCGTCCTTGGACAGGCCGCGCAGCTTGCGCGGACCGAGCGCGACGTTGTCCGCGACGGTCTTGTGCGGGAAGAGATTGAAATGCTGGAACACCATGCCGATGCGCTGACGCAACCGGTCCGGATTCTCGGTGAGCACGGACTTGCCGTCCAGCAGCACGTCGCCCTTGTCCGGCTCGTACAACCGGTTCAGCACCCGCAGCAGCGTCGACTTGCCCGATCCGGACGGCCCGATGACGGTGACGGTCTTGCCCGCGTCGACATGGATGTCGATGCCGCGCAGCACGTGGTTGTGCCCCAGCGTCAGATGCAGTCCGGTACCGGTGAGGGAGGCACTCATCTATCCGCGCCCTTCCGTGATCGTGGCCGCCTCGACCTGGTCGATCGGCCGGTCGGGTCGTCCGGTCCGCATCCGGCGGTCGATGTAGTTCACCAGGTGGGTGAGCGGGATGGTGAGCAGCAGGTAGACCAGCCCGGCGGCCACCAATGGCGAGAGATTGCCGGTCTGCGCGTTGAGATCGCGTCCGACGGCGAACAGCTCGCGCTGGGTGGCGAGCAGGCCGAGGAAGTAGATCAGCGAGGAATCCTTGATCAGGGCGATGAACTGGTTCATCAGGGCCGGGAGCACCCGGCGCACACCCTGCGGGATCACCACCAGCGTCATCGCCTGGCGGTAACCGAAGCCGATGGCGCGCGCCGCCTCCAGCTGTCCGGCCTCGACCGATTGGATGCCGGAGCGGAAGATCTCGCCGATGTAGGCCGAGGCGAGCAACGCCAGCGCGACCGCGCCGAGCCAGTACGGGTTGTTCCCGGTGAGGTTACGCACCACCGGACCGACGCCGAGGCCGATCAGCAGGATGATCACCACGGCGGGCAGGCCACGGAAGATGTCGGTGTACACCCGCGCGGGCCAGCGCAACCAACGGGTCCGCGAAATTCCCGCGACCGCGAGCAGCATGCCGATGACGGTGCCGAGGACACCGGAGACCACCGCCAGGATCAGCGTGTTGGGCAGCCCGGTCTTGAACAGATCGGGAAACGCCTTGCGATACAGCGACCAGTCGAAGAACGTGTCCTTCAGCTGCCGCAAAGTCGATTTCGGCGCGTTCTGCCCCGTCTCGTCCTTCTGCTTGCCCGCGGCGAGCGCGGCGAAATCCGGCAGCTGCGGCGCGGGCGCGGCCCGCGACCCCGGCTTCCAGCCCGGCGGCAGCTCCCGCGGCACCCACTCGGTGTAGAGCTTGGCGTAGGTGCCGTCCGCGATCACCGCGTCCAAGCCGCTGTTGAGCGCGTCGATCAGCGGCTGATTGTTCTTGGCGACCGCGTAGCCGACGAAATTGTCCAGGCTGAAGGTGTTCTGCGATACCGACGTCCCGTCGCCCGGCTTGATCGCGCCTTCGGCTTGGGCGGACGGGGCCACCCAGGCGTCCACCTGGCCGGACTTCAGGTTGGCGTAGGCGGTGTTGTAGTCGGGGAACTTCACCGGGTCCAGATGCAGCTGGTTCACCACGAACTCGTCCTGCACGGTGCCCTGCACCACCGCGATCCGCGTGCCACGGTTCAGATCGGCGAACCCCTTGATCGCGCTGCCGCTGGGCACCACAAGCGAGAAGTAGCCGAAGTCGTAGCCGTTGGTGAATCCGACCAGCTGGCGGCGCGCGTCGGTGGTGGTGATGTTGGACGAGCCGACGTCGAAACGGCCGCCCGACACCTGGGCCAGCAGCCCGGCGAACTCGGTGCCGGAGAACTCCACCTGGAGACCGAGCTTGGCGCCGATCGCCTTCAGCAGCTCGTTGTCGAAGCCGGTGAACGTGCCCTGCCGGTCGACGCAGATGCTCGGCGGCGCGTCCGAGAGCGTGCCGACGCTGAGCTTGCCCGGCGTGATCAGGCCGAGTCTCGAGACGTCGATCGAGGTCAGCGGCGCTGTGGTCGCGGTGGTGTAGCGGTCGCCGCCCGCGGCGGCAGAGGAGGCCAGGTTGGTCGGCGCGGCGGAGGCGGCGGCCGGGCCTGGCGGCGCGCAGAGGTTGCGCTCCGTGGCCGCGTCGTCGGAGCCGGAACCGCACGCCGTCGCGCTGAGACCGACGGCGAGCAAGAGCACGGCGATCAACGCACGAGACCGCACAGCGGGCAGAACAGCCATGACGGACAACCTTAACCACGAAAGTCCGCTAATCCACGGCTACCCCGAGGCCGGTAGCGCCGGAAGCCATGCCGCCGCGACGGGTCGAGGGTTTCGATCACGGTGATTCGAATGCCACGCCGCCGTCGCGCAACAGTCGGCGCTCAGGCCAGACCGCTCACCGGTTCCGGGTTGAGCTCGTCGCGCCATCGCACGGCTTTCGCGACCTCGCTCAGGTCGTAGTCCGGGCCGCTGGTCCCGATGGTGAAGGTGGTCACGCCCGCCTCGACGAAAGCGGAAGCCTTCTCCAGTCCCGGCCACTGCACCGAACGCTCGATGCGCGCTTGGTCGGTGCCGACGGCCGCGCAGTGCTCGGCGAGCACCTTGTTCTTGTGCGCGAGCACGTCCAGGTCGGCGAAGGTGTGCCACATGTCGGCGTACTGCGCGACGAGCCGCAAGGTCTTCTTCTCGCCACCGCCGCCGATCAGGATCGGCAGATCGCGGGTCGGGCGCGGATTGAGCTTCGGCAGCCGGGCGCTGATCCGGGCGAGGGTCTCCTTCAGCAGTTCCAGCCTGCTGCCAGGGGTGCCGAAATCGTAGCCGTACTCGTCGTAGTCCTTCTTGAACCAGCCCGCGCCGAGACCGAGGATGAGCCGTCCGCCGCTGATGTGGTCGACGGTGCGCGCCATGTCGGCCAGCAGGTCCGGATTGCGGTAGCCGCCGCCGGTGACCAGCGCGCCGATCTCCACCCGCTCGGTCTGCTCGGCGAACGCGCCCAGCATCGTCCAGCACTCGAAATGCGCGCCGTCGGGATCGCCGGTGAGCGGATAGAAGTGATCCCAGTTGAACACGATGTCGACGCCCGCGTCCTCGCATCGCAACACCGCGTCCCGGATGAGCCGGTACTCCGGCGCGTGCTGCGGCTGTAGCTGAACTCCGATCCGAACTGGACGACTCATGGCATTCTCCTCGTCGCTCGGTCCCGTCCCCGCCCCGAGGTTACCGGCGCGGCGGGGTTCCCGCAGGCCGCCGCACGGGTGCTTCCGGCGTGGGCCGACCGGCTAGGTTGGGACCCGATGCCGAGCCTGCGGATGGAGGTGTCGCCCGTGGCCGACGGCGAGGACGAGGTGGTTCGCGCGGTCGTCTCGACGATGCTGCGCGGGCGCGACCAGTTGATCGCCGAGCTCTCGGCGGTGATGCGCGCGCAGGTCGTCGCCCTCGACTCGGATGTCCGGTTGCGCGGCCTGTTCGAGGCGGGTACCACCGACAACCTGATGTCGGTGCTGGACTTCGTGCAGAACGACGCCGCCGAGCACGACGTGCACGCTCCGGCCAGGGCGCTGGTGTACGCGCGCACTCTCGCCCAGCGCGACGTCCCGCTCTCGGCGCTGATCCGGGCCTACCGCGTGGGGCACGCCGGGTTTCTCGACATCGCGATGCGCTACGCCGTGGAGCTGGGCGGCTCCGACAGCGCGGCGGCCATCATCCGGATGGTCCATCGCTCCGCGGTGTACATCGACCGGGTGTGCGAGCAGGTCGGCATCGCCTACGAACAGGAACGCGACCGGTGGGTCGGCAGCCGCGGCGGCCTGCGCCAGGAATGGGTGGCGCGGGTGCTCGACGGCTCGGCCGACGACATCGCCCAGGCGGAGCAAGTGCTGGGCTATCCCTTGTCGGGCCGTCACGTCGCGGTGAACGCCTGGACCGAACCGCAGCTTTCGGCGCGGGCCGCGGTGGATGTCCTCGATGCCGTGCGCGCGGCTCTGGTCCCGCTGCTCGGCCACCCGCGCCGGGCGCTGCTGGTGCCGACCGACGAACGCGAGGTCCGGCTGTGGTTCTCGATCGCCCGGGACACGACCATCGATGCCGAGGCCATCCAACGGGCCTTGTCCGCGCTGGCCTTACCGGTGCGCGTGGCGGTGGGCGGCTGCGGCAGCGGTGTCGCGGGATTCCGGCGCAGCCTGCGCCAAGCCGACCGGGTGCGCGAACTCGTGCTGCTGGCAGGTCCCGGCGCGCCCCGTGCGGTGTCGCACCAGCAGGTGGCCGCCGTCGCGCTGCTCGGCGCCGACATCGAGGAACTGCGCCAGTACGTCGCCGACTGCCTGGGTGAGCTCGCCACCGACAACCAGCGCAATCTCTGGCTGCGCGAAACCCTGCGCGTCTTCCTCGCCAACAACCGCAGCTACGCCGCGGCCGCCGAGGAACTGGCCGTGCACCGCAACACCGTCCAATACCGGGTGCGGCAGGCGCTCGACCTGACCGGCCACACCTTCGACGATCACGACCGCACGCTGCACCTGCACCTGGCGTTGCAGGCTGCCCGCTGGTTCGGACCGGCGGTGCTGCGACCGTGCCCGGCCTGACGCTGTCCTTTGTGCGGTCGGCACGAAAGTTGTACGAAGTTTCAGCACCCGCGAATATGGCCCACATCACATGCCGATTCGTACGATTTCCGCGAATGCGCAGCTCAGATGAGGAGAAACCGCCGTGTCAACGCTGGAAACCGTACGCGGACCGATCGATACCGCCGATCTCGGAGTGACGCTGATGCACGAGCACGTCTTCGTGCTCACCGGAGATGTCCAGCAGAACTATCCGGCCGAATGGGGCTCCGAGGACGAACGCATCGCCGATGCCGTCCGGCGGTTGCGGGTGGCCTACGACGCGGGAGTGCGCACGATCGTCGATCCGACGGTGGTCGGGCTGGGCCGCTACATACCGAGGATTCAGCGGATCGCCGAGCAGGTGCCGCTGAACCTGGTGGTCGCCACCGGTATCTACACCTATGGCGATGTCCCCTTCTTCTTCCACTACCGCGGCCCCGCGCTGAACGACATCGTCGGCGCGCAGGTGCCCGACCCGATGGTCGACATGTTCGTCGGCGATATCCGCGACGGGATCGCGGGCACCGGGGTCAAGGCGGGCATGCTCAAGTGCGCGATCGACAAGCAAGGGCCGACCGCGGGCGTCGAACGCGTGATGCGCGCGGTCGCGAAGGCCCATCTCGAGACCGGGGTGCCGATCACGGTGCACACCCATCCGGAGACGCGGTCCGGGCTCGACGTGAAGCGCGTGATGTGCGACGAGGAAGGCGTCGACCCCGGCCGCATCGTGCTCGGGCACAGCGGCGACACCACCGACTGCGATCACCTCGCCGAACTGGCCGACGCGGGCTTCGTGCTCGGCATGGACCGCTTCGGCATCAATCTCGACACCACCTTCGAAGCCCGCGCGGACACGCTGATCGAGATGGTGCGGCGCGGCTACACCGACCGCATGGTGCTGTCCCAGGACGCGAGCTGCTACATCGACTGGATCGAGCCCGCCGCCATGGCCGCCCTGCCGCAGTGGCACTACACCCACCTGTTCGAAGACGTGTTCCCCTACGTGCTCGAACGCGGTGTGACCGAGGAGCAGATCGACACCATGCTCGTCGACGTCCCGCGCGCGTTCTTCGAGGCGCGCACCCGCTGACGCGGCTCGCCCGATAGGATCGCCGGACCCTTGCTCGGATCGTCCGGCACGTTCCTGCCGGGATGGGATGTGAATTCGTCATGGCCACTGTGACCTTCGACAACGCGACGCGGCTCTACCCCGGCTCGACCGAACCCGCGGTGGATCGGCTGAACCTGGAGATCGAGGACGGCGAGTTCCTCGTCCTGGTCGGCCCCTCCGGCTGCGGGAAGTCCACCTCGCTGCGCATGCTCGCCGGGCTGGAGGAGGTCAACGGCGGACGCATCCTGATCGGCGCCAACGACGTCACCAACGCAGAGCCGAAGGAACGCGACATCGCCATGGTGTTCCAGAACTACGCGCTCTACCCGCACATGACCGTCGCGGAGAACATGGGCTTCGCGCTGAAATTGGCCAAGGTGGCCAAGGCGGAGAAGGAGAAGCGGGTGCTGGAGGCGGCCAAGTTGCTGGATCTGGAGCCCTTCCTGGATCGCAAGCCGAAGGCGCTGTCGGGCGGCCAGCGTCAGCGGGTGGCGATGGGCCGCGCGATCGTGCGCCAGCCCCAGGTGTTCCTGATGGACGAGCCGCTGTCGAACCTGGACGCCAAGCTGCGCGTGCAGACCCGCACCCAGATCGCTCAGTTGCAGCGCAGGCTCGGCACCACCACGGTGTACGTCACCCACGACCAGGTCGAGGCGATGACCATGGGCGATCGGGTCGCCGTGCTGAAGGACGGCCTGTTGCAGCAGTGCGCCACCCCGCGCGACCTCTACCGCGATCCGGCCAACGTGTTCGTCGCCGGGTTCATGGGCTCGCCCGCCATGAACCTGTTCACCCTTCCGGTCACCGACGGCCGGGTGGAACTGGGCGGGCACGCGATCGCGCTGCCGCGCACGGTGGCGGACGAGGCGGGCGGCACCGTGACGGTCGGCATCCGCCCGGAGCACTTCGAGCTGGGCAACGGCTCCGGCATCGAGATGGAGGTCGACGTGGTGGAGGAACTCGGTTCCGACGCCTACATCTACGGCCGCACCGTCGCCGAAGGCGGGACCGACGGCGCCGGGGAGACCATCGTCTCCCGCGCGGATTGGCGCAATCCGCCCGCGAAGGGCGCTCGGCTGCGGCTGTCCACCGCGCCGGAGCACATCTACTTCTTCGACACCGACGGGCGCAGGCTCAACTGAGCACGCCGCCGGGCATCAGTCCGTCGTGTCGGAGCGACGGCGTTCACGCCGCTGCCTGGCGTAGTCCTCGTTGAGCCGCACGCCCAGTTCCTCGAGTTCGATCTCGCGGCCGGACTCGCTGCGCACCTGCACCCGCACCGGAGCGCCGGTCGCCTCCTCGACCAAGAGCAGCGGAGCGGGTCCTGGCTGCAAGTAGGCGTCGCCCCACTGCATGAGCGCCAGCACGGCGGGCAGCAGATCGCGACCCATCCGGGTGAGCACGTATTCGTGCCTGGTGCGCTTGCCTTCCTCCTGGTACGGCCGTTTCGCCAGCAGGCCGGCTTCGGTGAGTTTGCGCAACTGGGCCGCGGCCGCCGCGTCGGTGATGCCGACCCGGCTGGCGAACCCGTCGAACCGACGAGTCCCGTAGTACGCCTCGCGCAGGATCAGCACCGCCGAGCGCGTGCCGATGAGGTCCATCGCTTTGGCGATCGAGCACTCGTCGGGCTTCCACGCGTTGAGATCGGCCAACGGTCCTTCCATCACTGCTGCCATGACCCACATCATACCCAGGCTGACTTGCGTCAACTATTGTCAGGTGTAGTCTGACTATGTGTTGATAGAGCCAGGCATGGCGGCCCGGCTCTCGGTCCGAAGGGAAGCACCATGAGAGACGCGGTGATCGTCGAAGCGGTACGCACGCCGATCGGCAAAGGGAAGCCGAACGGCGCGCTGCACGACGTCAATGCGGTTGATCTGCTGGCCCACAGCCTGCGGGAGGTGGTGAACCGCAGCGGCGTCGACCCCGCCCTGATCGATGACGTGATCGGCGGCGTGGTCACCCAGTTCGGCGAGCAGGGCGCGAACATGACGCGGCGGGCCGCGCTGGCCGCCGGGTATCCCGAATCGGTCCCGGCCACCACCGTCGACCGGCAGTGCGGCAGCAGCCAGCAGGCGATCCACTTCGCCGCGCAAGGCGTGATCGCGGGCGCCTACGACATCGTGGTCGCCGCGGGCGTGGAGTCGATGGGCCGGATTCCCATGGGCGCCAACTTGGTCGGTTCGGACGACATCTCCGGTGTCGGCTTCGCCGAGCGGTACCCGGAAGGACTCGTCCCGCAGGGCATCAGCGCGGAGCTGATCGCGGCGAAGTGGGGACTCACCCGCACCCAGCTCGACGAATTCGCGCTCGGCAGCCACGAGAAGGCCGCGCTCGCCACCAAGAACGGCCTGTTCGCGCGGGAACTCGCGCCGATCAACGGACTCGCCACCGACGAGGGCATCCGGGTCGGCAGCACGCTGGAGACGCTGGCCGCCCTGCGCCCGGCCTACTACGACCCGGCCATGGCCGCCCGCTTCCCGCAGATCGGCTGGGAGATCACCGCGGCGACCGCGAGCCAGGTCAGCGACGGCAGCGCGGCGGTGCTCATCATGACCAGCGAGCGCGCGAAGGAACTCGGGTTGAAGCCGCTGGCCCGGCTGCACAGCTTCGCGGTGGCCGGTGACGACCCGCTGCTGATGCTCACCGCGGTGATCCCGGCGACCAGGAAGGTGTTGCAGCGGGCCGGGTTACAGCTGTCCGACATCGACCTGATCGAGATCAACGAGGCGTTCTCGCCGGTGGTCCTGGCGTGGGCGCACGACACCGGGGCGGATCTGGCGAAGGTCAACGTCAACGGCGGGGCGATCGCGATCGGTCACCCGCTCGGCGCGTCCGGCGCCCGGTTGATGACCACGCTGGTCCACGCCATGCGGGACCGCGGCGCCCGCTACGGCCTGCAAACCATGTGTGAGGCAGGCGGTCTGGCGAACGCGACCATCGTGGAGCGGCTGAGCTGATCCGGTTCACCACCGGCGCTGCGTGTTCGTGACGGTTCGACGCGAGCACGCAGGCCGGTGGCGCGGCCTGTCCCGGACACGCTGTGTCGCAGCGGGCAGCTAGAACGAAACGAGTATCACCGCGATCAGGAAGCCGACCAGCCAGGATTCGAGGATCAGCGGCACCGCGATCAGCGGCGTCCAGGCGATCGGCCTGCGGTCGCGCACTTTTTCCAGAGCGGAGACGACCGCCGCGAGCACCGAAGCCGCGATGCCCGCCCAGGCGATGACTTGCGCCCACCACAGATATCCGGCGCCCCCGCCCTCGGGTCCGTCGCGCAAGAGCACTTCGTAGAGCGGGACGAAAGCGGCCATCACCCAGCCGAATCCGAGGACGACCACCGAACCCGCCGCCACGCGCAGGGCATCGGCCGTTCGCCGCCGCAGGTGCCACGCCATTGCATCAGCATGACTGCTCCACCTGCGCACGGCATCTCAAACGCCGGTGTAGACCTGGGAGGCCAGGGCGAGGCCGCCGGCGAACGACAGCACGATCAGCACCATCGCCAGCACCGGCCAATACCACATGTACCAGCGCTTGACCGCGGCCAGGATGAGCATCCCGGTCACGCCTGCGATCGCGATCGCCGTCCCGCCCCACGACACGGCGAAGGCCCAGCCGAGGTATTCGGTGCGGCAGTTGTCCTGACCGCACGGATCGGCGGCGAAGGCGAAGAAGACGGTGAAATAGGCGGCGGCCAGTCCGAGGACCACCGCGACGCAGTACAGCACGACGGCGAGCACGACGTCCCAGGTCCGCACCGGCCGCTGCCCGGCGGGCGGCCATGACGGCGTGCCGTGCGGCCGAGGCTGCGGAATGCCGGTGTGGATCATGACGCCAACGATCCCGTCTCACACGCCATGCCGGCTCCGGGAAACTACTCGAGTGTGCGTGCGCAATCCCCCGATCCGCCGTGGCGGCCGCATAAGCTGATCGGCGATGAGCGACTCCGCAGCGCAGAACGTCGTCTACGCCATTCCGATGCGCACCCGCTTCCGTGGCATCACGGTGCGCGAAGGGATGCTGATCCACGGGCCGCTCGGCTGGGGCGAATTCTGCCCGTTCCCCGAGTACGACGACCGGGAGGCCGCCGCGTGGCTGGCCACCGCTCTGGAGCAGGTGACGACCGGCTGGCCCGAGCCGGTGCGCGACCGGATACCGATCAATTGCACGGTGCCCGCCGTCGACCCGCAGCAGGCGCACGCGATCGTGGCCCGATCCGGCTGCCGCACCGCGAAGGTGAAGGTCGCCGACCACCCGGAATCGCTCGCCGAGGATCTGGCCAGGGTGGAGGCGGTGCGTGACGCGCTCGGCCGCAACGGCGCGATCCGGGTCGACGCCAACGCGGTTTGGGACGTCGGCACCGCGGTGCGCCACATTCGGCAGATCGACAAGGCCGCAGGTGGGCTGGAGTACGTGGAACAGCCCTGCCGCACGATCGAGGAACTCGCCGCTGTACGCCGCCGCGTGGACGTGCGCATCGCCGCCGACGAATCCATCCGCCGCGCCGAGGACCCGATGCGCGTCGCGGTCGCCGGTGCCGCCGATATCGCCGTCCTCAAATGCACGCCGCTCGGCGGAGTCCGCCGCGCCCTGCAAGTAGCCGAGGCGGCAGGGCTGCCCTGCGTGGTCTCGTCCGCTCTGGAAACCAGCGTCGGCCTGGCCGCACAGCTGGCGCTGGCGGGCGCGCTCCCCGAACTCGACTTCGCCTGTGGTCTGGGCACTTTGAGCCTGCTCACCGGTGACGTTACCCGCGGCTCGCTCCGGGCGGTCGACGGCTACCTCCCCGTCCTGCGCACCCCGCCCGAGCCGGAACCGGCACTGCTGGAAAGCCATCGCCACCCCGACGCCGACCGCACCGCCTGGTGGGAGGACCGCTTGGCCCGCGTCACCGCTTTGCTCCCGCACACCTAACGGCGCGAGCCCCACTGCTCGGCGTCCGCCCCCCTCGCGAGAGATGGAATCGACGCGCACAGAGCGCGCGACGCCCCGTAACCGGCTGTTCCTGCCCACACGGTCAGCCAGGCTCACCCGATGCGGACGCCGCAGCCGAGCATCGTCGCACGCAAGAGCAACGCCGCCTCGGGGCCGACGACGCCGTCCACGAGCTCCACATAGCGGTCGCAGAACTCCGGGCCGTGCGCGGCCACCGACCCCGCAGCGGGGTCCAGGTGATGCGCCAGTTCGTGCAGGATCACCAGTTCCCGCAGCGCCCAGGCCGTCCCGCCGGTGTGCAGCGGAACCGCGAGGACCGCGTCGGCCGCCTCGTAGTGCGCGGCAGTCGTCCCGGCGCGCGCACGAACGCGCACCGCCACCGCGGCCCGTTCCCAGCGCGCTCGAACCCAATTCAGCGCCAGCACCTTGTCCGTATAACTCTGCACCGATTCCACCGAGGCGAAGCGGCGCTCGATAGGCAGCGTGAGCTGCGAGCCATAGAGTTCGACGGTGCGCACGCCGTGCTCGTCCGCGCGATCGAACACACCGCGTACCAACTGCTCGGCGTCGTAGACCTTGGCGCGCTGGCTGTCGCGCACGGTCATCGAAGCGCGCCCGATCTAGCGGCGGCGCGCATCGACCGGATCGGGATTCCCGCCGGACACGCGCGGGCATGGTCGCTCGATCGTGCCCAGCAGCCCGCGATGTTCACGCTGGTCAACCGCCCTCTGAGGAGGTCAGCTTCCTACGGGGAGCGGGCAGTTCGGGAGAGGTGCCGATCCGGGCCGCCCGGCCCGCGCGATCCCCCGCCGCCCGCGCCGCCGCCGAATGCCCGGCCGACGCCTGCGGCCCGCGCCAGGTCCCGCGCGCCTCCGACGTCTTCGCGTAGAAGTCCGTGAGCTCGATCTCCTTGTTCCGCAGCGCCAGCGCCGTCCCGGCCGCGTCGGCGTCCCCCGGCACCACTTCGGCTTCGACCTCCGCCTTCACCTCCGACAGCCGCCTGCCGATCCGCGCGGCGAAGGCCATCTGGAAATTCAACCGCGCTGTCACACCCGCGACCGGCGCCTGCACCCTGCGCCGGACCTGTCGGCCCCAGCGCTTCTCCACCACGATCTTCTCGACGGTGGCCGATCGGTAAGCGCCCGACTTGATGTACTGGTCGGACGCGCGCACCATCTGCACGAGCAGACTGGCGTAGAGCGCCTCGCAGGTATCGATATCGGAGTCGAACCCGTAGGCGTACACCTGCGTCGAAGTCCGGGCGACGTCGCAGCGCACGTCGTTCGCGGCCGCGATGGCGACGAACAGCTGGACATAGGTGCGCAAACCGCGTTTGCCCGGCTCGCCGATCGGGATGATCCGCTGCACGGGCGTCGGCCTGCGCTCACGTCCGGCGATGTGCGCCCGCGCCACCGCGAGATCGATGGACGACTTCGTGGCCAGCCGCTGAGCCGCGGCGAGAAAGGCTTCGGCCTCGTGTTCGTTGTCGGTCGACTCGGCCTTGCGCAGCAGCCCACCGATGCGCGTGAGCATCCGATCGGGAACCGCGTTCGGCGAAGACATCGCGCCCCAGCCTAGTGGGCGACTTGCGGCCACTGTCCCGCACACCGGATCGACACCATGTATCTTGCCTTGTGCACCGGCAGGGTGTGCTGCCGCTCACGAACGATCCTGGAGTGTTTGCGATGGCTGTGAAGAAGGTGACGTCCCTACGTTCGTCGCTCGTACCGCGGGCCGCGGTGGCCCTCGCCTCGGTCGGGCTGCTGACCGCGACGTTCACCAGCGCCTGCTCCAGCGACAGCGGTGGCAGCCCGATCAGCCAGAACCTCACCGGACGCGGCCCGATCACCTACGTCGAGGGCAAGGACACCACCGAGACCGGCGCGGTCAAGCAGCTGATCGAGCGCTGGAACGCCGCGCACCCGGACGAGCCGGTGACGTTCAAGGAGCAGTCGAACGACGCCTCCCAGCAGTACGACGACCTGGTCGAGCACATGCGCTCCAAGCAGTCCAACTACGACGTGGTCGCCCTGGACGTGCCCTGGACCGCCGAGTTCGCCGCCAAAGGCTGGATCCAGCCGCTGAAGGACTCCTTCGCCATCGACACCAGCGCGCTGCTGTCCCCGCCGGTCGCCAGCGCGACCTACAACAACACGCTCTACGCCGCGCCCCGCAACACCAACGGCGGCCTGCTGTTCTACCGCAAGGACCTGGTGCCCAACCCGCCCAAGACCTGGAACGAGCTGCTGGCCCAGTGCCCGATCGCGCGCCAGCAGAACATCGGTTGCTACGCGGGCCAGTTCGCGCCCTACGAGGGACTGACCGTGAACGCGGCCGAGGTGATCAACGCCTACGGCGGCAGCTTCGTCGGCGCCGACGGCAAGACCCCCACGGTGAACAGCCCGCAGTCACGCGCCGGACTGAAGGTCCTGGTCGACGCCTACAACAACGGCGACATCCCCAAAGAGGCCATCACCTTCAAGGAGCCCGAGTCCAGCAACGCCTTCGCGCAGGGCAAGCTGATGTTCCTGCGCTCGTGGCCGTCCACCTTCGGTGACGTCGGCGGCGAGGCCTCCGCGGTGAAGGACAAGTTCGCGGTCGCCCCGCTGCCTGGCGAGAACGGCGTCGGCGCCTCCACCCTCGGCGGCTACAACGCGGCGATCAGCGCGTTCTCCAAGAACAAGGCCACCGCGCTGGACTTCCTGCGCTTCCTGATCAGCGAGGACGCGCAGCACATCGTCGCGGCGGGCGCGCTGCCGTCGGTGCGCGCGTCCATGTACGACGACCCGGCGCTGATCGCGAAGATGCCGTACCTGCCCGCGCTCAAGGATTCCATCGCCAGCGCGGTGCCCCGTCCGGTGACGCCGTTCTACCCCGCCGTGAGCAAGGCCATCCAGGACAACGCCTATGCTGCCTTGAACGGAACCAAGTCCGTCGACGACGCGATCACCGGTATGCAAAAGGGCATCGAGACCGCGGGATCGTGAGCGGTTGAACGCAACGGACCCGACGAACCCGCAGGAGAGAAACGGTGTCGGATCCTTCGGGAACGGCGACTAGCGTGCCGAAAGACGAATCAGTTCCGGCCAGGCGCGGCCCGGCCGCCAGGCTGGCCCTCGAGCTTCGCCGCTCCGGAAAAGCCTGGGTGTTCGTCACCCCCGTGCTGATCGCCCTCGCGGTCGTCATCGGCTATCCCGTGATCCGGGCGCTGTGGATGTCCTTCCAGAAGGACTCCGGGCTCGACCCGGCGACCGGCATGTTCGTCGAAGGCGGCAACGCCGGATTCGCCAACTACACGCACTGGCTGCTGCAACAGTGCCAGGTCGCGACCGGTGAGACGGTGCCGTGCCCGACCGGCAACCTCGGCTCGCAATTCTGGCTTGCCATCGGGGTCACGCTGTTGTTCACCGTCGTCACCGTCGCGCTGGAAGCCACACTCGGCCTCGGCATGGCCATGGTGATGGGCAAGACCTTCCGCGGCCGGGCGCTGCTGCGCGCCGCCGTGCTGATTCCGTGGGCCATCCCGACCGCCGTCACCGCGCGGCTGTGGGAGTTCATGTTCCAGTACGACGGGGTGGTCAACCGCGTGCTCGGCACGCACATCCTGTGGACCTCCGACCCGTGGCCCGCGCGGATCGCGGTGATCGCGGCCGACGTCTGGAAGACCACGCCGTTCATGGCGCTGCTGCTGCTGGCCGGTCTGCAAGTGATCCCGGCCGACGTGTACGAGGCGGCTCGGGTCGACGGCGCGTCGGCCTGGCAGCGGTTCACCCAGATCACGCTGCCGCTGCTGAAGCCGGCCCTGCTGGTCGCGGTGCTGTTCCGGACCATGGACGCGCTGCGGATGTACGACCTGCCCGCGATCATGACGCTGGGCAACCCGTCCACCCGCACGGTGTCGATCCTGGTGGTCGATCAGGTCCGGCAAGGCCCCAACAGCGCGGCCGCGTTGTCGACGATCACCTTCCTTTTGATCTTCGCCGTGGCGTTCGTGCTGGTGAAGATCCTGGGCGCGAACGCGGTTCGCACCCAGGAAGAACAGCGGGAGGCGCACTGATGTCCGTGCAGACAGCGGAGAAGGCCGTGACCGGGAAGCCCGCCGCGGCGCAGGTGCCGTGGACCAAGCGCCTCGGCTCCGTGCGCCTGTACCTCGGCGCGCTGATCGTGCTGGTCTGGGGCCTGGCGCCGTTCTACTGGATGGCGGTCACCGCGTTCCGCGATCCCGACTACACCTTCGACAACACCCCGTGGCCCACCCACATCACGCTGGAGAACTTCCGCAACGCGTTCGACACCAGCCGCGGCAACGACTTCGGCAAGGCGCTGATCAACAGCATCGTCATCGGCTCCATCACGACCGCGATCGCGTTGGTGATCGGCGTGCTGGCCGCATACGCCCTGGCGCGGCTGACCTTCCACGGCAAGTACGTGGTGTCCGGGCTGATCCTCAGCGCATCGATGTTCCCGGTGGTCGTGCTGGTGACCCCGCTGTTCCAGCTGTTCACCAATCTGGGCTGGATCGGCGAGTACCAGGCGATGATCATTCCGAACATCTCCTTCGTGCTGCCGATGACGGTCTACATCCTCGCGTCCTTCTTCGCCGAACTGCCTTGGGAACTCGAAGAAGCCGCGCGGATCGACGGCGCCACCAAGCTGCAGGCCTTCCGCTTGGTGATGCTGCCCTTGGCCGCTCCCGCCGTCTTCACCACCGCGATTCTCGCGTTCATCGCGGCGGTCAACGAATACCTGCTGGCCCGTTTGCTTTCCAGCGACAAGACCGAACCGGTCACCGTCGCCATCGCCCGCTTCTCCGGCAACAATCCGCTGGTGCAGCCGTACGCGGCGATCATGGCGGCGGGCACCATCGTCACGATCCCGCTGGTCATCATGGTCCTGATCTTCCAGCGCCGGATCATCTCCGGCCTCACCGCGGGCGGCGTGAAGAGCTGAGTTGTTTGGCAGCGCCTGCGGCGCTGCGTGTTCGCGGCCCCTTCATGGCTCGCGTTTGCGCGACCGCCGCTTGCTCCTTCGTCGCGTACGCGGCGGCCGCGCAAACGCGAGCCGGGCCGCGAACGGAGCACGC
>NZ_JBSFNF010000010.1:0-260105 GCF_053586955.1 Nocardia sp. NPDC003726 | reverse complement strand
CTCTTCCTCGTGGTCATCGCCATCGAGCCTTCCCGCCCACAACGTGGGCCGCAAGACCCACACAGTCGATGGACCGACCTCACGGGGTCAGGTCAGGGGATCTTGGTCAGTATTCGAGTTCGGTCCACGGGATGGCGATCGGGAACGGACGGCTGAATTCGAGACTGGCCGAGTTCTCGTGGGTCCACTCTGCCGCGACGATGTAGTTGGCGGAGTGGAGTGGCTGTGCACCGTCCGGGAGTCGCGCATGGCCGATGTCGAGGCCGTATGCACGGACGACGGCGATCGCGCTGACCTCACGGGCCAGCGTCACCTCCCAGTACCACGGGATGCCAGCGCTGGCGTAGCGACATTTCTTGGCTTCGATGTCGGTTTGCGTATTCAAAGGGGACACAACTTCCCCGACCAGGAGGACATCGCTTCCCCGCACATCCTGATCCGGCGATTCGAGACAGCGGTAGACGAGGAAGTCCGGCGTCAGGAAGTCGGATTTCCCGGTAGGCCCCAGGAACAAGCTGGTTTCGAAGCTGACCCGCCAGCAGTGCTCCGGCTCGTCAGACATCGACTTTTGCACACAGCGTTCGAGCGAGTCCGTCAGACGACGTGTGGACACCTGGCGTTCGCCGGGTTCGCGCCCTACCCACACCACTCGGCCGTCCCACAGCTCGATCTGCTCCGCGATCTCTTGGGGAGTCGCACCAATTCTTCCCACGCCATCGACTCGGGAAGGTCCAGCCGTTCGGCGGGTGAAAGCAACATGCCGAAATGGTGTGGCAGACACTGACTCAGGACGCACGGAGCTAGGGCACGAGCAGCAGCTGACCCGCCTTGGACCGGACGATGGAGAAGTGCTTGCGGTCCAATGTGGCGAGGGCGGTGACGGGGGAATCGTTCGCCAACGGCGACGACACCAGTCCTCGGGTGAACTGATCAGATTGATGCCGACATCAACCGCCCCTCAGCCGCGAGTTTCGCGAGTTGAGGCCAGTTGCCGCCGCTGGCACACTGCCCGCATCCCGCCGAACATCGGATGTTGCCGAGGGGGTGTGGCACGCAACTCCGGGCTACAGCTGTAGGCCCTAGGTGTGCGAGGGGCGGTTCGTGGCTACCGTACGGACGGTCGGAATCGAGTGAAGCCGGTGAGCGCTCGCCGTACCGTCACCTCGCCGACGGGTCCAGCACGCAGCCCGTCGAGCACCTCGTCGGACATCTCGCCGTAGGTCTCGAACGACTGAATAGTGCAGTGCTCCATCACATCCTGGATGTAGGGATCGGACAACTTCCAGTGTGCGAGCACTGCCTCCGAGTCGTGATAGAGCTGGAAACTGTGTGCAAGCCCGCGGTCTTCGTCGAGAAAGACCTGCACCATCAGCTGCGGGCCATGCTCTGCGACGAACGCCACCGCCCGCTCTACGGCCACCTTGAACTGTTCGAGATGACCGTCGGTTATCCGCATGGTGTTGTGGAACAAAATGCTCATTCCTCGATAATCAAACCTTGATAAAGGTTGAGGTCAAGCCGAACCGGCACGGCATTTCACCTCATACAGCTGCTACCGAGGTGTTGCTGCGGGATTGGCTTGACGGCCAGATAGCTCCCCACTGAGGGGCCGCCGGTGGGGAGTTCCAACTGGCCGACGGCGTTGCGCTACTACGCCCACCTATGGCCTGATGCCGACGAGGCGACGCGGGCGACGGTTGGCGGCATACTCGAGGCTCGGCTCGCCACTACTACGTACCGGAGCTAGAACAGGACCGGCAAGTAGCCCGCCGAACGAACGAATGCGCTGGTCAATGCCTATCAGTTCAGCCCAGCATAAGAATGCAACCCGCTGATCACCATGTTGATGATGAACAGGTTGAACAGCATCGCGACGAAGGCGGCGATGTTGATCCAGGCGGCCTTGGTGTCGCGCCAGCCGGAGGTGGCGCGGGCGTGGAGGTAGGCGGCGTAGAGGACCCAGGCGATGAAGGAGCAGGTTTCCTTCGGGTCCCAGCCCCAGAAGCGGCCCCAGGCGGCTTCGGCCCAGATGGCGCCGAGGATGACGCCCGCGCCGAAGAGGGGGAAGCCGATGATGGTGGCCTTGTAGGCGAGCCGGTCCAGGGTGCGGGCGTCGGGGAGGCGGCGGGCGATGACGCCCAGGACGTTGGCCGACTCCTGGCCGTCCGGCTGACGCAGGCGGTAGAGGAACAGCATGCTCGCCACGCCCGCGAACAGGAACACGCCGCTGCCCACGCTGACGATGGTGACGTGCACCGGCAGCCAGAACGACTTCAACGCGGGCACAACGGGCGCGGCGTCGGCGTAGAGCACCGTGCCGGCGAGGAACAGCAGGATCAGCACGGGGACCAGCAGGAACGCCCACATGGCGCGGTAGCGCTGCTCGCGCAGGAGCCCGATCCCGACCAGCACGGCGGCGGCCGTCGCCATGGTGACGAACTCGTACATGTTGCCCAGCGGGAAGCGGTGGGTCGCGAAGCCGCGCAGCACGATCGAGCCCACGTGCAGCGCGATGGCCACCATGAGCACCGAGAACGCCATGTTGCCCAGCCGCTCCGACAGGGGCCGCCGCGCGGGTTCGGCGACCCGGCCCGGTCCCTGCGGCGTCGATCCGCCGCCCACCGTCACGAGTTCGCGCTCGGCGACCTGACGGCTGCGCGCCGTCGCGTACTGCCAGATCAGCAGCACCAGCACCAGCGCGTACACCACGATCGCCGTCTTGAAGGCGAAGTCGCTGTACCTGGCGATGGTCTCGTCGATCGGCATCGTCACTCTCCCGTGGTCTCGGCGTGCTCATCGAGCAGGCGCGCGCGCAGCCGGTCGAACTCGCCGCCCCAGCCCGCCTGGTCGGTCCTGGCGAGCCCGCCCATCTCTACTACAGTGCGTCGTTGTTCAACGGTACCGGCTGCGTCATCGGCCGGGTAGACCCGCACCCAGATCCGCCTGCGCTTGATCAGCAGCGAGGCCAGCAGGCCCGCCATCATCAGCAGCGCGCTCACCAGCACCCACTGCTGGGCGGGGTCGTGGGAGACCTGCAGATTCACGAACTCCTGCGCGCCGTCGAAGGTCACCTTCGTGCCGTTCGGCAGCGTGGTGGACTCGCCGGGGCGCAGATTGACCCTGGCCTCCTTGGTCAGCCTGCCCTGTTTGACCTGCTCGGGGTCGAGGGCGAACAGCGACTGCGGCTTACCGGTGTCCAAGCCGGTGTCGCCGCGATAGATGTCGACCGCCACCGCAGGATCGTTCATCGCGGGGAACGCCGAGCTTAGCAGCGATCCGTGGAACATCGCGGTGGGGGCGAACAGCCCTTCGATCGCGATCTGGTTCTTGCGGCGCTCCTCGTCGCTGGCGTACATCCCGCCGGGCGGGTCGATCCGCAGCACGCCGCTGGACAGGAACGTCGAGGCGTCGTCGGGCCGCCACTGGATGGACTCGGTGCGGGTCTGACCGTTGGGGAAGGTGACCGTGAAGGTCGGCGCGTAGCCGTGTCCTTGCAGGTAGAGCCGGTCACCGGCGACGCGGAGGGGATGGTTGACCTGCACCCGGGTGTCGCGCCAGGTGTTCGTCCGCAGGTCGTCGCCCGCCTGGTAGGAGAGGTTCGCGGTGAACATCTCCGCTTGCCCGTTGGTCAGGTAATCGGCCTGGAAGTCCTTCACCCGCACGCACACCGGCGTCATGCCGGTGCCGTCGTTGACGTTGCCCGCCTTGAACGAGTCGAACACCGCGGGCGAGGTGGTGCAGAAGCCGGGGCCGTTGTTCGCCAGCACGATGACGCTGCCCTCGTAGCCGAACAGCTTGCCCGCCGCGATGGCGATCAGCAGCCCGACCAGCGCGAGATGGAAGACGAGGTTGCCGAGTTCGCGGGTGTAGCCCTTCTCCGCCGACAGCGCCAGTTCACCCTCACGCGGACCGGGGCGTACCTCGGTGCGCCAGCCGCGCAGCTGGGCGCGGGCGTGGTCGATCTGCTCCTGCGGCGACCGCTCGACCGCACCCGTGTAGTGGTGCGGCAGCCTGGTCAGGTTGCGCGGCGCCCGCACCGGCGGCGTGCGCAGCGCGCGGTAGTGGTCGAGCGTGCGCGGCAGGATGCAACCGACCAGGGAGATGAACAGCAGCACGTAGACGGCCGTGAACCAGAAACTGGAGAACACGTCGAACAGCTCGAAGCGGTCCATCCACGGGCCGAGCCTCGGCCGGTCGGCGATGTACTGCTCGACCTTCTGCTCGTTGAGGTTGCGCTGCGGCAGCAGCGCGCCGGGGATCGCGGCCAAGGCCAGCAGGAACAGCAGCACCAGCGCGGTGCGCATGCTGGTGAGCCCGCGCCAGGTGTTGCGCGCGAACGCCCACGCCCGTCCGATCAGGGATTGGCGCGGCGGACGCTCGGGGCTTTCGATCGTGGGATGGTCGGTCACGGTCATATCGGCAGGGTCACCTCGGAGACGAACGCGTCGCGCACCCAGGCGACGAACTGGTCCCACGCCCCGGTGACCAGCGCGGCGCCGACCGCGACGAGCAACATGCCCCCGATGATCTGGATGGTGCGGGAATTGCGGCGCAGCCAGCCGACCCCCCGCAGCGCGCTCGCCGACCCGAACGCCAGCACCACGAACGGCAGGCCGAGGCCGAGACAGTACGCGACGATCAGCGCGACCCCGCGCACCGCCGTCGTCCCGTCGGTCCCTGCGGCCACCGCCATGACGCCCGACAGCGTCGGACCGAGACACGGCGTCCAGCCCAGCGCGAACACCCCGCCCAGCAGCGGCGCGCCCATGAGGCTGGTGAGCCTGCGCGGCTCCATCCGGGTGTCGCGCTGCAACACGGGCACCAGGCCGATGAAGACCAAGCCCATCAGGATCGTCACCACACCGCCGATGCGCTGCAGCAGTTCCCGGTTCACGTTGAGGGTCTGGATGACGCCGAACACGGTCGCGGTGGCGAGGACGAAGACCACGGTGAAACCGGCGACGAACAAACCGGCCGCACCCGCGACTCGCATCCGTCCCGAGGGCAGCGGCCGCTCGGCGGTCGCGACGCGGGTGCCGGCGGCCTCCGCCACCGTGGCGGGCGGCGCCTCCGCGCCGACCAGTCCGGCCAGGTAGGACAGGTACCCCGGCACGAGGGGCACCACACACGGCGAGGCGAACGACACCAGACCCGCGAGCAGGCACGCGCCGAGCGCCAGCAGCAGCGGCCCGGAGGCCGCCGTCTGCTGGAACGAATCACCGACTCCGGCGAGCACCATCACAGGTCCTCCCCGGTACGCGGCGCGGTGCGCGCGAGCGTCACACCGAGTCCTCCACAGCGTCCTCGGACGATCGTCCGGCGCCACGGCGCGGCGCCACGGTCCGCTCGGTGGCCGCGGGTTCCTCGCCGTCGAACACCGCGAAATCCAGCAAAGACTCTGCCGCGACGCTGCGCGGCACGGTGGCGATGCCCGCCCACCTGTCGTCGACGGCCCATCCGCCGCCGATACGTCGGGCGCCCTGCCGTGGCCGGCAGGCACGCAGGTGGCGGGTACGACGGTCGCGATTCACTGTTCTTCCTCCGCGGCGATACTTTCGACTACTGGCTGGAGATCCTCGGCGAGCAGGGACCGCAGGAATACCGCGGCGACCCGGTGTTGCCGGTCGAGGACGAGCGTGGTCGGGATGACACTGGTTGGGAAATTCCCGCCGAGCGCCAGGAGCGTGCGCATCGACGGGTCGTAGATGGACGGGTAGCCGACCTTGTTGTCGACCACGAAATCTTGGGCCTTGTCCTGTTGCGGGTCGCGGACGTTGATGCCGAGGAAGGCGACGCCTTTGTCCTTGGTCGCTTCGTAGACCTTTTCCAGGGCGGGCGCTTCGGCGCGGCACGGACCGCACCACTGGCCCCACAGGTTGAGTACCACGACCTTGCCCGCGTAGTCCTCGACCGAGGCGGTCTTGCCCGCCGTCATCAGGTCGGGACCGGAGAGCTTGCCGATGGTGCCGCGCGCGGCGGGCGGGTCGTAGCGGATGTCGGTCTTGCCGCCGGGCGAGACGAATTCGAAGGTGCCGCCCGAGGCCACCGCGTCCGAACCGGTCGAACACCCCGCGAGCGCGGCGATCAGCGCCACGCACGCGAGCAGAACCGGCAGCACCCGCCCGGCGCGCGCCGAGGGCGGGTGGAAGAACGCGGTGCGGTGCGTCATGCGCCGTGTACCGAGGGGTCGGAGCCGCCCGCTGGCTCGGAGTAGACGATGTCGACCAGGGTGTCGCCGTGGTAGACCAGCGAGGTCAGCGACGCGAGCGAGCACTGCCGCTGACGCGGATCGTGCCAGAGGCGCTGCCCCTGCAGGAACCGCCGCAGCGTCCACACCGGTAGCTGATGGGAGACCAGCACCGCTTCCCGTCCGGCCGCTTCGACCCTGGCCTTGTTCACGGCCGCCAGCATGCGGTGCGCGATCTGCAGATACGGCTCGCCCCAGGACGGGGTGAAGGGGTCGCGCAGCTTCCACCAGTGCCGCGGCTTGCGCAGCGCGCCGTCGCCCACCGAGACGCGCAGGCCCTCGAAGGTGTTGCCCGCCTCGATGAGGTTCTCGTCGGTGCGCACGATGACGTCGTGCTGCGCGGCGATCGGCTCGGCGGTCTCCTGCGCTCGCTGCAGCGGCGAGGCGATGACCAGGGCGATGTCGTGATCGGCCAGGGTGCGCGCGACCGCGGCGGCCTGCGCGCGCCCCGTCACCGAGAGGCTGAAGCCGGGCAGGCGGCCGTAGAGGATGCCGTTCGGGTTGTGCACCTCACCGTGGCGCAGCACGTGCACGATCGTTTCGATCGCGGTGCCGCCGTCGTGCACCCGATCGGCGCGAGTTCGCGCGTCGGCGGGCTCGGTCTCGGTTCCGGCGCTCTCGGTCTGGTCCGAAGCCTGCGTGTCGCCTTTGCGCGCCGCGGCGACCTGCGCGTCCGACGACGCGGCGGCCGCGGCGAAATGAGCGCCCGCGTCGACCAGGCTCGAACCCTCGGAAGCGAGGTCAGCGGCCTGTGTCCCGGCGCTCGCGGCGGCGAACTGCTCACCGGCGTCGATCACGGTCGCGTCGGCGACCGGATCGAGCGCGACGGCGGTCGCGCCGTGCGTCACGGTCGCCTCCGGCTCGGCGGACGGCTTGGCCGGCTCCCGCCGGTCGGCATCGGGCTGGTCGAGGTCGGAGGTCACGCGCGGGATCCTTCGGGGGTGGCGGCCGCCGCCGCGTGCGCGGCGGCGGGCAGGGCGGCAGCGATACGGTCGAACGCGTCCTCGTCGAGCGCCGCGGAGACGAACCACGCTTCGAACGCGCTCGGCGGCGCGTACACGCCACCGTCGAGCAGGGCGTGGAAGAACGCTGGGTAGCGCCAGGTCTCGCTCGCCTTGGCGGCGGCGTAGTCGGTGACCGGGCGTTCGGCGAAGAACACGCTCACCATATTGCCCGCGAACTGGACCTGGTGCCCGACCCCTGCGTCGGTGAGCGCCGAGGTGAACAGCTCGCCGAGACGCTGCGCGTTGCGGTCGAGCGCGGCATACACCGCGTCGTCTGCCGCGCGCAGCGTGGCGAGGCCCGCGGCCACCGCGACCGGGTTACCGGACAGCGTTCCCGCCTGATAGACCGGACCGAGCGGCGCGAGGTGGTTCATGATCTCCGCGCGACCGCCGAACGCGGCCGCGGGCAGGCCGCCGCTCATCACCTTGCCGAAGGTGTAGAGATCGCCCGCGACGCCTTCCCGGCCGAACCAACCGGCGGCGCTGACCCGGAAACCGGTCATCACCTCGTCCATGACGAGCAGCGCCCCGTGCTCGGCGGTGAGCGCGCGCAGGCCCGCGTTGAAGCCGGGCAGCGGCGCGACCGCGCCCATGTTGCCCGCCGCCGCCTCGGTGATCACGCAGGCGATCTGCCCGGGATTCGCGGCGAACGCCGCGGCGACGGCGTCGAGGTCGTTGTAGGGCAGCACGATGGTGTCGGCGGCCTGCGCGCCCGTCACTCCAGGCGAGGTGGGCAGCCCGAGCGTGGCGACGCCGGAGCCCGCGTCGGCGAGCAGCGCGTCGACGTGGCCGTGATAACAACCGGCGAACTTGATGATCTTGGTGCGCCCGGTGTAGCCGCGGGCCAGCCGGACCGCGCTCATCGTGGCCTCGGTGCCGGAGTTCACCAGCCGTACGCGCTCCACCGGCGCGACCCGCCGCACGATCTCCTCCGCGAGTTCGATCTCGGCCTCGGTCGGCGCGCCGAAGGACAGGCCGCCGCCTGCCGCGGTGCGCACCGCCTCGACGACCGCCGGATGCGCGTGGCCGAGGATCATCGGACCCCAGGAGCAGACCAGGTCCACGTACTCGTTGCCGTCGGCGTCCACGAGTGTGCAGCCGTCGGCCGATGCGATGAATCGCGGTGTGCCGCCGACGGACCGGAATGCCCGCACCGGAGAGTTGACGCCACCCGGGATCACCGAACTCGCCCGGTCGAAGAGCTGTGCGGAAACCGGCACAGCTGCACTGGTCACGCGCGGAGAAGAACTCACGAGTTCCAGTCTCTCAGCACCGGAAAATCGGCTTGACGACAGGGTGTAGTGCAGTGATGCAGGCCGCAGCCGCCCGGCAACACGCCGAGGTGGGGTTCGCGCGTAATTCGATCGCTGAGAGGTTGCCGGTGCGTAGTCTCAGCTCACATTCGTCCATCGTTCGGGAGGGTCTGCATGCGGATTGCCATCGTCAGCGTGGGTGTGCTCACCGTCGTCGCCGGGGCCGCCATGGCACTCGGCGCCGGGTCCGCAGCCGCGCAGCCGCTCGATCAACTCGACGAGGCGCGGCTGGCCATCCCGTTGGACCACGCGGCGACCACGGCGCTGGCCGGGGGGCCGATTCCCGCCGTGGTCACCATGTTCGTCCCACCCAACCGGATCGGCGCGGGGCTGAAGAACGATTCCGCCATCTACCGCGACGATCGCGGCGCGGTGCACGCCACGCTGCGCCAGGTGGTGCTGGAGGCGGCGGGCCATCCGGACGGGACGGTCACCGTGTATCTGAACGCCCCCGGCACCCGCGGTGGCCGTGTGCTGGACATCTACCAGCACTGGAACTGAACGCGCGCGGTCAGGCGTACATGCAGGGCACCTGCGCCGACATGGTGTGCAGCATGCACATGAACCCGTTGTAGGGGCCCGCGGAACCGGAATCCGGCACGAAGATCGGCGCGTCGACCGGGTTCGCGTCCTCCAGTGGCAGTCCCTGAGTCGCGCCGGCGGGCGCGGCTGCGAAACCGAGGGCGGCGGCCACGGCAAACGCGGCACAGATCTTCACGGCGAACCGGTTCATCAAACACTTTCCTTCATCGACGCGCGTTCCAACTACGGCCGAAATACTAACGGCCACAGAGCCGTTCCAACCAAAGCGCGCGGTCGGCCCGCGTCGGGCGCCGAACGGAGCGCGGTAGCACGGTAACCCGTCGTCGCGCCGTCCGCGAGGGTTCGCAGGCAATGTGTGGCTACGTGATGCCGAGGCAGAACGCGGCGAAGCCGGTCGTCACCAGGCACGCCAACGGCGTCGGTAGGGCGTGCAGCAGCGGCGCGGGTGGGGTGGCCAGGAAAACCGGTGTCACCGGAACAGGCTCTTGCGGAACGGTTTCGGCGGACGCGGTGGCTGGTACGGCAGCGGCCGCGCCGATCACACCGGCCGCCACCGCACCCAAAAGTGTTCGCTGGACAGTTGGTTTCATGTGATCAGCGTTCCCTCGGCGCGCGGCATCAAACGGCCGCAAGCGGGTTGGCGCTGATCAGCGCGCGGTTCCCGCGGCAAGCGGGCGGCGCGCGAGCCGGGCGACGACGTCGATGGCGAGCACGCCGGCCACCGCGACGAGCACCGTGGCCAACAGCCACCACGGCGCGACGTAGCGGACCGCGGTGAAGCCAGGGGCGTCGCCGGAGGGCGGGAAGTCGGTGGTGCGCACGCCCGCACGCGCGCTGAACACCGCCCCGACCAGCGCGAGCACGAACAGATCCACTTCCACGAGCACCGCCACCAGCCAGCGCCTCATCGGTCCACTCCGTTCGGATCACGCTGGACGACCTCGGTCAGCGCCGTGCGCAGCGCTTTGTGATCACGGGCCCAGGCCTGCACCAGGCTGCCGTCGGCCAGCCGCAGACCGATGCCGGTGCGGCGGCGCGGCACGCCGGTCAGCTCGCCGAGCGCCCTGGCCGACTCCCACTCCTCGTCGTCCCAGGAGTCCTCGTCCCGTTCCGGGAGCACCTCCGCGATCGAGTCCAGCGGCAGCGACTCGGTGCCGGAGCGCAGCGTCTCCGTGGTGAGTTCCACGCTGACGTGCCGTTTGCCCGCGACCACTTGCAGCGCGACGAAACCGGCGATCAGCGCGGCGCAGAACAGCAGGGCGAACCAGTGCACCTCGCCACCGGTGACGAGTTCGAGAGAGAGAATGGCCAGGCACAGGATCGGCCCGTAGGCCACGGCGCGCCAGTGGGCGCCCGGCTCGGTGAACAAGACGGCCTCGGCGCTCACGCCGGTGCCCCCACGGCAGCGCGCGCCGGCACGACGAAGAGCGGAATCAGCGACTCAGGCCGGGCAGCAACAGCACGGCGACGGTCAGCACGGCGAACAGAATCAGCAGGCTCAAGACGGCCAGGTCCCGACGAATGCTGTGCGGCTGCTGGATCACCACTCGCATCGATGCCTCCGATCCTCCGGAGCCATTTGCCGAGTTCGCGCGCGTAATGAACGACAACGCATGGCAAACGACTACCGGTTCCCACGTCCACTGTGACAACCCTCACCATACATGCCGGACTGTCTCGGACAAATTGGGAACGTGTTGCATCGGAGCCTCAGCGCCTGCCCGGCTGGAAGTAGGCGGTGGCGTCGGGCCGGTGAGACAGGTAGATGGCGCCCGCCGCGAGCACGGCCTGCACGATGGAAGCGCCGCCCGCGACGAGCGAGGCGGTCCCGGTCACGGCGTCGATGGCCAGCAGGGCGCCGACGCCGATCACCACGGACCACGCGCCCAGCACCGTCAGCACGGTGCGCGCCCACGGTTTGCCGCGCCCGAACTGGTGCACGATCACCAGAGCGAGCGCGGACAGACCGAGCCCGATCAGCACGACGACCACGTAGACCAGCGACACCATCAGTTCGGCGCTGGCCATCGTGACCTGCGGATCCTGCACCCTGGCCTGCTCGAAGACCTCTTCGGCGAACGAGCGCCGCTGATCCAGCGCGGCGACGATCGAGGCCGTCAACTGCACCACGCCGAACCCGACGACACCCCACCACAGCTGCCGCGCCGTACCGACATCCTCCGGCATCGGGGGCCGGGCCGGGCCGGCGACGAACGGTCCCGCCATATTCGTCACGACAGCCAGTTCGCGACCTCGGTCGCCCAGTAGGTGAGCACGAAATCCGCGCCGGCCCGGCGAATGCTCAGCAGCGACTCGAGGATGGCGCCGCGGCGGTCGATCCAGCCGCGTTCGGCGGCGGCGCTGATCATCGCGTACTCGCCGGAGATCTGGTAGGCGGCGACCGGGACAGTCGAGTGATCGGCGACCTCGCGCAGGATGTCCAGATACGCCATGGCCGGCTTGACCATGACGATGTCGGCCCCCTCGGCCAGGTCCAGTTCCAGTTCACGCAGCGCCTCGCGGCGATTGGCCGGGTCCTGCTGGTAGGTGCGCCGGTCGCCTTCCAGCGAGGAAGCGACGGCCTCACGGAACGGACCGTAGAACGCGGAAGCGTACTTGGCGGAGTAGGCCAGGATGCCGGTGTCGACGCGCCCGGCCGCGTCCAGCCCGCGCCGGATCGCGCCGACCTGGCCGTCCATCATGCCGCTGGTGCCGAGCAGGTCGGCGCCCGCTTCGGCCTGGGCGAGCGCCATCTCGACGTAGCGGTCCAGCGTCGCGTCGTTGTCCACCGCGCCGTCGGCCGCGAGCACGCCGCAGTGCCCGTGGTCGGTGAACTCGTCCAGACAGGTGTCGGCCATGACGACGGTCGAGCCGCCCACCTCGTCGGCGAGGGCGCGCAGGCCGCGGTTGAGGATGCCGCGCGGATCGCTGGCCGCGCTGCCGACCGCGTCCTTGTCCTCGGGGCGTGGCACGCCGAAGAGCATGATGCCGCCGACACCCGCCGTGACCGCCTCGACAGCCGTCTTGCGCAGCGAGTCGAGCGAGTGCTGCATCACGCCGGGCATGGAGCCGATCGGACGCGGTTCCGTCAGGCCGTCGGCCACGAACATCGGCAGGACCAATTGCCGTGGTTCCAGTGTTGTTTCGGCCACGAGACGACGCAGAGCGGGGGTGCGGCGCAACCGCCGTGGGCGGTCCATTCCGGTCATGAATCGCACGATACGCCCGGTGCGATCGGCTGTCGTCGGCGCCCGTGGCCTGCTCCCCGGCCGCGATTCAGGCCTTCTGGGACAGCTACCGCCCGTTATCCGCGGAACACTCATGTCATCCGTGTGATAACAGTGTGCGAAATCACACATTCTCCCAGGCGCGAAGGCGCATACTCCGACTAGGCGAGACCCGCTGGGGGACAAGCATGACCGATCCGCACATCGACATCTCGCTGGCCAGAGCCGCCGACTTCGAATCGTGGGCGGCGGTGTTGCTGGCGGACTGGTGGCCCGTGCTGACCGACGGTCTGCCTGCGCCCGCGTCCGTGCTGCGGATCTGGCGGGCCACCGACGCCACCGGGCAGAACTTCGGCGTCGAGTTCGTCGCGCGGCAATCGGCCCCGCCCGAGGTCATGCCGGGCGCGCACGTCGCCTTCCGGATTCTCGGCATCCGTCCCGACGAGCCGGAATGGATACGCAGCCGGGGGACGCACTTGGTCGGCGGCACGGAGGACGCCACCGTCGGGTTGCGCTACTCCGACACCGCCCGCAGCGTCTTCCTGCGCCTGCAGAGCAGACCGTGCCAGGTGACGGAGGCGGCGGGCCGACGGCTGTGCGCCGGGGCGGAGACCAGCCTGCGGTTTCCGGACACCGCCTCCGGACCGCTGGACGTGCGCGTGGCCCGCAACAGCGCGCGGCATCTGCTCGCCGAGCACAGCGCACGGCATGCCACCCCGGCCGATCCCCTCCAACTCGGCCCGCCGCACCGGGTCGCCGACATCGGCTGGGCCTTCATCTTCCCGTGGTCGACCACATCCTGGTACCTCGACGGCTCCGTGCCCACGCTCCCGCCGGGCAGCCGCGGGCCGATCGTGGTCGTCAAGGACACCGGGCACACCTGGCTGCTGGACAGCCTGCGCAACTACGACGCGCAGCTGACCGCGTACGCGCACGCGAACGGGTACCACGTCCCGATGGAACAAGCGCGATGATGGACGGCGTGGGGTACCGCGAGACGGGCTGCTGAGATGACCGAGCCGCCGAGCGAGCTCGAACTGCTCGCCATGCAACGGCGCGCCGAAGCGCTGTGGGACGCGGGCGACGCGGCGGGCGCCGAACACTGGCTGCGCCGGGCCGCCGCGGGTGGCAGCGCGCCCGCGATGGGCATGCTCGGCGCGCTGCTGGGAGCCGACGGGCGGATCGGCGAGGGGATCCACTGGCTGGAGACCGCCGCCGCGCGAGGCAACGAGGCGGCGGGCGTGCAGCTGGGTCTGCTGCACACCGAGCGCGGGAATATCGATGAGGCCGAGCGCTGGCTGCGGCCCGCCGCCGAGCGCGGGTTGCCCGAAGCGCTGTGCAACATGGGCGTCATCGCCAACCGGCGCGGACGTGACGAAGAGGCCGAGCAGTGGTACGAGCGAGCCGCTCGCGCCGGAAATCCCACGGCCATGCGCAGTCTCGGCCTGCGCCTGGCGCGCCGCGGCGAATTCGACCGCGCGATAGACCTGCTCACCGAGGCCGCGCGACGGGGAAGAACCGATGCGATGGCGGTGCTGGGCGCCCTGTATCTGGACCGCGGCGAACCCGCCGAGGGCGAGCGGTGGTTGCGCAGGGGCGCCGAAGCGGGCGATCCGGACTCGATGTTCCACCTCGCGTTGTTGCTGCGCGCCGCCAACACTCCTTACCTCGCAGGTGATTTCGCCGACCCTGAAGTACTGCGTACCGCCGCCGCCATCGCAACCGGCCGCACGCCGGCGCAGTTGGAGGCGCGGCAGTGGCTCGAACGCGCGGCCGCGCTCGGTCATCCGCAGTCGCTGCGGCTGCTGCACGATCTGTGACCGCCGCCCGTCCGGCCCTCGAAAACCCTTCTGGCCAGCGGAATTTGTCGGTACCCCCGGGTAGAATCGAAGGTACGTTCGAGGGGGCTCGCCCGCCCCCGATCGCCACGGGAGGGATGCCAATGCGCACACCGCAAACCGTTCTCATCGATCGCCCCTACACCCCTTTACAGAAGCGCCCGCTGCCACCGGGCCGTCCCCGGGCGTGGTACGTCATGCACAACCGGCGGCTCAAGGCGATGCGCCTGGCGATCGCCCTGCTCGACTCGGGCGTCTACGCGCCGAGTTACGCGACGAACAAGCGGATCCGGCACACCGCCGAGGTGATCGGCATCCGCCCGCCGTCGGACGCCACCTGCGCCATGGTCCGCACTTTGATGCGCAGGCGGTACTGACCTTCGAGTGGCGCAGCCCGCGCTGATCCCTACAGCTGGACCCGGTACAGCCGACCCCGAGTCGGCTGTACCGGGGTCAGCTCATACCCGTCCGGATCTCCGTAGTAGGCGATCTCCCGGACCGCCGTCGGGTCCCGGACATCGAAGACGCGGATGCCCGAGGACGTCCAACTGCGCGCCAGGGCCGTGGGATCGGCCGCCCGGTTCGCGGCGCAGTAGTGGGTGTCGTAGGCGAACAGCGGACCGCCCGCTGCGGAAGCCATCGCGGTGTCCTGATGCTCTGGCAGGTTGATCTCGAGCTCGATGGTCTCGAAGATCCGCGGCCGGGTCGGCTCGGACAAGCGAGCCCACTTCTCGACGCGGCACCCGGCCACATCCGACATTGCTCCGGCCTCGAATGAGGGCTGCACCCAACAGAGAAGCCCCACTCGCCCCCGAATACGCCAGCTCAACCACGTCTTTCGAGCGAAGCGAGACTCAGCATCCGCCGTTCGCGACCCGGCTCACGTGTACACCATCAGATGGCCGCGGCACCCCGCGCCGAATCGCGCTCGCTCCCGACAGTCGGCCGCCCTGACCGCGCACCGGGTCGCGACCTCGAACCACTCACGCACCCAGCGCACCCCGACCACAGGTTTCGAGCGAAGCGAGACCGAGCATGCGCGTTCGCCGCGACGAAGTCGCGGCAAATCCAACACAGCTACCTGCTGCGGCGGCTCTTCTTGCGCGGCGGCGGCAGGAGTCCTTCGGCGCGCAGCCGGGCCGCGTGCTCGGCCAGCGCTTCGACCAGGGGACCGACCTGGGCCACATCGGGCTGCACGTCCACGCGCAGGCCGAATTCGATGGCGGTCTCGGCGGTCTTGGGGCCGATGCAGGCCACGATGGTGCGTGCGTGCGGCTTGCCCGCGATGCCGACCAGGTTGCGCACCGTGGAGGACGAGGTGAACAGGACCGCGTCGAAACCGCCGGTCTTGATCATCTCGCGGGTCTCCGCGGGCGGCGGCGACGCGCGCACCGTGCGGTAGGCGGTGACGTCATCGATCTCCCAGCCGCGGTCGCGCAGACCCTCGGCCAGCGTCTCGGTGGCGATGTCGGCGCGCGGCAGCAGCACCCGGTTCACCGGGTCGAACACGTCGTCGTAGGGCGGGAAGTCGGCCAGCAGGCCCTCGGAGGACTGCTCGCCGCTGGGCACCAGCTCGGGGTTGATGCCGAACGAGCGCACCTTGTCCGCGGTCGCCTCCCCCACGCAGGCGATCTTCACACCGGAGAACGCCCGCGCGTCCAGACCGAACTCGGCGAACTTCTCCCACACCGCGCGCACCGCGTTGGTGGAGGTGAACACCACCCACTGGTAGCGCCCGTCGACCAAACCCTTGACCGCGCGCTCCATCTGGGCGGGGCTGCGCGGCGGCTCGACCGCGATGGTCGGCACTTCCATCGGGATGGCGCCGTGCGTGACGAGCCGTTCGCTCATCTCCGCCGCCTGGTCCTTGGTGCGCGGCACCAGCACGGTCCAGCCGTACAGCGCGCGCGACTCCCACCAGGACATCTTCGAGCGTTGCGCGACCACCTTGCCGATGGTCACCACCAGCGGGCCGACCAGTTCGGAGGCCGCGCTGTTCAGGGTGGCCAAGGTGGCCTCGATGGTGCGCTGTTGGCGGGTGGTGCCCCGCACCGTCACCGCGACCGGGGTCTGCGGAGCCATGCCGTGCTCGACGAGGGCGCTCGCGGTCTCCGCGAGATGACCGGAGGTCGCGTGCAGCACCAGCGGACCGGGCGCGGCCGCGAGCGCGGCCCAGTCCACCTCGCCGCGCACGTCCGCCTCGGTGTGCCCGGAACCCAGCGCGATGCCCGCGTAGCTGGGCACCGCGGAGCCGTTGGGCAGGCCGGGCAGTACCTCGAAGACCATGTGCGACCGGGTGACGGCGTTGACCTCGGCGATCACCGAGTCGGTGGTCAGCGGGTCGCCCGCGACCACGCGGACCACGTCGTGCCCGGCGCGCGCTTCGGCGATGAGCGTCTTGGCCACCTCGGCGGGTTCGCCCAGCGCGGGCCGCACGTCGACCGGACGTTCCCCGTCGGAACCCGCCTCGACCGAGGTGCCGATCAGAGCGAGCACGCCCTTGTCGACGTCGGGGTCGGTGAACGCCAGCGTCGCCCGCCCGATCACCTCACGGGCCCGTACGGTGAGCAGCGCCGGGTCACCCGGACCCGATCCGACGAAAAGGATGCGACCGGGGTGCTTCTTCGTGGCTCGGCTCATGCCTGCACCTCGCTTGCGCTCGGCTCCGGCATACCCGAGGGCACGGTGCCTATGCTTCCGCTCATCGGCTGTTCTCCATTGGGCTGGGGTTGGGCAAGTCTGTGGCGGGCGAACTCACCGCCCGGATGGGGGAACCGTCGTCCGGTTCGGTGGCGAGCAACTCGCGCGCACCCATGTCGAGCAACTCGCGGGCAAGCGCGCGGCCGAGTTCGGCGGCGTCGCCGGGGGCGCCGACCACCGAGGCTCGCAGCACGTCGGATCCGTCGACGGCCGCCGCGCACGCGCGCAGCGACAGCTCGTCCACGATCCGCCCGTCGTCGTCGAGCGATTCCACCACCTCGGCGACCGCGCCGACCGGTGCGGTGCAGCCCGCCTCCAGTTCGGCCAGCAGCGCCCGCTCGGCGATGACCGACGCGCGGGTGGCCGCGTCGTCCAGGCCGGAGAGGATCTCCACCAGCGCGGTGTGGTCGCTGCGGCATTCCACCGCGAGCGCGCCCTGCGCGGGCGCGGAGAGCATCTGCACCGGCTCCAGCGACTCGGTGACCGCGTCCAGCCGGTCGATACGGGCCAGTCCGGCTCTGGCCACCACCACGGCGTCCAGTTCGCCCTCGCTCACCTTGCGCAGCCTGGTGTCCAGGTTGCCGCGCAGCGGGACGATGTCCAGGCCGAGCCCGAGCGCCCGCAACTGGGCGGCGCGGCGCGGCGCGGAGGTGCCGACCTTGGCGCCGGCGGGCAGCTCACCGAGAACCAGCCCGTCGCGCGCGACCAGCGCGTCGCGCGGGTCCTCCCTCGGCGGGATGGCGGCGATGGTGAAGCGCGGGTCCTGCGCGGTCGGCAGGTCCTTGTAGGAGTGCACGGCGATGTCGATCGTGCCCGCGGCCAGCTCGTCGCGTAGCGCGGAGGTGAACACGCCGACGCCGATCTTCTGCACCGGATCCGAGGACAGGTCACCGGCGGTCTTGATCACGACCAGCTCGGCGGGCTGCCCGGCCGCGATCAGCGCGTCGCGCACGGTGCCCGCCTGGGTCAGCGCGAGCAGGCTCCCTCGGGTGCCGATCCGCCACGGTGCGCGAGTGCCGCCCGCGGTGGCGTTGCCTTCTTGGTGGACCATGGTCATGCCGTCTGCCCCTGTTCCTCGCCGCGATGGCCCGCGGTGAAGTCGTCGGCCAGCGCGATCTCCCCGTCGGCCAATGTGATCTCGGCGCGATCGCCCGCGAGCGCGGTGATCTCCATCGGCGCTGCGACCGCCTGGGCCGCGCCCGGCTTCAGTTCGAACAATTCGCGCAGCGCCTCGGCGTAGCTGTCGCCGCCCGGTGTGGACGCCAGCTGCTTGACCCGCACCGTCGGCGCGTGCAGCAACTTGTCGACCACCCGGCGCACCGTGCGCGCGACCTCGTCGCGTTCCGGGTCGGCGAGACCGGGCAGCCGCGAATCCAGCCGCAGCAGTTCCGCCTCGACCACCTCCGCGGCGCGCTGGCGCAGCGCCGCCACGGTCGGGGTCACCTCGGCCATCCGCTGTCCGGCCAGGTACTTCGCGAGTTCGTCGGCGACGATCGACCGGGCGGCGGCGGTGTCGTCGGCGGCGGCTCCCGCCGCCGGATCGCGTTGCAGCGTCTCGATGTCGATGAGCGTGACGCCGGGCAGCCCGGCCACGGCGTGCTCCACATCGCGCGGAAGGCCGAGATCGCAGAACACCAACGGCCGCTCCACCGTGGCGGATTCCTCGCCGCGCTCACGGTCGGTGAGCGCGCGGTGGGTGTCGGCGAGCGTCACGACCGCGCCGACCGCGCCGGTGCAGGTGATCACCACATCGGTCGCCGACATCGCCTCGGTGAGCCGCGACAGCTCCATGGCCTCGGCATCGACGCCGTGCGACCGCGCGGTCTCGGCGAGTCTGCGCGCCCGCGCGATGGTGCGGTTCACCACGATGATCCGGCCGATGCCTGCGCGGGACAGATGCGCGACCGCGAGACCGCCCATCGCGCCTGCTCCGACCACCGCGGCGGTCCGGCCTGCCAGCGGGCCGAGCACTTGCTGCGCGCGATCGAGCGCGACCGACACCACCGACGCGCCCGCGCGGTCGATGCCGGTTTCGGCGTGCACCCGCTTGCCGACCCGCAGCGCGTGCTGCGCCAGCTCGTGCAGGGTCCGTCCCACCGCGCGCTGCGCGTCGGCGGAGGCGTAGGCGCCGCGGATCTGGCTGAGCACCTGCTGCTCGCCGATCACCATCGAGTCCAGCCCGCTGGCCACCGCGAACAGGTGCTCGGCGGCGGCCTCGGAGTAGCGGACGTAGGCGTGCTTGGTCAGATCAGGCATCGGCAGGCCGGAGTGCTTGGTCAGCAGGTCGCCGATCTCGGCGAGACCGCCGTGGAAGGCGTCGACCACCGCGTAGACCTCGACCCGGTTGCAGGTGGAGACGATCATCGCCTCGGACACGTGACTGGAGGAGATCAGGCGGTCGATCAGCTTGGGCCGGTCGGCGTCGGTGACGGCCACCTTCTCCAGCACGGGGACCGGCGCGCTGCGGTGCGAGATGCCGACGAGAAGAACGCTCATGGTGTGACCACCGATCCCTTGCTGCTTGGCTCCGTTGCCGTATGCGAGGTTGTCGTATGCGGGGTTGTCGCGTGCTGGAGTGCCGGGTGCGCAGGCGCCGCGTGCGATGTCGGCAGGCGGTGCGCGATGCGGCCCGATCCGGCGTGCGCGACCTCCGGCAGCGGAGCCTGCTCCGCGTTGCGCATCCGCTCGAACGACAGCATCTGCATCTCGACGGCCAGGTCGACGCGACGGACCTCGACCGTCGCCGGTGCGACCAGCTCGCAGGGCGCGAAGCTCAGGATCGACTGCAATCCGGACGCGACGAGCCGATCGCACACGTCCTGGGCCGCGTCGTCGGGAACGGTGATCACCGCGATGGTCGGTTCCAGCTCGGCGACCGCCGCGGGCAGTTCGGCGACGTCGCGCACCACCAAGCCCGCGACCGGCATGCCGATCACCTCCGGGTCGCTGTCCAGAATGCCGACGACGGTGAATCCGCGCCGCCGGAACCCGCCGTAACCGACCAGGGCCCGGCCCAGGTTCCCCGCGCCGACCAGCACGACGCGATGACCCTGCGACAGGCCGAGCACGTCTTCGATCCGGGCGCGGAGCTTGGCCACGTCGTAGCCGACGCCGCGCACCCCGTTGGGGCCGAGGAAGGACAGATCCTTGCGCAATTTGGCCGAATTGACACCCGCCGCGACAGCCAGTTCCTCACTCGATACGATGGCAACACCGTCGTCGGCCAACATGGCGAGGACCCGAAGATAGGTAGCCAGCCGCGCGACGGTGGCCTGCGGGATGTCCTTCTGCAGAGCCCTGCCGGAGACGCCGCCTGGCGCCTCATGCTGCTCTGTCACGTCGTCGGCTCCTCGTCCCGGGCCTCGGGCTCCGGTTCGTCGCTCGACCCCCTCTGACCGGGGACGGTCCGGTGCCATGGGGTCGAAGTTTCGGATTTCGGGGCGGCTCCGCAGCCTCGGCATGCGGGTCGCGTTGCCACCACCGTAACTGCTTGTGAAGCCCTGCACAAAGTCGGTGAAATTGGCCTCATTTTCCGCCGCGACCAGCACAGCGGCCGAATCGGACGGAAAACGGCGCGCTCAGCGCTTCAGGTCGGCCCGCAATCGGGTCTCGTCGACATCGAAATAGCTGTGCTCGCGGCCGTCGAGCAGCACGACGGGAAGCCGGTCGCCGTACTCGGCGCGCAGGCCAGGGTCGGTAGCGGCGGCTTCGTCGACGTCGAGGGTGCCCGGTTCGAGACCGAATTCGGCGCAGATCACGCGCAGCTGTTCCAGTGCCGTCGCACACAGTCCGCAGCCCGCGCGAGTCAGCAATGTCACCGAATGTGTGTGATTGGTCATGACCGGAATTTAATCCGCGGCGCGACGCCGCGAAGGCTCGGTACGCGCCACGCGATTGTGTCGCGCGCCGCCTTCCGCCGTGACTGTCGGCCGATCCGGCTACTGTTGACATGGTTCGCGCGACGGGCGGAGGTACTGGTGCCGGAACGATCGAGGGTGGCGAGGGCCGGATTCATCGCGGGACGATTCGGTGAGTTTCCGGCGCGATGGAATCTGAGCCAGATGGGCCAGGGTCTGCAGGACCAGCTCGCCCGCATCTCGCGCAGCCCCTTCGGCCCCACCGAAGAGGAATTGCGGGCCAATCTGGCCGGTGAGGCCAGCGCCGACGCGGCGCTCACCCTGCACGACGCCGAATTGGCCGCGGGCGAGGCCGAGGCCGCGGGCCCTGAGGCGCCGCGCGATCTCACCGCGGCGGCGTTCTTCGACGTCGACAACACCATGGTGCAAGGTGCCTCGATCGTGCACTTCGCCCGCGGTCTCGCCGCGCGCAAGTACTTCAAGACCTCCGATCTGGTGGACGTCGCCTGGAAGCAGGTGAAATTCCGGGTCACCGGCAAGGAGAACAGCACCGACATGGCCAGCGGCAAGGAGAAGGCACTGGCGTTCATCGCCGGGCGTTCGACCGCCGAACTGGCCGCGCTGGGCGAGGAGATCTACGACGAGATCATCGCCGACAAGATCTGGCCGGGCACCCGCGCGCTCGCGCAGATGCACTTGGACGCGGGCCAGCAGGTGTGGCTGGTGACCGCCACCCCCGTGGAACTGGCGCAAGTGATCGCGAAGCGGCTCGGGCTCACCGGAGCGCTGGGCACCGTGGCCGAGAGCGTGGACGGGAAGTTCACCGGGCGGCTGGTCGGCGACATCCTGCACGGGCTCGGCAAAGCGCACGCAGTGCGCACCCTGGCGATCCGCGAGGGCCTGAACCTAAAGCGCTGCACCGCGTACTCCGACAGCCACAACGACGTGCCGATGCTCTCGCTGGTCGGCACCGCCGTGGCGATCAACCCGGACTCGGATCTGCGCGAAGTCGCCAAGAACCGGGGCTGGGAGATCCGCGACTTCCGCACCGGCCGCAAGGCCGCCAAGATCGGCGTGCCCACCGCGCTGGCCTTGGGCGCGGCGGGCGGCGCCGTCGCAGCAGCGGTCACTCGCCGCCGCGACGTTCACTGAAAGGCGAACGCGCCCAGCTCACCTCAGCCACGTCTTTCGAGCCATGAGGGGCCGCGCACACGCCGTGCAGAGGCGCGGCGAATCTAACCGGTGAATACGTTGCGGCGCTTGGTGAGCAGCTTGTAGAGCGTCTGCTGGATGGTCTCGCGCACCTGGTCGGTGACCTCGAACATGGTCATCGGATCGTCGGCGGCCTCCGGCTCGTACGGCGCGGTCGGGATGGGGGCGCCGAACTCGATGTACCACTTCGACGGCAGCGGCACCGCGCCGAGCGGACCCAGGTGCGGGAACAACGGCGTGACCGGGAAGTACGGGAGGCCGAGCAGCCGGGCCAGCGGCTTGATGTCGGCCAGCTTCGGGTAGATCTCCTCGGAGCCGACGATGGAGCACGGGATGATCGGCACGCCGGTGCGCACCGCCGCGGCGACGAAGCCGCCGCGGCCGAAGCGCTGCAACTTGTAGCGATCGGTGTACTGCTTGCCGACGCCCTTGAATCCTTCGGGGAACACCCCGGTCAGCTCGCCGGAGCGCAGCAGCCGTTCGGCGTCCTCCCGGCAGGCCAGCGTATGGCCGGCCCGGCGAGCCAGCACCCCGAGCACGGGGGTCTCGAAGATCAGATCGGCCGCGAGCAACCGCAACGCACGCTGCTTGGGGTGGCGATCGTGCACGGCCAACTGCAACATCAGGCCGTCGAGCGGCACCGTGCCCGCGTGATTGGCAACGATCAGCGCGCCGCCCGCTTCCGGGAGGTTGTCCATCCCGCTGACCTCGACCCGGAACCACAGGTCCGACAGCGGGCGCAGGGCGGGCAGGATGACCGACTCGAGCAGGTGCTCGTCGAAACCGAACTCGTCGATCTGGTAGTCGCCGGTGAGCCTGCGGCGCGCGAAGTCCGCGGTCTTGGCGATCTGCTTGCCGAGGGCGCCGCGCAGCACGCCCGACAGCGACTGGGGCGCGGCGGGCGCCACCGCCGCGCGCCGCTCCGCCAGCGACGTCACCGGACTCGGCGCGGCTTGCCGCCGTGGCACGGGCCGCTGGCGCGCCTCGATCTGGAGATCGTGGAGTTGGATGACTTTCGCTACGTCATTCATTGGTGTGCTCCCGTACCGGCCCCGAGCAGGCCGAGCAGTTTGTGTTCTGCGGCGTCGATCCACGCTGGATCGACCACGGGCCGCAACGCTGCGCCCCCGATGAAGTCGTCGAACGCCTGCACCGTTGTCCAGCGTGGCACGAAACCGAATTCGGTGCGCATGCGTGTGGTGTCCAGGCCACAACCGAAGTGGAAATAGTCGAGCTGTTCGGCGGAGAACTCCCGCATCACCGGGCCCATGAGCAGGCGCCCAGCGGTGCGGAACACCGTGAAGGGAACGGGCACCTCGATCCGGCCCGCCCGCCGGACCGCCTGCGACAGCGACAGCGCGCCGTCGCCCGCGATGTTGTACGTGCCTGCCGCCGCGCCGCGCGCCGCGTGCGTCAAGGCGGCTACCGCGTCCTCCTCGTGCAGCAGCTGCATTCTGGCGTCCCGGCCGAATACGGTGGGGGTCACCGGCGAACGCAGATATTGCACGCCGCGAGCGGCCAGCCGGGGGCCGACGATGGGGGCGAACCGCAGAATTGACGTGGCGATATCGGGACGCCGCCGGGCCAGCCCGCGAACATAACCCTCTATATCGATCAGGTCCCGCGCGAACCCGCCGCGCGGCGGTGTGCGCGCGCTCATTTCCTCGGTGAATTTCGCGGGATCCTTGGCGCTGCACCCGTAAACCGCCGAGGACGAGCGCAGCACCACCCGGCGCACCGATGCCACCTTCTGGCAGACCGCGAACAGCTGCATGGCGCCGAGGACGTTGTGATCCTTCATCGCCGCGCGACCGCCGCCCGCAGGCGGGCGCGTCAGCAGCGCGGTGTGCACCACGGTGTCCACCTCGCCACCATCGATCACCTTACGGATCAATGGGTTTCGAATGTCCGCGCGCACGAATTCGGCGCGGCCCATGCGCCGCTGCAACTCCCGGCTCGGCGTCATCGTGTCGACGGCGAGAATCCGCTCGATCCCGGGCTGCTGAGCGAGGCGGGCGACGACCGTGCCGCCGAAGAAGCGGCTGGCCCCGGTGACCAGCACGACCTTCGGCGCGTGCGCTTCCCGACCCTCAGAACTCACCGGCACCCGCTTTCCCTTGCCAGCCGCCTTTGTGATTATTCCCAGTGCCAAGGGTAGCGGGTACCTACCCTTCCGCCGAGAGTATTAACCAGGATCTAACGATGACTTCAGTCACGTGATACAAACGGTGATTTCAAAATTGCAAGTTTCAAATAAAAGAGCCCGTCACCTATTGGTGACGGGCCCGCGCGGCTACCACGCAGCGATGCTCACTTGCCGAGTTTGCGCCGCTGGACACGCGTGCGGCGAAGCAGCTTGCGGTGCTTCTTCTTCGACATGCGCTTGCGGCGCTTCTTGATCACAGAACCCATAGGGTTGTCCTCGCGTTCTCTCTACTCGGCGCGCACGCTGCCCGTGCGCGATTGCCGGACGCCCGTCTGCCCTGGCCCCGGCCGACGGGCCGGGGTCACGCGGCAAGCCTCACGCCCCGTGTTCGCGCCGCCGGATACCACGGGGCAACCAACAGCGATGCCACCGGCGGGCGAACACGAACCGAGGAGCTATCGTACCGTCACGCCCCAGCGGTCTCGAAACCGCCTCATCCGGCGTCGAAGTAGGACGTTTCCAGATAGTCGTGCACGGCCTTGGCGTGCACCCGGAACGACCGGCCGACGCGCACGGCGGGCAACTCGCCCGAGTGCACCAGCCGGTAGACCGTCATCTTGGACACCCGCATCAGACTCGCCACCTCGGCGACGGTGAGAAACTGGGTGCCGCCGCCGAGCACGGGTTGCCCCTGTGTCGCGGCCTCACGCTGTGTGCGGGAATTCCCCCGACCGCCCGCTGGACCGGAGCCGCCGGACGCTCCGGAATTCGCAGACATCTTGTTCGCAGACATCATTGCACCATTGACCTCCGGCACGTCCGCGCCGCCGGCTTCCCCACCGGCGGAACAGACACGCACGTGCTACTTGAGAGCTTAGCGGGACCAGTGGTGTTACTGCGACGGGAGTGAGAAATCGGGTTTTCCGATTTCGAACCGACCGGTCATTCCGCTGACGCGCCCTGTTCGGCCGACCTTTGCCTCGATGCGAAGAGAGCTTCCCAGAACGCCGAGCGTAGTCCTCCGCGCTCCAGTTCGCGGATCGCGGCCGCGGTGGTGCCCGCGGGTGAGGTCACCGCGGCGCGCAATTCCGCGGCGGTCTGGGTCGAGCTGTCCAGCAGGGCGGCCGAGCCGACCATGGTCTGCACGACCAGCTGGGTGGCCACATCCCTGGTGAGCCCGAGCCCGACGCCCGCGTCCACCATGGCTTCGACGACCAGGAAGAAGTAGGCGGGCCCCGATCCGGACACCGCGGTGACGGCGTCCATCTGACTCTCGGACACGGTGACCACCTTGCCCACCGCGCCGAGCACCTCGGTCACCAGTTCCAGATGCTGCTCGCGCGCGTAGCGCCCCGGCGCGATGACGCTCATCCCCTGCCCCACCAGCATCGGCGTATTCGGCATCACCCGCACCACGGGGAACCCGGCGGGCATCTTGCCCTCCAACCGCGCCGTCGGCACACCGGCCGCCAGCGACACCAGCACCTGATCGCGGTCGCTGCCGATCTCGGCCTTGCCCAGCGGCGCGAGCACGGCGTCGACGTCGCCCGGCTTCACCGCGATCACCAGCAGGTCCGCGCCGACGGCGGCATCGGCCAGGTCGTCGGTGACCCGGATGCCGAAGCGCTCGGCGAGCTGATGGGCCCGTTCCCGATGGGTCTCCACGACGACCAAGTCCTTGGTCAGCCGCCCGGACTCCAGCAACCCGGCGACCAACGCCTCCCCGATGCGCCCGCCACCGATCACCGCAATTCTCGTCATGGGCCTCAAGGCTAGACGGCGCGCGCGCGGGCTCAGCGCTGGGGAACGAGCGCCAGCTGACGACTCTGCGCGACGACCGCGCCGGTGGAGTCGAGCACCAGCTGATCCTCGTCGAACATGCGCTCGCCCACCTCGTGCGTGGTCGCGATGATCCGCAGCCAGCCCGGTGCGGGCCTGCGGCGCAGGTAGGTGGTCATCTGCACGGTGGGCGCCCAGCCGAAGTGGCCGAGGTTCATCGGCACCGGCGGACTCATGTCGGCGCTCATCATGGCGAAGTACATCGCCACATCGGGGTCCTGCTCGTCCCCCGGCCGCGGGCGGATCCACATCCGCAGGCGCGGCTCGCCTTTCGCGCCCGCCAGGAAGCGGGCCCACTCGCGGTCGAGATGGATGTCGGCGCCCCGGCCGACGTGCACGATGTCGCCCATCTGCGAGCCGGGTTCGTAGCCGATGGCATCGGCGGGCGGCTGCGTGGGCATATCGGAGTGTTCCGGCGCGTAGATCGGGTTCGCGTCGTCGAGGCGGCTGAACGTCAGCGCCGTGCGCACCAGGACGCGACCGTCCTGGACGAGGTCGGTGTCGGCGAGGCAGATCTGCCTGCCGATCTTCCGCACACGCACCTCGTATTCGACCTCGCCCGGGTTGGGCGCGCCGAGGAAATCGGAACTCGCGGCGACCGGCGCCATCCCGACCAGAGCCGGATCGGTCGCGCGCAGCCAATTCGTCGCCGCGGCCGCGCTGCCCGCGACCATGGTTCCGCCGTGCACCTTCGGGCCGATGGTCCAGATGTCGTCGATGAAACCCAGGTAGCGGCCGGTGTCCGGGGTCGTCGGCGGCACCGGTTCCAGCGCGCACACCTGGCTGAACGGTGCGTCGGTGGTGGCCGCCGGGCCGAAATCGGCCGTCAGCTCCGTCGTCATCCTCACTCCTGTCCTGCGTCGACCTCACCCGATCGCGTCCTGCGCTGCCGCGCTGTCGGCACCGGGTTCGTACAACGTACAACGCACCCGGTGACCGACCACATGGCCGCATACCGGAGGAGCGACGAGCGTCACATCGGCGGCTCGGGCGAGCTGTGGCGCGCGCCCGCGGGAGTGGGCGCGGCGGCCTCGGTCAGATGCCTGCGGGCGAAGGCCAGCGTGCGATGCAACATCTCGGCCCGGTCCTTGGTGGTGCGCGCGTTCTGCGTATTGATCTCCGCGACGACCTGGCCGGTGAAACCGGTGCGGACCAGGCTCGCGCACAACTCCTCGCACGGCTGGGTGCCCTCGCCGGGAACGAGATGTTCGTCGTGCGCGGCGCCCCTGCCGTCGGCGAGGTGCAAATGGGCCAGACCCGAGCCCATCCGGGCGGCCAGCGCCAGTGGGTCGGCTCCGGCGGTGGCGGTGTGCGACAGGTCCAGGGTGTAGTGGGCGAACCCGGTGTCGGTCGGGTCGTACGACGGGCTGAAGGCGGTGAGCGCGGGACCGGGGCCGCCACGGCGCTCCAGCCTGCGCACCGCGCCTTCGCGTCGGCCGAACAGCGTGTCCGCCCGCATCGGGAACATGTTCTCCACCGCAACGATCACCGGGCTGCCCTCCTCCAGCTCGGCCACCTGCTCGGCGAACCCGGCCGCGTAGCGGCGCTGCCAGCGGAACGGCGGATGCACCACCACCGTGCTCGCGCCGAGCGCTTCGGCCGTACGCACGCTGCGCGCGAGTTTGGCCACCGGATCCGAGCCCCACACCCGCTGTGAGATCAACAGGCACGGCGCGTGCAACGCGAGCACCGGAACGCCGTACCGGCGCGAGTAGGCCTGCACGGTGGCGATGCTCTGGCTGGCCGGTTCGGCCCAGACCATCAGCTCGACGCCGTCGTAGCCGAGTTCGGCGGCGTAACGGAACGCGGCCTCCGTGTTCTGCGGATACACCGAGGCGGTGGACAGGCCCACCCGGATCTGCCCCGGCCGGGACCCGCCCCCGGCGTCTTCCTGCGGTCCGGCGCCCGCGTGCGACCTCGACCCGGTCTCGTTCGCCTGCCCGATATTCACCACGCCTCGCTCCCGCCTCAGTTCGTACTGAGAAGAAAGGCCAGTGGTCCCAGCGTGACGAAGATGCCCACGACGACGGCGATCACCGTGCTGAGGATGTCGTCGGTCCTGCGCAGAATCCGCACGAGGGCCACCAGGCCGAGAATCACGATCATCGCCAGGGCCAGCGCGACCCAGGGAAGCATCTCCCACATCCGCTCGAAGCCCTTGAACAGCAGCATGCCCGCGACGGCAGCGCCCGTGCTCTGGCCGCCGAGGATCATCCACTGGCGCCGGTTCTCGTCGTCCTCCGACTTCTTGGCCGCCCTGGACCTGCGCGGCGAGGCGGCCCTGGTGACGGCGCGAGGTTCGTCGTCGAAGTCGTCGTCGTCTTCGTCCTCGTCCAGTGCGATCGGCTCGTAGACGTCGGTGACGCCGTCCAGTTCCGCGGCGGCGACGCCGGCGCGACCGCCACGGCCGTGGTGCTGCGCCGCGCCGCGTTCGGCCCGTTCGGCGCCTTCGCGCAGCAGGTCGCCGGCGACCGTCTGGCCGGACAGCAGCTGCTGATCCTGGCTGGCCAGCGACCAGGCGGCGGTCGGGAGGCCGCCGGATTCCGGCGCCGGTTCGGCCTGCGGTTTGTGCCGACGGGCCGACCAGGCAGGCAATCCGTTCTCGCCGACGCCCTCGCGACGGGCTGGTCTTCGATGCGCCTCCGGCGGCTCGGGCGGAGCCTGCCTGCCCGGCTTCGATCTCGGATCGGGCGGCGGCGCGAGGGGCAGCGGTTGCGACTCGGGGGCGAAACCGCCGGTGGACGGCGACCAGGCCGCGGTGGACGGACCCACGTCCTCGGCGGCTTCCGCGGCCTCCGCCGCCCTGCGCCTTGCCGCGCGCCCGCCCCTGGCGCCGTTGCGCTCGGGCAAGGGCGAGCGGCCGAAGCCGGGTTCATCGAGGTCCCCGTGGCCGTTGCGGCTCGCTTCGCCGAACCCGCGGTCGGACAGCGCGTCCAGGCCGAACGATTCGGACCGGGCCTCCTGCCAGGACCGTACCTCGGTGGCCTCTTCTTCGGGTTCCTCCCGCCTGCGCCTTCGCCCCGAGCGCGGGGGCGTCTCCGGCGCCGCGGGCGGATCGGGGACGTACGGACCGGGCGCGGCCGAGAACAGATCGGACACCGGAGTGTCCGGTGACAGCGGATCGAACGACGTGCTGTGGCGCGCGGAGGGCATCTCCCGGCCCGGCATGACGCGGCTGGAGCGCCCCGGCGGCGGATCGGCCCGCGGCGGGTCCGGCTGCGCGTAACCGGCCAGCGGGTCGTACATCGAGATCGGACCCGAAATGGGCGAATACGACGACGGATCGGGCTGCGGATCGGGCGAGTAGGAAACCGGTTCCGGCGCGGGCGGATCGAACGAGGGCGGCGCGTAGGCGGGTTCGTCCGCACCGGAATCCGGCGCCGCGTGCGCGGAGTGGCCGCCGCCGTCCCGGATGACCGGCAGGTCACCGGTCAGTTCGGCGACGGAGATGCCGCGGCCGCTGCGGCGGCGTCTGCCCCCGCCGGACGAGGCGCCGCCCTGCTGGCCGTTACGCGCCAGCAGTTCCGCGACCGACAGCTGTTTGGAGTCCTCGCTCATGACGACACCGTCCCGATCGAGCCCGGCGAAGGCGCGCCGCCGGGCGCGGGCCGACCGTCACCGGTCGCCGAGCCCGCTGAGTACGTTGCTTCGGGTCCACCATTCATATCGGTATCCAGTTTGCGCAGGATCAGCCCTTCGCGCAGCGCCCACGGGCAAATCTCCAAAGTATCGAGCGAAAGTGCCCGCATACTCGCCTCCGCGACCAGTGCGCCGGCCACCAATTGCTGTGACCGATCGGAACTTACGCCTTCCAATTCTGCACGGTCCGCCGCCGTCATCCGCGAGATGAACGCGATCAGTTGGCGCAGGCCCGAACTCGTGAGTGTACGACGCACCCGAGGGCCCGCGGCGGACGGCGCCGCTCCGGTCAGCCTGGCCAGGGATCGGAACGTCTTCGACGTGCCGACGGCGAGATCGGGCTTGCCGGGCTCGAGCAGCTTCTTCGCCGGGACCACCAGCTCGGCGTCGAGCCAGTCCCGCAACACCGCGACACGGCGCTTGCCCGGCGGGTCATCGCGCAGCCATTCCCTGGTCAACCGGCCCGCGCCCAGCTGCAAGGACAGCGCGACGTCCGGCTCCTCGTCGCCGCCGTTGGTCATCTCGAGCGAACCGCCGCCGATGTCCAGGTTGAGAATGCGCCCCGCGCTCCAGCCGTACCAGCGGCGCACCGCGAGAAAGGTCAGCCGGGCCTCGTCGACGCCGGACAGCACCCGCAGGTCGACGCCCGTCGACTCGCGCACGCGGCCGAGCACCTCCTCGGAGTTGGCCGCCTCCCGCAGCGCCGAGGTGGCGAACGGCATCAGCTCGACGCATCTGGAGGTCTCGGCGATGCTGGCGAATTCGGCCACGGTGTCGATCAGCCGTTGCGCGCCGGCCTCGGTGATGCAACCGGCGGCATCGATGTTCTCCGCGAGCCGCAAGGTGGCCTTCGTCGAACTCATCGGCAGGGGGTGACCGCCACGGTGCGCGTCCACCACGAGCAGGTGAACGGTATTGCTTCCGACATCGAGTACCCCAAGCCGCACATGAACACGGTACTGGGTGGTGCTGCACTTCAGCCCAGGCGACTGAGCTGTTAGCGTCCTCTTTTGTGACGGTAGGCGCATCACCGAGCAGCCCGACCCGGCCCCGACCAGCGGGGAAGATCGACCCAGCCCCCGAAGTCGAACCCGACTTCCCGCGCGAGTGGATCGAGTTCGTCGATCCGGCAAACGACGAGCACCTGATCGTCGCCGATCTGACCTGGCTGCTGTCGCGGTGGACGTGCGTGTTCGGCACCCCGGCCTGTCAGGGCATCCTGGCCGACCGGCCGGATGACGGCTGCTGCTCGCACGGCGCGTTCCTCTCCGACGACGACGACCGCAAACGGCTGAGCCGCGCTGTGAAGATGCTCACACCCGAGGACTGGCAGCTGCGCAGCGAGGCGACCAACGCGCAGGGCAAGGTCACCAAGAGCGGCTATCTGGAACTCGACGAACTGGACGACGAGCCGGCGCTGCGCACGCGCCGGTTCGACGGCGCGTGCATCTTCCTCAACCGTCCCGGCTTCGCGGGCGGCATCGGCTGCGCCCTGCACTCCATGGCGCTGCGGCGCGGCATCGAGCCGCTGGAGGTGAAGCCGGACGTGTGCTGGCAGCTGCCGATCCGCCGCACCCAGGACTGGGTGGACCGGCCCGACGGCGTGCAGATCCTGCGCACCGTGATCACCGAGTACGACCGCCGCGGCTGGGGGCCGGGCGGCGCGGACCTGGACTGGTACTGCTCGGGCTCCCCCGACGCCCATGTCGGCGCCAAGCCGGTGTGGCAGTCCTACGCCCCCGAGCTGACCGAACTGATCGGCGCGCCCGCCTACGCCGAGCTGGCCAGGCACTGCAAGCGCCGCGAGGGTCTCGGCCTGATCGCCGTGCACCCGGCGACGGTGCACGCCGATCGGATGCGCGATACCGCCGATCCGTTCGCCTGATCGTTTGCCGACCGAGCGCTCGATCGGGTGGCCTCCGGCGGTGCGCTCGCTCGGGCGGTTCACCCCGTCGCCATGCGAGCTTCACCCGGATCGGGTTTGATGTGCCGTTATGTCCAAGAAAGTTCTCGCCGCGGCGACCATCGCACTGGGCGCCGCCCTCTCGCTCACCGGAGTAGCCCACGCCGAGCCGAACGGCGATCCGCACAAGTTCTTCGACTTCACCACGGAGTTCGTGTCGGCCACCGATCCGGCCGCGGTCAACGCCAAGGCCGCGGGCAAGCTGCTGATCGCCAGCCCCTACGGCACCTCGCACACCATCGCCTGCCGCGGCACCAGCACCGCGGACCTCTACGACTGCATGCAGGAAGACGATCTGGGCTGGATCACCCTGCAGAAGACCGAGACCCCCCTCGGCACCACCTGGATCTACCTGCCCTGAGCGACCACGAACGGCAACGGCCGAGAGCACCGCAGTGCTCTCGGCCGTTTCGTGTTCTCGCCTCGCGGGCCGCTCATGCCTCCAGTTTGTAGCCGAGGCCGCGCACGGTGACCAGATGTTCCGGCTTGGCCGGATCCGCTTCGATCTTCGAGCGCAGCCGCTTGACGTGCACGTCAAGGGTCTTGGTGTCGCCGACGTAGTCGGCGCCCCACACGCGGTCGATCAGCTGACCTCGGGTGAGCACCCGCCCGGAATTGCGCAGCAGGTATTCGAGCAGGTCGAACTCCTTGAGCGGCAAGGTGACCGGCTTGCCGTTCACCATCACGGTGTGCCGGTCGACGTCCATCCGGACCGGGCCCGCTTCCAGCACGCCGCTCTCGGTGGAGCCCTCGAGTTCGTCGCCCGCCCCGCGGCGCAGCACGGCGCGGATGCGCGCGATGAGTTCGCGGGCGGAATACGGCTTGGTGACGTAGTCGTCGGCGCCGAGCTCGAGGCCGACCACCTTGTCGATCTCGCTGTCGCGCGCGGTGACCATGATCACCGGCACCCCGCTGCGGGTGCGCAACTGCTTGCACACGTCGGTGCCGCTCATGCCGGGCAGCATCAGGTCGAGCAGGACGATGTCCGCACCGGACCGGTCGAACTCGGCGAGCGCGGACGGCCCGTCACCGACGACGGTGACCTCGAAACCCTCCTTGCGCAGCAGGAACGCGAGCGGATCGGCCAGCGACTCCTCATCCTCGACGATCAGAACACTCGTCATCTGCGTGCCTCCACACCATTCGGTCGGCCCGGTCCGGTGGGACGCGGGCTTGTTTCTATCGTGCTCACCACGGCGCCGTCGTTGTCGTCGTCGGCGCCTGCTTCGTGGTGGGCGGGTATGCGCAAGGTGAACGTCGATCCGGTGCCCAACTTGCTCCACAGGGTGATTTCCCCGTTGTGGTTGGCGGCCACGTGTTTGACGATAGCCAGACCCAGACCGGTACCGCCCGTCTGGCGCGAACGCGCCTTGTCGGACCGGAAGAACCGTTCGAACACCCGCTCCTGGTCCTCCTTGGCGATGCCGATGCCGCGATCGGTGACCGCCATCGCCACGTGATCGCCGCGCAGGGATCGGCTCACCGACACGTGGGAGCCGGGCGGCGAGTAGGCGATCGCGTTCTCCACCAGGTTGGACAGAGCGGTGACCAGCAAGGTCTCGTCGCCGAGCACCTCGAGCCCGCTCGGGCGGTCGGTGCTGACCGTGATCCCGGCGGCTTCGGCGGCGGTGCGGGAACGGTCGACCGCCTGGGTCACCACGGTGTCCACGTCCACCACCTCGAGTTCGGGCAGCTTCTCGGCGCCCTGCAGGCGGGAGAGCGCGATGAGCTCGGTCACCATCTTGCCGAGACGGCGCGATTCGCCGAGCACGCGCTGACCGAAGTGCCGCACGGCCTCGGGGTCGTCTGCGGACTCCAGCAGGGCTTCGGCCAGCAGGCTCATGGCGCCGACCGGGGTCTTGAGTTCATGGCTGACGTTGGCCACGAAGTCGCGCCGGGTGGCCTCCATGCGCGCCTGTTCGGAATCGTCGTCGGCGAACAGCACGGTGAAGGTGGTCTCCTCGCGCGACAGCTGCCTGGCGACGCCGCGCACCGCGATGCGGCCACGGCCGGGGACCGGATTCTTGGCGGTGAGGTCGAACTCCGCGGATTCCCCGGTGGCGAGCACCTTCTCCACGGCGGCCCAGGCGCGCTCGTCGAGCAGGCGGTTGCGGACCAGGCCGAGTTCCTCGGCGCGCGGATTGACCAGCACGACGTCGCGGTACTCGTCGACGACCGCGATCCCGCTCTCGGAGGCGAGCACGATCAGGTCGAGAACCTGGGACATGGTGAGACCGGACTCGGCCTGCCTGCGCGCGGCCTGCCTGGCATTCACATACGGGATCAATAGCCCGCCGACTGCCAGGCCGACGACAGCCGCCAAGATGGCCAGCAGCACGGCCTGGGGAACACTCACACTTGAATCGTACGGTCGCCGACCCGTCGCCCGACGCGGGGTACACGAAGTTTCGCGCAGGTCATAGGCCCTTCCGGCGCCGTTAGCCGCATGTTTACGCGCTGTTCGACGTCAGGTATCCGCCCCGTATCCACCGGCCGGTCGGTTCACTTCGTCCTCGGCTGCGGCCAGCGCCTCGTTCACCGCCGCGCCGTGCTTGTCCACCCACTCGCCGAGGGCGTAGATCGGGATCAACAGATCAACGCCCGCCTCGGTCAGCTCGTATTCCACCCGTGGCGGGGCCTCGGCGTACCGGTGACGGCGCACCAGCGCCATCCGCTCCATTCGGCGCAGCGTTTGCGTCAGCATCTTCTGACTGATCCCGCCGATCGCCGTGCGCAGCTCGCCCGGACGCATGGGTCCCTCGCGCAACAGATAGACGAGCACCGGTAGCCAGGAGTTGCCGAAGATGTCCACGCCCATGCGGGCCGGGCAGTCGGATTCGAAGTCGCCGTACGGCGCGAAGTCCACCCGCTCGGAGCCGACCGGGTCGATGGGTGCTGCGCTCACGCCTCCAGCTTGCCAGCGCCGTTGCGCACCTCAGGGTGTCTTTCGCAGTCCCTAGCGTCGGCGGCGCACACCTTTCGAGTCAGGAGTTCGGATGCGAATCGGAATCATCGGCGCGGGCGCGATGGCGCGGGCACTCGGCGGCGGCTGGAGCGTGGCGGGGCACGAAGTGCTCATCGGCGCGCGGTCCGGCAGTGCCGCGGCGGAATCGGCGGCCTCGATCGGTGGGCGGGCCGGAAGTATCGCCGACGCGGCGGGTTTCGGCGACGTCGTGCTGCTCGCGTTACCCGTGCCCGCGCTGCCGGAAGTGCTGCACGCGGTCGCGGATCTACTGGCCGGACGCACGGTGATCGACTGCACCAACGCCTTCACCCCGGACGCGACGGCCCCTGAGGGAGCCACCGGCTTCGTGCTCGCCGAAGACGCTGTGGCGGAACGGATCGCGGCGCTGGCGCCGGAGGCGCACGTGGTGAAGGCGTTCAACCTGTGCGCCGCCGAGGTATGGCAGGCCGACGCGCGCGTCTTCGACGGCCGCCGCTTGGCGGTGCCGCTGTGCGGCGACGACGAGGCCGCGCTGCGAGCGGTCGCCACGCTCGCCGAAGACCTGGGATCGCGAGCGTTCCCGGCGGGCGGCCTGCACCGGGCCCGCTATCTGGAGGCCCTGTCGGTGTTCACCGTCGGCCTCTGGTTCGCCGGGCACGATGCCCGCGCGATGTTCCCGCCCTTGGCGGCCGCCTTCGCCGTCGCCGACTGACCGGGCCGGAGCGTGCACCCGCACCCATACCCCGCAGCGTCACGCATGATGCGCGCGGGTGCACGCTCGGACCCCGCCCCGGATCTACCAGCCCGGATTGCCACCGACCGGCACGTTGACGAAGCTCGGACGGCCGGGGTCCAGCTCCAGATGCTGTGGCCGCATGCCGGTGTCGATCAGCATCGGCAGGATCGGCAGGCCCTTGGGGAAGTTGCCGGCGTACACGTCGACGCGCAGCCGGTGCCCGGGTTGCAGGATCGCCTCGGTGGCGGGCAGCGCGATGTCCAGCGTGGTCACCTCGCCCGGGACGGTCGGCTGCCGCTGCTCCAGCGACGTGAACGGCCGGGGATCGGTGTAGTCGCCGTTGGCCGACTTGCTGCTGTTCGCCTCATCGATCGCCCGCAGCGAGGCCATGAGCTGCCCCGACGAAAGCACGCTCGACTGCCCGTCCGGCGCGACGTCGTTCACCGTGACCACCCAGTACCCGTCGGCGGCGTCCTGGACGGTGTTGAGCCGCACCGCGATTCGCCCCGAGATCGTGGTCGGCTCGGCGACCGGGGCGCTGGTGAAGGTCAGGCCGTTGAGTTCCTCGACCCTGGAGTCCTTCGCGCACCCGTCGATGACCGACAGCACACCGGCGGTGCCCTGGGCGGCGTCGTTGGAGCACAGGCTGGTCAGGCCGGGCGCGACGGTCAGGCGCGCCGGCTCGCCGGTGCCCGCGGCGTCGAGCGAACCGTCGTACAAGCTGTTCGCGGTACCGCTGGGCGCGGCGGACAGATACATCCTGCGATGCACCGCCTGCCCCGAATCCGCGGCGGCGGTCGGCGCGGCGAACGATTCGGTGGTGATCCAGCCGCCGCCCTGCTGGCGCAGCGTGATCGGGCCGTACTGCTCGATGCCGTTGTCGACGTCCTTGAGCCACCGGTCGAACCAGGCGCGCTGCAGCACGTCCAGCCGCGGCGGCAGGCCCGGCTTGCCGTACTCGTTGCCCGAGTTGAGGTGATAGGTGTTGCCCATCAGCAGCTGCTTGTGGCCCGGCGGCAGCGGGATCTCGTTGTAGATCTTGGATTCGGAGTAGGTGAACAGGTCGTGCCAGCCGCCGGTGACGAAGGTCGGCGTCCGGATGTCGCTGGGATCACCGAGCCAGTCCTGGCGCGGGCCGGAACCGTCGGTCAGCAACTCCTTGGCGCGCGGGTCGAGATCTTCGATGCGCGCGGTGGTGTAAACGTTGAGCAGCACGTCCATGAAGGTCAACGGGTCGCGGGCGCGGTCGGCCAGCCACGTGGTGTCCAGCTGTCCGTTGAGCACCGAGGCCAGATCGGGGATCAACTTGAGGCCGTTGATCGCGGTCAGCCACAGCGGGATGAAGTTGAAGCCGAATCCGCCGCCCGGCGCGAGCACGTCGTTGACCAGATCGCTGCCCGGCACCACGGGGAAGATCGCCTGCAAGGCGGGCGGGCGCTTCTCGGCGACCTGCACCTGGTTGATCCCGGAGTAAGAGACGCCGTTCATGCCGACGCGTCCGTTGGACCACGGCTGGCGCGACGCCCAGTCGATCACCTCGACCGTGTCCTGCTGCTCACGTCCGCGCAGCATGTCCCAGACGCCCTGGGAGAAACCGGTGCCGCGCACGTCGACGACCACCTGCGTGTAGCCGCTCTTGATCAGCTGCCGGTCGACGGTGAAGTTGCGCAGTTCGCCGCCGCCGAACGCCTTGGTCAGATCGGTGACGCCGGACAGCGGGGTGCCGCTCATGTCGATCTGCCGGAAGAATTCGATCAGCGCGTCGGACAGTCCCGGGATCGACTGCGCGTGATCGGCCAGGTTCGACACCAGCTTGGTGTACGGGGTCAGGTTGACGATCGTCGGCGTGGGGGTGTCGATGGGGCGGCCGGAGACGTCGGCGGGCCGGTAGACGTTGCCCTTCAGGACCGTTCCGTCGCTCATCGTGATGGGGACGTCCCACTGGATGTTGATGTTCGGGTACTGCTGTGGACCATCCTGGGTGGCCGTCCAGGCCGCTCCCGCAGCGCCGCCGTCAGGGCCGGTCGGCGGCGCGACGGCATCGGCGCCGCCGGCTGACAAGGGGACGAGCATCGTGGCGGCAACCGCCGCAACCGTGGCCCGCAACGCGTTCTTCATCGGACGTGATCCACCTCTCGGCTGGTCGAACGACCAGAGTGTACCGACTTACTTGCCGGTAAAAACAGTGGGTAACTTAAACCGCCGACGTCGCGTCGCGGAGGGACCGGCAGCGCTCCGGCGTGTCGCACGGCAACGCACGCCTACCGCCCATCGAAACGACGACGCGCTGCCACCCGATCCGGGTGACAGCGCGTCGATACTGCGTGATGCGGACTATTTGCCGCCCTGACCGGCGACGGCGGCGGCGCCCGCGGCGGCCGCCTCGGGGTCGAGGTACTCGTGCGGGCGCACCGGGCGGAGGTTCTCGTCCAGCTCGTACCGCAGCGGGATGCCGGTGGGGATGTTCAGGCCCGCGATGTCCTCGTCGGAGATCTGGTCGAGGTGCTTGACCAGCGCGCGCAGCGAGTTGCCGTGCGCGGCGACCAGCACGGTCTTGCCGGACAGCAGGTCCTTGGAGATGGTCGACTCCCAGTACGGCACCATCCGGTTGACCACGTCGAGCAGGCACTCGGTCTTCGGCACGTCGATGCCCGCGTAGCGCGCGTCGCCTTCCTGGCTGTACTCGTTGGCCGGGTCGATCGGCGGCGGCGGGGTGTCGTAGCTGCGGCGCCAGAGCATGAACTGCTCGTCGCCGTACTTCTCCCGGATCTGCGCCTTGTTCTTGCCCTGCAGCTCGCCGTAGTGGCGCTCGTTGAGCCGCCAGTCCCGGATCACCGGGATCCAGTGCCGGTCGGCGGCGTCCAGCGCGATGTTGGCGGTGGAGATCGCGCGACGCAACAGCGAGGTGTAGACGACGTCCGGCAGGATGCCGTGCTCGGCCAGCAACTCCCCGGCACGCTTGCCCTCGGCGATGCCCTTGTCGGTCAGATGCACGTCCACCCAGCCGGTGAACAGGTTCAGGGCGTTCCATTCGCTTTCGCCGTGGCGCAGCAGCACGAGGGTGTACGTCATGCGGCCATCCTCCCATGTGCGCTCGCGGCGGTCGCATCGGTTCCCGTCCGCCCGTCGCTGCGCCCGCGGGAAAGCGCCATGTCAGGCGAGTTCTTCCGCGGCGAGCACGCCCGCGCCCGCCAGCGTCGCCCCGTGACTGATCGCGGAGAGTTCCACACGCAGTCCGCGCAGGAATCTCAGCCCGGCGTGCGCGTGCACGGCGGCGCGCAGCGGATCCCACAGCGGCGCACCGGATTGCGCGAAACCGCCGCCGATCACCACCCGGTCGACGTCGAGCAGGGCGGCGGCCGAGGCGATCGCTGCGCCGAGCGCGGTGCCCGCCCGGCGCAGCGCGGCGACGGCGATCTCGTCGCCCGCGTGCGCGTCCGCGGCCAGCCGTGCCCCCGTGGTGCCCGACCAGCCCTGCTCGCGCGCCCACCGCACCGACGACATGCCGCTCGCGACCGCCTCGACGCAGCCGCGGCCGCCGCAGCCGCACGGCGTGTCCCAGCCGGGCACGACGATGTGCCCGACGTGCCCGGCGTTTCCGGTGCGCCCGAGCAGCACCTTCCCGTCCGCCACGATTCCGCCGCCGATTCCCGACGACACCGTCATGGCCAGAGCGTCGGACACCCCGCGCAGCGCGCCCATGCGGTGCTCGGCCAGCGCCAGGCAGGCGCCGTCGATCGCGAAACGAATGGCGGCGGCGGGAAACAGCTCACGCACGGCGGCCACGATGGGGAAGCCGGCTCTCCACTCGGGAATGTTCAACGGACCCGTGACGCCGGTGCGCACATCCACCGGCCCGGCCGCGCCGATCCCCACCGCGCCGACGGGCTCCGCCCCCGCGACCGCGAGCAGCAGTTCGCGACAGACGTCCCACACTCCCGCGCCGGGCACGTCCACCCGGCGCACCTCGCACACCTCGGCGCCGGGGCCGACCACCCCGGCCGCGAACTTCGTCGCGCCGATGTCCAGAGCGAGAATCGCCAATGCCGTCCCTTCGCCGAACCGAACCACCCGCGATTGTCACCCGGCGGGCCGGACCCGGCGACGACCGGCTACGGCTTGTCGGCGGAATCGACCAGATGCTCGAAGGCGCGCAGGTTCTGCAGCGACTCGCCCCGTGAGACGCGCCACTTCCATTCGCGCCGAATGGATTCCGCGAAGCCGAGTTCCAGCAGCACGTTGAAGTCGGCGTCGACGGCCTCGAGCACCTGCCCGAACACCCGGTCCAGTTCGTCGGCGGTGACGGCGTGCCCGGACATGCGGCCGACCAGATAGATGTCGCCGACCCGGTCGAGGGTGTACGCGACGGCATAAAGCCTGCGGTTGCGGCGCAGCAGGAACTTGTACACGCCTTCGAAGTTCTCGTCGGGCTTGCGGCAGACGAACGCTTCGAAGCGAACCCCGTGCTTGCCCACCGTCACCATCACGGTGGTCTTGAGCTTGCGTTCGCCGGGCAGGACGACGACGAAGGTCTCCTCCCCCGGCCGGGTGTATTCGATCTCCCGATCCCGCAGCGTCTCGTCGATCAGTCGCGCGGTCGTCTGCACCTCGTTCATCGGCGTACTCCCATCCGGCGCCGCCACAGCGCCCGCGATCTCGCCTGACTGTTCTCACCGAGCAGGGCGGCCGTCCGCTCGCCGGCCAGGCCGGTGCGGTCGGCGGACACCCGGTCGTACGCATCCTCCCGCACATCGCTGTGCGCCAAGCCGCGACCGCCGAAGACCGCCCGCTCGTCCCGGAAACCGGCCATGGCCGCGGCGTAGCTGGCCAGCAGTCCGTCGGCGGTGTGCGCCCAGGAGAAATTGGCCGCGTGCGTGACGGCCCGCTCACCCATCCGGTGCAGCCGGTCCGGGTCGTCGAGCAGGTAGCGCAGGGCGTCGGCCCAATCGGCGGTGCGGTGGCCGGGGACGAGCAGCCCGGACACCTCGTGCCGCACGGCCGTGCCGAGACCACCCACGTCGGCGGCCAGCACCGGCGTGCCGCTGGCCTGCGCCTCGATCGCGACCAAGCCGAAGGACTCGTTGTAGCTGGGCACCGCGACCAGGTCGGCGGCGCGGTAGACCAGCACCAGCCGCTGCGGCGGCTGCGGAGGCAGGAAGCTGACCCGCTCGGCGATGCCGAGTTCGGCGGCCAGATCGATCAGCGCGTCGGGCCGCTCCAGCCCGCTGCCGGACGGACCGCCGACGATCAGCACGCGCAGTTTTCGTTCCGGGTCGACGCGCAAGACCTCGGCCGCGGCGCGCACCAGCACATCGGGCGCCTTCAACGGCTGGATGCGGCCGACGAACGCGACGATCCGCTCATCGGCGGCCAACCCGAGCTCGGCGCGGGCGGCGGCCTTGTCACCGGGGCGGTAGCGGGCCAGGTCGGCGCCGGGCGGCACGACGTCGATGCGCTCGGCGTCGGCGCCATAGAGTTCGACCAGTTGGCGGGCCTCCTCGGCGGTGTTGGCGACCAGCCGGTCGGATTCGGCGATCACCTGCTTCTCGCCGATCTCGCGGGTCGCCGGTTCCGGACAGTCGCCTTCGGCCAGCGCGGCGTTCTTCACCGCCGCCAGGGTGTGCGCGGTGTGCACCAGCGGCACCCGCCACCGATCCCTGGTCAACCAGCCGACCTGGCCGGACAACCAGTAGTGCGAGTGCACCAGGTCGTAGTGGCCCGGCAGGTGCCTGGCCTCCTGACGCAGCACCTCCGCGGTGAACGGGCACAGCTGGGTGGGCAGATCGTGCTTGTCGAGCCCCTCGAACGGGCCCGCCACCACGTTGCGCACCAGCACGCCGGGCGCGGCCTCCTGGACGGGCGGAACGTTCGACGCGGTGGCCCTGGTGAAGATCTCCACCTCGGTGCCGCGGCGAGCCAGCTCGACGGCCGTCTGCAGGACATAGACGTTCATGCCGCCCGCGTCGCCGGTACCGGGCTGAGCGAGTGGTGAGGTGTGCACCGATAACACGGCGATACGGTTCGGCCGTAGGTCCAGGCGCTGACTCACACTATCCATAGTGCACGTTGCGTTCCCCGGCCCAGACACGCTATCCGCGGCAAGTGAGAGCTATCACAGAGCAGACATGATTCCGATCACAAGCTCTCGATGAACGCGCTCACCTCCGCGACGAACCGCGCGCGGTCCTCGATGAACAAGCCGTGCTGGGCGCCCTCCCAGAACGACATCCGCGCGTTCGGCGCCGCCTCCGCGATGTAGCGGCCGTTGTCGACGGGGACGACCCTGTCGGCCGTCCCGTGCAGGACGAGCACCGGAACGTCCAGCGTGCGGAGGGTCTCGGTGTTGTCGACGGTCCGGTAGAACAGCGCTTTGCGCACCGCGGGCGGGGTCGCGAGACCGGCTCCGAACAAGCGTTGGGCATCGGGCCCCTTGTCCGTGCCGGGTCCGGTGTTGGCGTTGCCGAACACACCGAAGGCGCGCACCGCCCGCCCCGCGCTCTCCTCGAAGACGCCGGGAATCGCCTCCTGCATCATGCTGCCCGTGGCCGCGCCGGGCACGCCGGGGCCGATGTTCGCCATCGAGCCGGTGTAGACGACGCCCGCCACGGCTCCGGTGCCGTAGGCGGTCAGATAGTCCGACAGCACGATCCCGCCGTAGGACCAGCCCAGCAGCACCGCGCCGGACTCGATGTCTTCGGCCGCCAGCACCGCCGCGACGTCGGCGGCCCAGTTCTTCGGATCGTCGTAGCCCGCCGCGGGCGTGTCGGAGTAACCGTGGCCGCGCAGGTCGACGGCGATCACCCGGAAGAGCGCGGCGAGGTCGTCGGCGGCGCCGCCCCAGCAGCGCAGGTTCGCCGACCAGCCGTGCAGCAGCACCAGTGGCCTGCCCTGCGCCGGACCACTCACCCGGTAGACGATGTTCGTTCCGTCCGCGCTCACCACGTCCCGTATAGCCATGCACCGAGGCTAACCGTGCTCGCGGTGACCGCACGGCCCCGGCGAACCACGCGCACCTAGGATCTGTTCGCATGAGCACTCGCACCGCCGTCGTCACCGGAGCCAGCTCGGGAATCGGCGAGGCCACCGCCCGCGAACTGGCGAAGCAGGGCTATCACGTCTACGTCGGTGCGCGCAGGGTCGATCGTCTGCGCCGCCTCGCCGACGAGATCGGCGGCACGGCAGTGGCGCTCGACGTCACCTCGGACGAGTCGGTGCGGGCGTTCACCGAAGCGGTCGAGCGCGTCGACGTGCTGGTCAACAACGCGGGCGGCGCCAAGGGCCTGGCCACGGTGGCCGAGGCCGACCTGGACGACTGGCGCTGGATGTGGGAGACCAACGTGCTCGGCACGCTGCGCGTCACCAAGGCGCTGCTGCCGAAGCTGATCGCCTCCGGTGACGGGTTGATCGTCACCGTCACGTCGGTGGCCGCGTTCACCGCCTACGACAACGGTTCCGGTTACACCTCCGCCAAGCACGCCCAGGCCGTGCTGCACCGCACGCTGCGCGGCGAGCTGCTCGGGCAGCCGGTGCGGCTCACCGAGATCGCGCCCGGCGCGGTGGAGACCGAGTTCTCGCTGGTGCGTTTCGGCGGCGACGCCGAGCGCGCGGCCAAGGTGTACGAAGGCATCGATCCGCTGGTCGCCCAGGACATCGCGGAGGTCATCGGGTTCGTCGCGTCGCGGCCGGCGCACGTCAACTTGGACCAGATCATCATCAAGCCGCGCGACCAGGCGGATGCGGGCCGGTTCGCCCGCCGCACCTCATAGCGCGGGGTATCGTCCGGTCCGGCCGCGAATCGCTGGACCTTCGCTCTTCGCCCCGAGCCGTTAGCATCCGAGAAGCCGCAAGCGTAAGGACATCGGATGGGAGTGACTCGGCACATGCTCAAGGGCTTCAAAGAGTTCCTGATGCGCGGGAACGTCATCGACCTCTCGGTCGCCGTCGTCATGGGCACCGCGTTCACCTCCGTGGTGACCTCGGTGACGAAAGGTGTGATCAATCCGCTGCTGGCGGTGTTCGGCAGCACCAATCAGCTCGGCCTCGGCGTGCAGTTGATCCCGTCCAAGCCCGCTACCTTCATCGCCGTCGGCCCGATCATCACGGCCACCATCGATTTCGTCATGGTGGCCGCGGTGCTGTATTTCGTGCTGATCCTGCCCATGAAGACGATCAAGAACCGCTTCGGCACGCCCAAGGCGGCCGAGCCCTCCCAGATCGAGTTGCTGACCGAGATCCGCGACCTGCTCGCCGAGCGGCACGATGCGGTGCGCGCCCAACGTGAGGCCGATCGCAAGGTCGAGGCGGAACACGCCGACGGTGCGACCGAAGAGCAGAACGTGAAGGTGCGCTAGAACCGGTCAGCGTGCTCCGGCGGGCCGCGGCGGCAGGGGGGTGGCGGAGACCACAGCCGAGGGCGCGCCCTGCAACGCGGACATGGTTTTCCAGGTGTCCCAGTCGATGGTCCAGTCATAGAGGTCGCCGTCGGCGGCCGAAAGCGGGATCGAAGTGCCGGTCACCTCGACCGGATCGCCGTACAAGGACGTGGGGAAATACGCCTGGGCATCAGCGGGTGACAGATTGATGCAGCCGTTGGTGACGTTCGCCGACCCCTGCGCCGACAGCGATTCCGGGTTGGCGTGGATGAATTCGCCATTGTTGGAGATACGTACCGCCCAGCGCTCGCGAACGTTGGTGTAGTACGGCGGATTCGACATCATGAAGTCCTCGTACTTCTCGGTGACCACGTGGATGCCGGAACGAGTGACGTTGCGCGCCTCGTTGCCCTCGCCGTAACTCACCGCGAAATCGAAGATCGTCTGCCCCTCGCGGACCACCTGCATGCGGTGACTCGGGGCGTTCGCCTTGACGATCTGGCTGCGGCCGATGCGGAAATCGGTGGTCAGATCGGAATCGCCGTAGTTGCCGCCGCCCAGGTCAAGGCCGTAGAGCCGGGCCGAGACGTGCACGCTGGTCCCCGGCGTCCAGTAGTTCCTCGGACGCCAGTGCAGGCGCGAGCCGCCGTCGTCGGGGAACCAGGCCCACGCGCCCTCGGTGGGCGGGTCGGTGGTGACGGTGAGCGCCTTCTCCACCGCCGCCTTGTTCGACACGGAGGATTTGAACTGCAGGATGATCGGCGCCGCGATGCCGACCTCCTGGTTGTCGCCGATGTTCAGGGTCGCGGGGACGGTGCTCTTCGGCGTCAGGGTGTGGAACGAGCCGTCGATCGGGATCGGCTTGCCGTCGGTGCCGACGGCGGTGCCCGACCAGGTGTAGGTGGCGTCGTAGCCGAGCGGCTCGGTGATGGTGTAGGCGCGCCGGTCCGGTGCGAGTTCGCCGCGGACCTGCTTGCCCGCGGCGTTGGTCAGCGCGATCTGATCGATCGTGCCGTCACTGATCGTCACCGAGACCGGGGCGGTCGGGTTGACGTTCGTCGCGTCGTCGGCGGGAGCCAACGTCGCCTTGGCGATCGGGCCCGCGGCGGGACCCGGCTTGCCGGAGCCGCGGTCTATCGTGCAGCCGGCCACCGCGGCGACGACCACGAGCAGGACGGCCGACACCACGGCAACCGATCGGCGGATCATGGTGCGGTGGTTCACTTCGTCGAATCTACGCGCGCCGCCCGCCGCGCCCCGTCGGCGCAGCGTGTGGTGTCGGCCTCAACGGGTCAGAGCGTGACGCCCACGGTGACCGGTTCGGGTTCCAGCCGGATCCCGAAACGCTCTGCCACGCCGTCGCGGACGGTCCTGGCAAGCGCCACCACATCGTCGGCCGCCGCGCCGCCGCGATTGGTCAGTGCCAGTGTGTGTTTCGTCGACAGCCGGGCGGGCGCGCCGTCGCCGGGGAAGCCCTTGGCGAAACCCGCCCGCTCGATCAGCCAGCCCGCGGAGAACTTGACCCCGTCCGGCGCGGGGTAGGTCGGCACCGCGACGTCGCCCACGTGGGCGGCGATCGCGGCGCGCACCTGCGCCACCCGCTCCGGCGCGACCACCGGATTGGTGAAGAACGAACCCGCGCTCCAGGTGTCGTGATCGGCGGGATCGAGGACCATGCCCTTGCCCGCGCGCAACCGCAGCACCGCCTCCCGCACCTGCGCGGCGGGGCGGGACTCGCCGTCCGAAGCGCCCAGCGCTGAGGCCAGCTCGCCGTACCGCAGCGGCACGCTGGAACCGTCGGCGCGCAGCGCGAAATCGACCGCGAGCACCACGGCGTCGTCGCGGTGCTTGAGCACGCTGGTGCGGTAACCGAAACCGAGTTCGCCCGGCTCCACCCACCGGATCTCGCCGCCGGCGCGATCGAGCAGACGCACCCGGCGCAGCAGGTTCGCCACCTCCGCGCCGTAGGCGCCCACGTTCTGCACGGGCGTCGCACCCGCCGAGCCGGGAATGCCGGACAGGCACTCCAATCCTCCGAGACCGGCCTCGACCGTCGCGCGCACCACCGCGTCCCAGTTCGCGCCCGCCTCGGCCACCACACCGCCGTCGCCGATCTCGACGCCGGTGGTCGTGATCCGCACCACCACGCCGTCGAAGCCGTCGTCACTGATCAGCAGATTGGAACCACCCGCGAGCAGCAACACCGGGACACCGGCGGCGTCCAGCGCGCGGACCGTGGCGACCAGCGACTCGGTCGTCGCGCATTCGGCGACCAGCGCGGGGCCGCCGACGCGCAGCGTGGTCAGCTCCGCCAGCCGCACGCCTGCGCGCAGCCGCGCGCCGGTGCCGGCGAGAAGATCCGACGGAACCACTCGTGAAGTTCGCACGGTGGTAAACGGTAGCGTGCGCGCTATCGGCTACGAGCTGGCGTATTCAGCCCACGAGCAGATCGGACAGCACGGCTCGTGGAGCGCGAGCGCCACACGGTAGCGTGTGGAGCCATGGCTACACCGCTGGCGTACACGGCCCGCTATACCCATCCGACCGCCGCGGTGCGCGCGGCTTTCGCGAACGACCAGTACTGGAAGGATCGCATCGCGCAGGTCGGCGGCCCCAACGCCCGGCTGGATTCGGTCACCATCAGCGGTGACGAAGTGCGTGTCGAGATGGTGCAGGCCATCGCCGCCGAACTGCTCCCCGCCGCGATCACGGCGGTGCGGCCGGGCGATCTGATCATCCCGCGCGTCGAGCACTGGACCGGAGACCAGGCCACCTTCACCGCGCGCGTCGATGGCGCGCCCGCCGAGGTGCGCGGAGCCATCGCCTTGGCCGCCGAGGGCTCCGGCGCCGTCACCACGGTCGACGGCACCATCGAGGTGAAGATCCCGCTGTTCGGCAGCAAGATCGAGAAGGCGATCGCCGAGCACCTCACCGAGCTGCTGAAGAACGAGGCGGAGTTCACCGAGAACTGGCTCGCGGCGCACTGACCGGCCGCGCAGCGCGGTCACTGTTCGACGTCACATCGTGCCGTCCCGGCATTCGTGTGAGTTCCGCACTCCACCCGCCCGGCGAGGTCGGCGCCGCCGGTCCCGGTAACCTGTGAGCCCATGGCACGCCGATTGGACTACTCCGCCCGCTATCCGCTGCACACCACGAAAGAGCTGTACGCGGCGCTGTCGAACCGCGACTACTGGGACGCGCGGATGGAAGAGATGCGGAAGTACACCCCCGGCAACGAAGTGGCCCGGCTGGAGGCAGGCGACGACGGAATCTCTGTCGAACTGCACCACGTACTGCCCCGCGACATGCTCCCGGAGATCGCCCAGACGGTGATGCGCAAGGACATGGTGATCACCCGCAAGGAGTTCTACAGCCCGTACGCCGAGGATGAGACCACCGGCAAGTACTCGGCGTCCATCCCGGCGGGCCCCGGCAGCCTCGGCGGCACCATCCGCCTGTTCCCCACCGACACCGGCTGCACGATGCGCTTCTCGTCCGAGGCGAAGGTGTTCATCCCCATGGTCGGCCCGCGCCTGGAACAGCTGATGCTGGTCAACCTGGTCGACCTGTTCCGCGGCGAGGCAGAGTTCACGGTGCAGTGGCTGGAAGAACAGCACCCCACTCGCTGACCAGACCGGTCGGCACCATCACTCGTGGCACCACCGCCGTCAACCGTCTCCGCCGCAGCGACCGCTGGCTGATCAACGACGACCTCGTCGCCGGTCGGCTGCGCGTCGCGCCCGATCCACTGGTCGTCGATCTCGGGTACGGCGCGAGCCCGTGGACCACGTTCGAGCTGGCCGCCCGGCTGCGCATGATCCGCGCCGACGTGCGGGTCGTCGGATTGGAGATCGACCCGCAGCGCGTGGTGCCCGGCCGCGACGGCGTCACCTTCGCCCGCGGCGGATTCGAATTGGCCGGGCTGCGACCGGTTCTGGTGCGCGCCTTCAACGTGCTGCGGCAGTACCCGGAATCGGCGGTCGGCGCGGCATGGTCGACGGTGCTGGCCGGGCTGGCGCCGGACGGGCTGCTGGTCGACGGCACCTGCGACGAATTGGGCAGGCGCTGCGCCTGGATTCTGCTCGACCGGGACGGGCCGCGCTCGCTCACCCTGGCCTGGGATCCCTTCACCGTCGAGCGCCCTTCCGACCTCGCCGAACGCCTGCCGAAGGCGTTGATCCACCGCAACATTCCCGGTGAACCGATCCACACGCTGCTCGCCGCCGCGGATCGCGCCTGGGCGCACGCCGCGCCGCTGGGGCCGTACGGTCCCCGCGTCCGCTGGCGCGCGGCGGCGCGGGCGCTGCACGCCGAAGGGTTCCCGATCCGCCATTACCGCCGCCGCCTGCGCGACAACGTGCTCTCGGTGCCGTGGTCGGCGGTCGCGCCGCTCGGTTGACGCCGGCGCGGTTTCGTCACGCTACGGCAAGCGCCCGGTACACCCGGCGCGCGGCGCGTGGCGACAGGCGCGCCCCCGCGTCGGTGATCTCCTCGCCCGCGCAGCGGTGGATGGCCACCGCGTCGGCCACCACCTCGTTCAAGGCGGATTGCCCGATATCGGACTCGGCCAGGTCGAGCACCGTACGCACCGGCGTCGTCACCAGGAACGCACCAGCCGATTCCACCTCGGCGCCGGTCAGCGCGCGGCGCACGACCACAAGCCGCGGCGTCACCGGCGGGCGTCCCGCCCGCGCCGACAGATGCAGGAACCGCGGGCGCAGACTGCCGAGCCCGTGCAGCTCCGCCGCGCTCTGATGGGAGACCACCGCGGCGCCGTCGAACCAGGCCGCCCACATCGCGTATTCGTCGAGCGGACCGTCCCGCCACCCGGCCAACCGGAGCATGCCCACTCCGGCCCTGGTCACCGAGCCGTCACCGAGACCTGCCCGCACCCGGGCCCCACACCCGGTGCGCAGCACCTGACGAGTCGTGAAGAAACCGGCGTGCCGACCGGCCCAGCGACGCAGAACGCGCCATCCTTGTTCCGCGGATCCGATCGCGCGGCTTGCCGCTTCGCCAGCCATGGGCATCAGGCTACGCTCGCTTTTTGTGCTTCATGTCACATTCGAACCCCTCACTGCCTCCTCAGAGACGGCACAGAAAGGTCGGGAAGAATTTTGGCCATGAGTACGAACGCAACCTCAACCTCGACGATCAACCGGCGGGGCCTGCTGATCGCGCTGACCGTGGTAGCGATTCTGCTCGCCACGGTCTTGGTCGGCGGCGAGGCCTATGCCAGGCACACGGTCTCGAACTGCATCAGCTCGCAGTTCGAGAAGGAGATGGGGTCGAAGATCGACGTGGGCTTCGGGCCCAAGCCGATGCTGCTCACCTGGATCGACGGCAAGGTGCCCTCGGTGAAGGTGAACAGCGACGACTCCAAGTTCGGTCCGGCCGTCGGGATGGTGGTGCACGCCGTCTTCCGCGACGTCGACGTCTCCGATCGGAACGGAAGCGTGATCGGCAGCTCCTCGGCCGACGTCACCTGGAGCAACGAAGGCATTCAGGAAACCCTCGGCGGCATGGTCAGCGGGGTGAGTTCCTCGGCGAGCACCGGCATGCTCACTCTGTCGGTGCTCGGCGGTTTCGCCGAACTCCAACTGAAGCCGCAGATCGTCAACGGCACGGTGCAGGTGGAGACGATGTCGGCGCAGTTGCTCGGCATCGGCCTGCCCTCCGATCTGGTGCAGGGCATCGTCGACCTGTTCACCAAGAGCCTGCAGAGCTACCCGCTCGGCATGACGGCGACCGACCTGAAGGTCACCGACTCAGGCGTCGATGTCCACCTCTCCGGTGGGCGAACCCAGCTCGAGTCTTCCGGCGACAGCTCCGACATGCGCTGCTGACCCGCAGCGCCGCACGGCATTTCGGCCGCACGCAAACGCTTCGGCGATGTGGGCGAACGTCTTCCGCTGTTGGTCAGGCCGGGAAGCCGTCGAGCACTTCGCGCGATCTCGACAGCCCGAGCCGGGTCGCGCCCGCCGCGATCAGCTCCGCGGCCGCCTCGGCGGTGCGGATACCGCCACTGGCCTTGACACCCAGCCGGTCGCCGACCGTTTCGGCCATCAACCGCACCGCGTGCGCGCTCGCGCCGCCCGCGGGATGAAATCCCGTGGAGGTCTTCACGAAATCGGCGCCCGCGCGTTCGGCGACCTGGCACACCCGCACGATCGCTTCGTCCGGCAGCGCGGCGGATTCGATGATCACTTTCAACAGCGCTCGATCGCCGACCGCTTCGCGCACCGTGACGATGTCCGACAACACCGCCGTGTAATCACCCGCGCGCGCCGCGCCGACATCGATGACCATGTCCACCTCGGCGGCGCCCTGGTCCACCGCCAGCCGCGCCTCGGCGCCTTTGACCAGGGAATGATGCTTCCCGGAAGGGAATCCGGCGACCGTCGCGACCACCAGTCCCGGCGCGCGCACCGGCAACATGGACGGCGACACACAGATCGCGAGCACGCCCAACGCCCGCGCGTCTTCGATCAGCGCGCCGACCTGCGCGGGCGTCGCCTCCGGGGCGAGCAGCGTGTGATCGATCATGGCGGCCACTTCGGCCCTGGTCAGCGACGCGGAACTTGCCATGGGGTGAGAGTCTGGCATACCGGACGCGAATTCCGTTGCGCGCCCGGCGGCAGTTCCCGCACACTCGTAGCTGATGGCGCATCGGACCACGTGACGCCACGGTCGACCGACCGACGTGCGCGGATGGGCCCTACTTCGTCCGGGAGGAGACGACCGTGCTGATCCGTCGCGAACGCGTCGACGACGCCACTGCGATCGCGGCGGTGCATCGCAGCGCATTCGCGCCTCGCTATGCCCACGCCGCCGCGTCCGGTGATCGTCCCGGCGCCGCCCCGCCAGAGGTGGATCTGGTCGCGAAGCTGCGCAGCGACGAGGGCTGGATCCCCACGCTGTCGCTGGTGGCGATCGAGCACGACAGCGTGATCGGCCACGTGTGCCTGACCAGAGCCGCGGTCGGCCCGTTCCCCGTGCTGGCCCTCGGCCCGATCGGCGTTCTCGCCGACCATCAGGGCGCCGGAGTCGGCTCGGCCCTCATGCACGCGGCGCTCGGCGCCGCCGACGCGCTCGACGAACCACTGATCGGCTTGCTCGGCAGCCTGGAGTTCTACCCGCGCTTCGGTTTCGTGCCCGCCGCCCGTCTCGGCATCACCCCCGACGACCCGGCCTGGATCAGCCACTTCCAGGTCCGCTCCCTGTCGGCCTACGACTCCCAGATCACCGGCGAATTCCATTACGCGGAGCCGTTTTACCACCTCTGAGCCCCGGCTCAGCGCTTGGTCGTGCGCAGCGGGCGCTAGGCCCACGGGTCGATGACGGGCACTCCGGTAGCTCGGAACGGCGCGGTATCGCGAGTGGCGACGGCCATCCGAGCAGCGCTGGCGGTCGCGGCGATATAGCCGTCGGCAGTACCGATCGCAGCTCCGGTGGCGCGGGCGGCAGCCATGAGTTCGGCATACACCGCAGAGGTGGTGATATCGAAGGCGAGTACTCGTCCTGCGAATAGGGGCAACACACGAGTTTCGAATTTGTCGCGCAAGTTGTCTCGCCGCCTACCGGGAGGCATCGCGGCAATGCCGAACCGCAACTCGGCGACAGTGACAGCTGACAGGTAGAGAGTGCGCAGAGGTTGCGCATTGATCCAAGCGACTACGCCAGGGTCTGGAGCTTTGCGCAGCGGTTCGGAAATGACGTTCGTATCGAGAACGATCACTCGAACTCCACGGGGCTACCCGGCCGTCGATCACGCGCGTTCAGCGCTTCGAATTCGTCGTCGGTGAGTTCGACCTCGCGCCCGATCTCCGCGAGCAACGACCCGAGCTCCACCTGCGCCACGGGAGAAACGGCTTCGATAAGGATTGCCCGCACCTCCGCCTCGGTGCTGCGTCCATGCTGCGCGGCACGTACACGCAACGCCTCGCGGACGTCGTCGGGTAGATCGCGAACGGTCAGCCTTGCCATATCCACTCACCTGCTCCGATTTGACAGCAATAGCGCCATTGCCTTCACTGACTTCAATCATAGCCCCAGAGGCTCGATGATCAACGCACAGCGCGCCTGGGAGGATGTGCTCATGAGTTCCGCTCCATCCGCCCTGGACGACCGCCGCTATGTGCTGACTCTCGGCTGCCCGGATCGGCCGGGCATCATCGCCAGGATCACGTCGTTCATCGCCGAGTTCGGCGGCTCGATCGTGGAGGCCGGGTATCACTCCGACGCGGATACCGGCTGGTTCTTCACGCGTCAGGCGATCAGGGCCGCGACGGTGCCGTTCGGTATCGCGGAACTGCGCGACCGGTTCGCCGGGGTGGCCGCGGATCTCGGACCGGATACCGAATGGCAATTGCTGGACTCCGGCGCGCGCCGCCGCGCGGTCCTGCTGGTGAGCAAGGACGGCCATTGCCTGCACGACCTGCTCGGGCGCGCGGCCAGCGGTGAACTGCCCGCCACCATCGAGGCGGTGATCGGCAACCACCCGGATCTGGCCGCGATGACGGAGGCGCACGGGGTGAAGTTCCATCACGTGCCGTTCCCCAAGGACCCGGCCGAGCGCGGCCCAGCGTTCGACGAGGTGCGCGCCCTGGTGGACGCGCACGACCCGCACGCGGTGGTGCTGGCGCGGTTCATGCAGGTGCTACCCGCCGAACTGTGCGAGCACTGGGCGGGCCGGGCGATCAACATCCACCACAGCTTCCTGCCCTCGTTCGTCGGCGCTCGCCCGTACCACCAGGCGTTCGCCCGTGGCGTGAAGCTGATCGGAGCCACTTGCCACTACGTGACCGCCGAACTGGACGCGGGCCCGATCATCGAGCAGGACGTCATCCGCATCGACCACGCCGACGAAGTGCGCGACATGGTCCGCCAGGGTCGCGACATCGAGCGGGTGGTGCTGGCGCGGGGGCTGCGCTGGCATCTGGAGGGCCGGGTCCTCGTACACGGCCGCCGGACGGTCGTCTTCTCCTGAGGGGCGCGAACCCCCGGCGCGTCAGCCCGCGAGATCGGCGCGGCTCGGCTTGTTCGCCGCGGTCAGAACGCGCGCGAGTTCCTCGTTGAACCGCTCGTAGGCTTCGACATTCCCGAGATGGCCGGTGGGCAGCACCTGGTAACGCGCGAGGCTGCCGGTCTGCCGGAGCAGTTCGACGATGCGTTCGGAGTGCACCGGCGGCGTCATGTCGTCGAACTGTCCCGAGATCACCGTCGTCGGCACGACCAGGTCGCGGGCCGACTCACCGACATCCATCGTGGCCAGCAGGAAACCGAACTTCGAGCGCACCCAGGCCGGACACGACCGCACGATGGCCATGCTGAAATCCAACAACTCGCCCTTGGCCGCGGTGTTGAGGATCTGGCGCGCGAACAGCCAGCGCACCGGCGCGATGGGGGGGAAGACGATCGGGGCTGCGAGCCCCAGCCTGCCGAACAGGAACGGCAGCGGCACTTTCAGTTGCAGCAGCCGCAGCGGCCGGTTCAGCAGCGGCACGACCGTAGTTTCCAGGATCAGCCGGTCCGCCGCGGTATTGGTCAGCAGCACCGCGAGCGCTTGGCGCGCGACCCGCTCCGGGTAGCGCCCGGCCCACGCCTGCAGCGTCATGCCGCCGAGACTGTGTCCGACCAGCACCGCGCGCTGTCCCGGCGCGAGCGCGGCGTCGAGCACGGCGGCCAAGTCGTCGGCCAGCAGGTCCATGGTCAGCTCGCTGGAGCCGTATTCGCTCTCCCCGTGACCGCGCTGGTCGTACGCGATCACCCTGTATTCGCCCGCGAACGCGTTGATCTGCGGATTCCAGTATTCGAGGCAGCAGGTCCAGCCGTGCACGAGCACGACGGCCGGGGCGTCCGACGGGCCGTAGGCGTGCACGCGCAGCCGCGCCCCGTCACCGGCCCGGACCGGAATCACCTCGCGAGGCGCGGTCGGCGGGTTGAACGCGGCGGTCCGGTAGGTACGGGAACGCAGGTCGGCGCTGTGCGCGTCGCGCAAGCTCCGGAGCAGGGCCGGGAAGCTCGTCAACGCGGTCGGCAGCATGGCACGCATCGGACACTCCTTTGTGTTACTGCTAGATACAGTAACCCCGATTCGCGCCGCTTGCTAGTGCAAGCACCCTTACTCGTCGGCGAACTCCACCCTCACCAGCGCGGACCCCGCTGCACCTCGTCCACCTTGGGCCGCACATCGGCCAAGTAGACACCCGTGGCGATGATCGCCGCGAAGGAGAGCAGGCCAAGACCCGCGGGCGAGAGCAGGAGCACGAGCACGGCCGCCCCGAGAATCGCCAGCCAGATCGGCTTGGTCAGCTTGTCAACCGCGGTGAACGCGTCCGGACGCTGACGCACGGCGTGGATCAGCGCGAAAATCGTCGCACCGAGCGCCGCCAGCCACAGCACCAGCAGGATCATCCCGGTCAATCCGTGCACCATATTCACCCCACCCATCATAGAAGCAACGCCCTCGCGCACCAGGGGTGCGCGAGGGCGTCGAATCGTCTCTGCCGCGGGCGGATCAGGCCTTCTTGGGGGCGGCCTTCTTCGCCGGAGCCTTCTTGGCGACCGGGGTGGCGGCCTTCTTGGCCGGCGCCTTCTTCGGCGCGCCGTTGGTGACCGGAGCCGGGGTGGCCTCGGTGGTCACCTCGACGACCTCGGCCTCGACGACCGGCGCCGGGTCGGCCACCGCGTCGGCCTCGACCTCGACCTCGGCCTTGACCGGGCGGCCGAGCAGCCCGTTGACGCGCTCGAGCACGTCCTCGGCGCGGCTGACCGCGTCGCCGTAGAGGGTCTCGACCTTGCCGATCCGCTCATCGACGACCTGGTTGGCGCGCAGCCGCTCGATGGCCTCCTCACCGCGGACGGCGAGGTCGGCGTAGAGGTCGAGCGCCTGCCGGTAGTACTTCTCGGCCAGCGCGCGCAGCTCCTCGGCGGTGAACTTCTCGCGCAGCTCGGCGAGGTCGTCGGGCAGTTCCGACGGCAGACCCGACAGCCGCTCGCGCAGCGACTCGAATCGGTCCTGGACATCGGCGGGAACGTTGGCGAAGCGCTCGCGCGCCTCCTCCACCCGGGCCTGCACCTCGGTGGCCGCCGCGCGCTCGCGCACCTGGGCGAAGGCGTCGTTGACGGCGGTGTAGAGGGCGTCACCCGCGCCGACGGTGGCGAGCAAGGGCTTGGTGACGGTGGCGTTCTTCTCGGTCATGGTGTTTCGTTCTCCTGGCGTGGCGGAGTTTCGGTTGTCGTGCGCGGAACGTCGCTGTCCCATACATCCCCCCCTGCCTCGTTTCCTCCGTTTTCCCGGCGAAACGATTCATAGATGTCCAGCAGCACCTGCTTCTGCCGCTCACTGATGAACGTGTCGGCGAGCAGTGCGTCCCGGACCGGACTGTGCGGCCGCTGCTCGAGATAGCCAGCCCGTACGTACAAGACCTCCGAAGAGACCCGCAGCGCCTTCGCGATCTGCGTGAGCACTTCGGCGGACGGATTGCGCAGTCCGCGCTCGATCTGACTGAGGTACGGATTGCTCACCCCCGCCAGCTGGGCGAGCTGACGCAGCGAGACTTGCGCGGCTTCTCGCTGCGCCCTGATGAAGCCTCCGATGTCGTGCGCCGCACTGACGACGCGACCCCCTCGTTCCCCGGCGCCGGACGAGTGCTCGTCCGATCTGTCGGTGTACTCGGCGGAAACCTCGGGCTGGTCAGCCATCACTCACCTTCTGGCGGGTTGTACGAATTCGATTCTAGGTCAGGGTGCTAGCTATTGCAAGCAGTCTGCTAGCAGAGTTTCGGCAAACGTTCCGCACGCCGCGGATCAACCGCCGAACATCACGTGGGAAATCGTGTAGATCGCCAGTCCGGCAAGCGAACCGACGACGGTTCCGTTGATGCGGATGAATTGCAGATCCCGGCCGACCTGCAATTCGATCTTCTTGCTCGCTTCATCGGCATCCCACCGGGCAACCGTGTCGGTGACCAGGGTGCTGATCTCACCGGCATAGTTTTCCACCAAGTAGCGCGCGCCGCGATCGATCCAGCCGTCGACCTTGGCCCGCATATCCGCGTCGTCGCGCAGGCGCTCGCCGAGCTGCTGCACGTTCTCGGCGACCTTGCGCCGCAGCGTGCTGTTCGGATCGTCGGCGGATTCCAGGATCAGCCGCTTCGCCGCGCGCCACGTGGCCGAGGCCAGTCCGGTGATCTCCTCCCGGCCCATGATCTGCGCCTTGACCCGCTCGGCCTTTTTGATCATGGCGTCGTCGAATTGCAGGTCCTCGGCGAATTCCTCCAGGAACCGATTGGCGGCGAGACGGACCTCGTGCTCCGGGTTGGAGCGGACTTTCCAGGTGAACTCCACCAGTTCCCGGTAGATCCGTTCGGAAAGCAGGATGTTGACGAATTTCGGCGCCCACTGCGGCGCGTCCCGCAGGACGATCCGATCGATCGTCTCCTGGGATCCGAGGGCCCACTGGTGCGCGCGCTCGGCGAGCAGGTCCAGCAGCGCCAGCTGCCGGTTGTCGGCGAGCAGTTCCGCGAGCACCCGCCCGATCGGCGGACCCCACAGCGGCTCGGCGATCCGCTTGACGATGGTGTTGTCGATGACCTGCTCCACGTCCTCGTCGCGCAGCACGCCGACGACGGCGCGCAGGATCGTCGAACTCTCCTGCGCCACGCGCGCGGCGTGACCAGGATCGGCCATCCAGCGCCCGACCCGCAGGGAGACCTGCGCGGAACTCAACTTCGCCGACACCACTTCCGGCGCCAGGAAGTTGGTGCCCACGAAGGTGCCGAGACTGGCGCCGAGCTGGTCTTTCTTTCGCCGGATGATCGCCGTGTGCGGGATGGGCAGGCCGAGCGGATGCCGGAACAGTGCGGTCACCGCGAACCAGTCGGCCAGGGCGCCGACCATGCCCGCCTCCGAGGCGGCCCGCAGGTAACCGACCCAGTCGCCGCCCGCCCCGCGCGATTCGGTCCAGCGGCAGAACAGATAGATCGCGGTGGCCATGGCCAGCAGGCCGGTGGCGAACGCCTTCATCCGCCACAGGTCACGACGCTTGGCCGCCTCGTCGAGCACGGCGGCGAAGCCGAGGGGCGCGGCGGCAGGCGCGGCAGGGGCGTCCAGCACCGCGGTATTGCCGGGAGCTTTCTCCATGCCTCCCATTCTGCTGTGCCCGGCGCAGTGGCGAGCGGGGCGAGCGACTTCACACAAATCGGACGCACCGGGCCTGCGGACTGTGGTTCCTACCGCATCCGGGCTCAAAAGCGCATATCACGGGTAGCGGGGACCTAAGCTGGTAGCCACCGGAGCACTTACGAACGAGGGAGCCCACGCTGTCCACCGAAGACCTTGTCGATGTCGGCGAGCGACCGTCGGCGGTGCGCAGCGGCCGGATGGACGGCCGCAAGCGCCGGTGGCGGCAACACAAGATCGATCGCCGCGAGGAACTGGTCGACGGCACCCTCGCCGCCGTGCGCACCAGGGGCAGCAACGCGGGCATGGACGAGATCGCCGCGGAGATCGGCGTCTCCAAGACCGTGCTCTACCGCTATTTCTCCGACAAGAACGACCTGGTCCACGCGACCATGCAGCGGTTCATCGAAACCACGCTGATGCCGCGGGTGTACGGCGCGATCAGCCTGGACGCCGACGAATACCAGCTGGTGCGCTCCGCGCTGGCCGAGTACGTCGGCACGGTCGACGAGGACCCCGAGGTCTACCGCTTCATCATGGGCAACGGCTCGGCCGACCAGTCCTCGCTGGCGGAGTTCGAGAAGCTTTTCGCCGAGGTGGTGTGCGCGGTCATCACCGAGCGCGCCAAGGACCGGGGCGTGGCGACCGAGGGCGCGGCGCTGGCGTCGTATGTGCTGGTCGGCGGCATTCAGTTGGCCACGCACTGGTGGTCGACCAACAAGTCGCTGTCGCGCGAGGACGTGATCGACTACCTCACCATGCTCGCCTGGAGCGCCATCGAGGGCATGGCCCGGGCAGGCGGTTCGCCCGCGGCGTTCAACGCGCAGCCGCACGTGCTGCCCACCCCCGAGACGCCCGCCCAAGACTGAATCGAGCCATCGGCCCCCGGTGCTAGCTGGACCGCTTGCAAAAGTTCACCGGCACTGTCGACTTTGCCGGAACCTTGGTTAGTCTGAACCCGAGCGGTGCGCCGAGTGTGTTGCGTCACCGCCGGCGCCGTACTCGACGGCGGTCCGCGCGGGACACCATGGTCCCGCACGCTGCCGCCCGCGTGTCCGTCGCTCCGACCGCGGCACCAACGGAGGTACCTCGATGGCGAAGCAAGTACCGACCTCTCGGCTTGCTCGTGGCACGAAGCTGGGCGCGGTGGCAGCCAGTTCGGTGCTTCGCAACCAGCGCACGCGGTTGACCATGCGGGGCAGATCCGAGGCGGTCCGGGCGAAGATGGCCGAGGAGTCGATGATCCGCACCACCGAGCAGGTGGTCACGGTGCTGGGCACCATGAAGGGCGTCGCCATGAAGCTCGGGCAGATGATGTCGGTGCTCGATCTCGACTTGGTGCCCGAGGATCATCGGGAGCGATTCCAGAAACGCCTGGCCGTGCTGCGCAACGCGGCCCCGACGGTCTCCTTCGCGGCCATGCGCCAGGTGATCGAGGACGATTTCGGCAAGCCGCTCGACGCGGTCTTCGCCGAGTTCGACGCCGAGCCCGTCGCCGCCGCCTCGATCGGCCAGGTGTACCGGGCCCGACTACACGACGGCCGCCAGGTCGCGGTGAAAGTGCAGTACCCGGGCATCGACGCCGCCGTGCGCGCGGATCTGAAGAATCTAGCCATGTTCCGGCGCGTGCTGCAGTCCGCGATGCCGTGGGTGACGCCCGCGGTGCTGGACGAGCTGCGGCTGAACATGGAGGCCGAGCTCGACTACCGAGCCGAGGCGGCCACCCAGTTGCAGATCGCCGAGCTGTACGCCGGGCATCCGTTCGTGATCGTGCCGCGCTCGCTGCCGGAGTTCTCCACCACGCGAGTGCTGGTCACCGAATACGTGGAGGGCAAGGGCTTCGATGAGATCCGGCAGCTGCCCCAGGCGGAGCGCGACCGCATCGGCGAGATCATCTACCGGTTCTACGTGGGATCGCTGTTCACCTTCAACGAATTCTGCGGTGATCCGCATCCGGGCAACGTGCTGCTGGCCTCGGACGGCCGGGTCGGCTTCCTGGATTTCGGATTGTTCAACCGTATGGATGCCGAGCACGTGCAGTTCGAGCTGGTCTGCCTGCGGGCCGCCGCCGAAGATCGCGCGGAAGACCTGCGCGAGTTGATGATCAAGCGCGGCGTCATCGATTCGCCGCAGGAGATCGGCGCGGAGGAGTGCCTGGAATACGTGCTGGCCGCCTCGGAATGGTGTCTGGTGGACGAGGAACTGACCATCACCCCCGAGCTGGCCAGCGGCGCCTTCCTGCTCGCGGTCGATCCGAGAGCCAGCGAGTTCACCGGCATGAAGCAGCAGAATCTGCCGCCGGAGCATCTCTTCTCGCGCCGCGCCGACTTCCTGACCTTCGGCATGCTCGGGCACCTCGGTTGCACCGCGAACTGGCATCGCATCGCCAGGGAATGGCTCTACGACGAACCACCGGTCACCGAACTCGGCCGGGCCCATCACGCCTGGCTCGCCGACCGTCCCCGCGCCGCGCCGCAACGGCCGCGCAAGAAGACCACCGAGTAGCCGCCGCCCGGCGACACGACCGCAGAACGGAAAACCATGGCAGACACACGGGAATACGACCTGGTCCTCTTCGGCGCGACGGGTTTCGTCGGCAAGCTGACCGCGGAATATCTCGTCGGGGCCGCGCCGGAATCCGCCCGGATGGCGCTGGCCGGACGATCGCTGGACAAGTTGACCGCTGTGCGCGAGAGTCTCGGCCCGAAGGCCGCGAAGTGGGGCTTGGTGGTGGCCGACTCGAACGACCAGACGGCGCTGGACGAGCTGGCGGCGCGCACCAAGGTCGTGGTCACCACGGTCGGCCCATACCTGCGCTACGGGATGCCGCTGGTGGCGGCGTGCGCCAAGGCGGGCACCCATTACGCCGACCTCACCGGCGAGCCGCTGTTCATCCGCGACGCCATCGACGCCTACCACGAACAGGCCGCCGCCACGGGCGCGAAGATCGTGAACTCCTGCGGCTACGACTCGATCCCGTCCGATCTGAGCGTGTACCAGCTCTATCGCCGCACGGTCGAGGACAACACCGGCGAGCTGGCCGACACCACGCTGGTGGCTTCGCTCAAGGGCGGCGTCAGCGGCGGAACCATCGATTCCGGCCGCGCCATGATGGAGGCGATCGCCGCCGACCCGGCCAAGGGCAAGGTGATGTCGCACCCGTACTCGCTGAGCCCGGACAAGTCGATGGATCCCGACGTCGGCCGCCAGTCCGATCAGGCGCTGTCGCGAGCGAGCGCCATCGACCCGAGCCTGGACGGATGGGTGAGCACATTCGTCATGGCCGCGCACAACACCAAGATCGTGCGCCGCTCCAACGGCCTGCTCGGCTGGGTGTACGGCAAGAACTTCCGCTACCGCGAGGTGATGAGCGCGGGCAAGTCGCGGATGGCGCCGCTGGTCGCGGCGGGCATGGCGGGCGGCATCGTGGCGGGCATGACCGCGGGAGCGCTGCTGTCGCGGGCAGCGGTGGGCCGCAAACTGCTCGATCGCGTGCTGCCCAAGCCCGGCACCGGGCCGAGCGAGCAGGCGCGCAAGAGCGGCTGGTTCACCATGAAGACGTTCGCGCACACCACCTCGGGCGCGAAGTACGTCGCCACCTTCTCCGGCTCCGGCGACCCCGGCTACCAGGCCACCGCCGTGCTGCTCGGGGAGAGCGGCCTGTGCCTGGCATTCGACACCGACAAGCAACCCGAGCTCGCCGGCATCCTCACCCCGGCCGCGGCGATGGGCGACGCGCTCACCGAGCGGCTGCGCGGTGCGGGCATGACGATCACCGTCGACCGCGCCTGAGGGACGCATTCCGGTGAATCTCGCACGGAAGACGATGAACGCCCCCGCGCTCGCCGCGGTGTACGAGCGAGCGTGGCGGCCGGCCCTGTTCTACCTCGCCAGCGGGCGGACCACCGCGTCCGACCGGCGTGACGCGGTCGCGACCCTGCGGCTCGGCGGCGCGCAGAAGGTGCTCGACATCGCTTGCGGGCCGGGCAATTTCACCCGGTACCTGAGTGAGAAGCTGTCCGGCGACGGCTACGCGATCGGCCTGGACTACTCCGAGCCGATGCTGGCGCGCGCCGTCGCGGACAACGCCGGACCGCGCGTCGGATATCTGCGCGGCGACGCGCGCAGACTCCCGTTCGCGGACGGAACCTTCGACGCGGTCTGCTGTTTCGGCGCCCTCTACCTCATCCCGGACCCGCTCGTCGCCGCTCGCGAGATGATCCGCGTCCTCGCACCCGGTGGCCGCATCGCCATCACCACCAGCCACCGTGCCGCCAACCCGATCGGTGAGGTGAGCCGCGTGGTGGGCGGTTTGAGCGGACTGCGGGTGTTCGGCGGCCGGACCTTTCCCGCCTTGTTCGCCGAGGAGGGTTTGGTGGAGATCGACCAGCGGGTCCATCGCCTGCTGCAGTACGTCAGCGCGACGAAACCCGCACGCTAGGTCGCCGCGTTCGGGCGCGGCGCTCGAGCGCCGGTGATGGCTCGGATCAGGAATTCGAGCTTGTCCACGGTGCGGTCGAGCGGGCGGGTGCCGCGCTCAACCCGGCACATCGCCACCGCGCCCTCGACCGCGGCGATGATCAGGGTGGCGGTCTGCTCGGCGTCGGACGCGCTCGCGCCCTGGTCGCGCAACGACCGCGTGAACAGCCGGGTCCAGTTCTCGAACGCGGCCGCCGCGGCCCGCTGCGGCCCGCCGTCATCCCCCTGCGCCTCGATCGAGACCGCGAGCACCGGGCATCCGGCCTGAAAATTATTGTCTTCCAGCACCTTTCGCCACATGTCCGCGAACGTCCGCAATCCGGTGACCGGTCCGGCCGCCAGTCCTTGCGCCAGTTCGCGGGCGGTCAGGGTGTCGGCGAAGCGCACGGCTTCGGCCGCAAGTTGCGCTTTGCCGCCGGGAAAGTAGTGGTAGGTGGAGCCGAGCGGCGCTTGGGCGTGCTTGGCCAGTTCCCGCACGCTGGTCGCGTTCAAACCGTGGCGGCGGATCATGTCGGCCGCGCCCGCCACCATCCGATCCCGCGCCTGCGGCGTTTCGGCCACCCCTTCTCCTCCCTCGGCCATGACGACTGTCATAGCCTACCGCGCTACGGCCAGGCTGCCGTGCGCTGCGCACAGGTGACCTGCCGCGACGAGATCAGCCGATGTCCCGCACCACCTTTCGCTGCGGCGCACCGGTGTCGCAGCCGGTTCCGACGACCAGCACGGTGATGGCGGGCGGGCGCGGACCGTTGAGCAGGACGAGCACCGCGTCATCACCCTGGAACGCGATGTCGGCAGAACCGAGCACGGCGCGGTCGAGCCCGTTCGCGCGGACGCAGCGCCGTAACGCTTCCGGGTCGGACAGGAAGCCGGTGACGGTGTGGCGGCCCAGCGTGCCGAGCGCCAGGGTGGCGGTGAGTTCGTCGTCGCCGACGGCGAGACGCGCGGCGGGGACAGGGGCGTCACGGCCGTCCATCGTCGAGACGACCGAGCCCGCCGCGGCGACGGTGACGATCACCGCGGCTGCCGCGGCGAACCTGCGCGCCCCGGTGCGGCGGCGCTCGTCGACAGTGGACGCGGGAACCGCGCCGGAACGGGAACATCTGCCATCGCGGCGGAATCGGCCCGCACGGACACGCGACAGCTCATGAACCGTGGCGTTCTCGGGCGCCGTCAGGGTGCCGATGAATCGGGCGAGCCGAGCGGTGACGTCCTCCGGCATGGCGTGGATGGCGCGTTCGTCCCGATTCAGCGCACCCAGCTCGGCGCTGATCTCGTCCAGCCCGCGCAGATACCGCGACGCTTCTGGATCACACGAGACGATCGGCCACAACCGCTCGCGCTGCGCCGCGGTCACATTGCCCGCATGCAGATCGGCGAGTAGCGCCGGCGGGAATGGAGGCCGCGGCACCGTCCGGGTAGCCATCGCACCTCCGTTGTTCACGTCCAGGCAAAAGTTCGTCACTGTTACTGACGCATCCCGACTATCGCCGGTTCCATGGATCACACAGAAAATTCGATTGCTCTTTCGACCGCTGCCGCGTACCAGCCTTCGAGCACGCCGGGGATGCGGCCGCCTCCTCCTGGGGCGAACGACGTGTGGACGACGATCCGTCCCCGCGCCCGGCGAATGCCAGCTAGCCTCACTCGACAAGATCGAGTTCCAGCCAGAGGACCCAGCCATGAACAGTCCCCTACCCACGCCCGCGTCCGCTCCAGGAGAGGCGACCGGGGATCTGCTCGCGGGCAGGACCGCCGTCGTGACCGGCGCCAGCCGTGGCATCGGCTTGGCGATCGCGATCAGGTTCGCCGCGGAGGGCGCGAACGTCGCGATGATCGCACGCACCCAGGAGCCACACCCCAAACTGCCCGGCACCATTCACACCGCCGCCGCGGAGGCGGAGGCGGCGGGCGGCGCCGTGCTGCCGCTGGTGGCCGATGTGCGCGACGACAAGGCCATGGCGGAGGCGGTCGATCGCATCGCCGAGCGCTTCGGCGGCATCGACATCCTGGTCAACAACGCGGGATCGGTCGACCTCACCGGCGCCGAGCAGATCGGCATGCAGCGCTACGACCACATGCAAGCCGTCAATGTCCGCGCGCCGTTCCTGCTGTCCAAGCTGGCGCTGCCGCATCTGCGCGCCTCCGCCCTGGCCGGGCGGAATCCCCACATCCTCACCCTCTCCCCGCCCCTGAACATGAATCCCGAGCACGTGGGCAACGGGGTGGCCTACACCGTCTCCAAATACGGTGTCAGCGTGGCGACCATCGGTCTGGCACACGAGTTCCGGCGCTACGGCATCGCCGTGAACTCGCTGTGGCCGCGCACGAAGATCGACACCGCCGCGGTGCGCAACCTGCTCGGCGGCGCGGAGGCCGTCGCCGCGTCCCGCAACCCGTTCATCTGCGCGGATGCCGCTTTGCTGATCGTGACCAGCCCCGCGAACGCCTACACCGGCCAGCTGCTGCTGGACGAGGAAGTCCTCGCTTCCCATGGGCGCATCGACTTGGACCACTATCGGGTCGTGCCGGGCGCGGGCGAGCTGGCCAACGACCTTTTCATCGACGCCTGAAACCACTGCCTACTCAGCCGAAAAGCGGTCTCGGGCACAAGGTTTCCGGATGCCGTGACGGCCCGCGCTGTCACCGTGCCGACGAGGCGGCGCCGAGATCCACCATGCGGTGCAGGATCGCCGGGGCCAGGGCCAATTCGAATTCGGTTCCGCTGCTTTCGAAGACGAAGGCCAGCAAGTCGCCGCCCGGCACCGGGGCCAGCCGGACCGAGCACTGCTCCCCCACGACCACCCAGCCGCCGACGGTCAACTGATCGGACATCGCCCCTCCCACCCTTCGCCACTCCCGACAAGTGGACTATGCCAGTTGCGGAGCGGGGGTGTCAACGGCGGAAATCGGCCGCTGACCTGGCCGGATACTCGCGTGTCTCGATCGGGTGGCCGGGTGGGTGGACGCTTTCGCGGTACTCCAGCGCGACGCCGCGTCCGTCCAGAACCGTGCGCCGCACGACCAGCACCGCCGCCGGATCCGGCAGCGCGAGACGGCGCCGCTCGTCATCCGTGGCCAGCCGGGCGCCGACGCTCTCGCGCACCACCACGGCGGCGCGTCCGATGGCGTCTGCCAAATACCGCGCGACTCCACCCGAATCGGACGCGGGCCCAGACCCGAGCGCACCCTCGGCGAGCTCACCGGGATACCAACAGGTCATCAGGCGATTGTTCCGAGAGTCGTTCGCGCACACTGTTTCCAGCGTGAACACCGCGCTCGACGCGGGTAAGCCGAGCGATTCGGTGACATACCGCGACCCTTCCAGCATTTCGGCTCTCAGCACGGTCACCGATTCGCTTTCGGGCGCGGGTCCGTATCGGGGCGCGCTCTCCCGCATCAACGCCGAACGCTCGGCCACATAGGTGCCCGACCCACGCCGGGACGTGACGATTCCCCGCTGACGCAGCGCATTCAGCGCCTTGGCAGCGGTGGGTCTGGCCACCTGCCAGCGCGCGGCGAGTTCGCGCTCCGACGGCACCTCGGCGCCGGGAGCCAGTTCCCCGCGCTCGATCAGATCCCGCAAATGCTCGGCGATCTGTAGATATTTCGGGACTGCCCCGTCGATTCCGGCCACCGGTCGCCTTCCCCACACCACCCCTCGGACCGCTGGTCAGTGTAACAACGGCGGAGCCGGGCGCCGGGGCCTGCGCACAAGCGCGCACCGAGGCCGTCCGCCGCGCTGTACCGCCCGGTAAAGTGCGACGCCAGTACAGCGCGGTACGAACAGGACCGAGCGGAAGGGGGCTTCCAGGTGGCGGTACCCGATACCGGGCAGGGGGCGGCGCGAGAGCTGTACGCGGCGGCCATCGGCGCAGGTGGGGGCGAGAGGTTCGAACTGGACACCGCGGTCGCGGAGAATCTCGCCGCCGCGTGCGACCGGCTGGTCGACGATCTGGGCCGCGCGATGGCCGACGAACACCTCGTCACCGAGGTGAGCGGTTTTCCCGATCTGCCCACCGGACACGGCCTCACCCGCGGGTTCGCCGCGAAGGGACGGCAATACCTGGACACCCTGGCCGCGTTCCAGGAGACGGCGCTGCTGTTCAAGGCCGCGTATCTCGCCGCGGCCAACCGGCTGGCCGACGCCGAGGCGGCCAATCAGGCCGCGCTGCGGCTGGTCGCCGAATATCTGGAGCCCCGGTGAGCGCGCACCCGCGCGCCGGGACCGACTGAGGGGGACGACGGATGGCAGACCCCGCGGCACGCGCCGCCGCCGACGGCATCCGGCAGGAACTGGCCGGATTCACCGACGACGCGACCGATCCCGCCTACGCGCCGGATCGGGAACTGTTCGGCGCCTACACCCATCAGCAGATCTGGGATCTGGTGCACGAGGCGCTCGACCCGGCGGCGCTCGGCCGCATCGCCGCGGCATGGCAGGCCAACGCTACCGCGGTGGCCGACGCGTTCCAGGCCTTCTCCGATGCCACCAACCGCGAGTTCGCGCGCTGGTCGGGCCGGGCTGCCGACGCCGCCGTGGGCGCGACCAGGCAGTTCGTCCGCGCGGGCGGGGATGTGCACGACGTGTGCCGGGCGGTCGCCCGGCTGATGGAGTTGAATAGCGATGCCGCGCAGACGGTCCGGGGCGCGATCGCGCCGCCGCAGCGGTATCGGCCGCTGGCGGACCCGGCCGCCGAAGCGGTTTACGGTGGAAAACGTAGGATGGAACACGACAGTGCGGCGGCAGACATCGAGGCGGATGTCCGGGACACGATGACTTACGTCTACACCCCGACCATGCCCGCCACCGGCGACCGCGTTCCCCGATTCCCCCGGCCGCGCGAAGGTTCCGACAACGCACCCGGCGATCCGGATTCCGTCCGCGGAGGCGGCACGCGGTGAAATGGGTGCTCAGCCCGGACGAGTTCACGCATGTCTGGACGAACGAAACCGGCCTGGACCGCAGGCCCTACCCGGTCAACATGGTCCCGTCGGCCACGGCGCGGACCGAGTCCGAATACCACGCCCTCCGCCTGCCGCAGCGCTTCGCCCGCCAAGCCGACCCGGACCTGGCCGCCGCCCTGATGCTCTGCGCGCGCAACGACGCGACCACCATCACCGTCTCCGGCGAACGCACGGCGCTCGCGCGCGACGGCGACGGCGCCGAGTCCGAACGGATTCTCGCGTTCGCCGCCGTGGTGCACAATCACGCGAGCATTCTGGTCGCCACACCGCAGCGAGTGACCGTACAGATGTGCCACGCCCGTGCCGTGGGCGAACGACTGGTGCAGGTCATCGGCCCGGCGCGGCCGGGAAGACTCGCCCCGATGCGCGAGCCGCAGGACGCCGTGCTGAATGCGGATCGCACCGAGCCGTTCGTCACCAATGGCCATCGCGGCGCGGCGAAGTTCCGCCAAGTCCTGCGCAAGCCGGTGGACGGGCGTGGCTTCATCACCGTCACGGTGGAACCGGAGAACCCGATGTCCCCGCCCACCCGCCATCGCACCTGGCTCGACTTCACCGGCGACGGCCGCTACTTGCTCACCACCGCGCACGATCTCGCCCTCACCCCGGTGTCCGACGAGGAGTTCGCCACACAGCTGCTGCGGCTCGCGCAAGTGTGAGGCGGGCGCGACAACTACTGTTGAGCCATGCCCGAGCAGTGGACGGTGCCGCCGACCGAGGCTTTGCGAGCCGACGGCTTGCGCGTGGCCGAGCTGGACACCTCAGGGACGCCGGGGTTCACCGGCGGCAAGAAGGAAGGCGTCGCCCTGCTCGCCGAACGCGCCCAGGTGCTGTCGGATCTGCAGGAGAAGCTGTACGCCAACGGCCGAGCCGGCGGCGACCGGCGCAACGTGCTGCTGATCCTGCAGGGCATGGACACCGCGGGCAAGGGCGGCATCGTCCGGCACGTCATCGGCTCGGTCGACCCGCAGGGCGTCGACCACGCCGCGTTCGGCGTGCCGACGCCGGAGGAGAGCCGCCATCACTATCTGTGGCGCATCCGCAAGGCGCTGCCGCGCGCGGGCCAGCTCGGTGTGTTCGATCGCTCGCACTACGAGGACGTGCTCGTGGTGCGGGTGCACAATCTGGTCCCGCCGACGGTGTGGGAGCCGCGCTACGACGAGATCAACGCGTTCGAGCGGGAACTGGTCGACGAGGGCACCTCGCTGGTGAAGGTGGCCATGTTCGTCTCGCTCGACGAACAGAAGCGACGCCTGGCCGAGCGGCTGGAACGCCCGGACAAGTTCTGGAAGTTCGATCCGTCCGACATCGACGAGCGCGCGTTCTGGCCCGCTTATCAGGACGCCTACCAGGCGATGCTGGACCGCACGTCCACCGAGTACGCGCCATGGCACGTCGTGCCCTCCGATCGCAAGTGGTACTCCCGCCTCGCCGTCACCGAACTGCTGATCGCCACACTCGAGCGGCTGGAACTCGACTGGCCCCCGCCGACCTTCGACGTCGAACTCCAGAAGTGGCGCCTGGCGCAGGCCTAGCGTCCGGCGGCACGAGCGCGGTCATGGCAAGTGCCGGACGAAACGCGAGCCCGGTCGATGCGGCGTCCAGCCGGTGTCGCCGATCCGGCCGGTGCGCACGAATTCACCCCAGTACCGGCGGGTTCCGGCACCCAGCTCATCGATCTGCGCAGGGGTGAGCGGCGCGAGCATCGGGGCGGCGCGCCAGGTGTCGCCGTCGGCGAACAGCAGCGGCAGATCGATGCAGTGGCAGGCGCCGTAGGGGTTCTCCGGGTGCAGCTGTCCCATTCGATAGCAGTACACGCGCGCCCCGGCGCCGGCCAGTTCATCGGCGAATCGGAACATGCCGTCCTCGAACGCCTTTCGCCCGATCAGCCGCTGTGCCGCCGAGTCCAGCCGGGCTCCGAGCACCGGTAGTCGCCGGAGCCTGCCGAAGACCGGATGCGGGCCACCGTAGAAGGCGCGCGCCTCTTCTTGCGTGCAACCGAGGAGGACCGGCAGATCGGCGGCGGCGGCGCGCACCGCTGCTCGCCAGGTGTGCTCGCCGGGCAGCGGTCCCGCGTCGGCCACGGGCAAGAAGGGCGGCGCCGAATTCAGCGCGCCGGGCCCGGCGCAGCGGCGAACGGTGCGTCCTTGCGCGGCGAGCAGTTCGCGCAGGGACGCGGTGCGGGGATCGGCGTCGAGTTCGGCGAGGAACATCGCTCCCACCCTCTCGGCCCTCCGATGGCTGTGGAATCCGATGCCGAAGGGCGCGCTCTGCACGACAGCCCCGGCGAACAGCGACCGTGCCGTCGCGATCCCCAGCAGCGCGACGACCGACTGCCCGCCCGCGGACTGTCCCGCCACGGTGACGCGCCGCGGATCGCCGCCGAATTCGGCGATGTGCGCGCGCACCCACCGCAGCGCCGCGATCTGGTCGAGCAAGCCGAGATTCCCCGCCGACACGCCAGGGGCACGGAGATAACCCAGCACGCCGAGCCGGTAGCTCACCGACACGACGACAACGCCGGTCTCGCCCACGAACCGGACCGCGTCGTACAGGTTCCACTGCCCGCTGCCGGCCAGGTAGGCGCCACCGTGCAACCACACCAGCACCGGACGTCCGCCCGGCTCGGCGGCCACGGGTGCGGTGACGGTGACCGCAAGGCAGTCCTCCGACTGCTCGAGCGGGTCCGCCCGCCCCATCACACTCTCGAGCCGTCCCGGCAGCTGCGGCGCGATCGCGTAGGGGCGCGTCGCGTCGTACACCCCCTCGGGCGGCGCGACCGGCTCGGGCGCACCGAATCGCTCGGCCCGCGCGTAGGGGATGCCACGGAACACCGCGACCTCGCCGCGAGCCTCACCCCGCCAGCGCCCGGAAGGCGCGATCACCTCGTCCATACCACTCTCGCCTTCTATCGCAAGTCGACTTGCGATAGCACACGCTAAGGGCCGCCGCCACATAACGCAAGAAAACTTGCGATAATCGCCCGGTGAGTAAGCCCCCCGCGCAGATCCGCGGCGCGCGTCTGCGCGAAGCCGTGCTGGACGCGACCCTGGCCAGGATCGAGTCGGCGGGCATCGGCGCCGTGCGGGTCGCCGACGTCGCCGCCGACGCGGGCGTGCACGAGACATCGATCTACCGCCGCTGGAAGACGCTGCCCCGCTTGCTGCTGGACGCCTTGCTGTCGCGGGTGGCCGAAGAGATCCCGCTGCCGGACACCGGGTCGTTGCGCGGCGATCTGGAGCGGTTCACGACCGATCTCATCCGCTTCGCGCGCACGCCGTCCGGCCGGGCCCTGATCCGCGGCAGCGTGCTCGTCGAATCCGATCCCGACGTCGAGGCGATCCGGCGCGAATTCTGGGTCCGGCGGCTGGCGTCGTCCGAAGAGATCGTCCGGCGCGCCGTCGCACGCGGCGACGTGGCGGCGACCGTGGATCCCCGGCTGACCATGCTGGCCCTCGGCGGGCTGGTCCACCTGTACGTCACCCAGTTCGACGGCGAGCTGCCGCCGGACCTGGCACGCGACGCCGTCGCGCTCGTGCTTATGGGCATCCTGCCGCGCTGAACGGGGCCGGATCGGGTTCGCGGCAGCAGGACCGGATATTTCGGAATCTCTCAGGTAGGCCGACGATGATGACGGCTGTGGGCCGATCACCCGGGGAGATGGTCGGCGGATCTACGATCGTGGCGGCAGGAAAACCGTCCGGCGAGCGAAAGGCGTGGTGAGCGCACGGTGAGCAAGAACCAGGGTGGGAAGTCGAACCCGCTGCTGGCGGCGGAACGCGCCGACCGCAACCGCAAGATCTTGATCCAGGTGGCCGTCGCCGCCGTGCTCGTCGCGCTGATCGCGGCGATCGGCATCGGCATCGCGGTGAAGAAGAACCGCAAGGACGATCCAGGACCCACCCCGTCCATCGCCGCGACCGCGGGCGCCGTGCCCGCCTCGATCACCGACAACGGCGCCGTCCGCGTCGGCAAGCCGGACGCGAAGGTCACCGTGCGGGTCGTCGCCGATCTGCAGTGCCCCGCCTGCAAGGCGTTCGAGGCGGCGAACGGGCAGGTGCTCGAGGACGCGGTCGCCAGCGGCACCGCGGTCGTCGAATACAACGTGATCGCCTTCCTGGACAAGGCGTCCACCACGCGCTACTCCTCGCGCGCGGCCAACGCCTCCTACTGCGTCGCCGAAGCCGACCCGTCGAAGTACCAGGCCTGGCTGAAGACGATGTACGCCCAGCAGCCCGCGGAGGGCGGCGCCGGCCTGCCCGACGATCAGCTGGTCCAGATCGCCAAGAGCGCCGGCTACACCGACGACGCGGTCGCCCAGTGCATCACCGACCACAAGTACGACAAGTACGTCCAGGCCCGCACCAAGGAAGTGCTGGACAGCGGCATCCAGTCCACCCCGTCGGTGTTCGTGAACGGCAAGAAGGTCGAGTCCAGCCAGCAGATCTTCGGCGCAGGCGGCCTCGCACCCGTGATCAGCGCCGCCGCGGGCCAGTGATCGCCGCGGGGCCCCGGGCCGCGTGGGTCCTGTTGATCGGCGGGCTGGCCGGCTGGCTGGCCGCGGTGGCGTTGACCGTGGAACGGTTCAAGCTGTTCACCGATCCCGGTTACACGCCGTCGTGCAGCATCAACCCGATCCTGTCCTGCGGGTCGGTGATGGTGACCGATCAGGCCTCGATCTTCGGGTTCCCGAACCCGCTGATGGGCATCGTGGGGTTCTCGGTCGTCGTCACACTGGGCGTGCTGTCGGTGGCCGGCGTCGGCTTCCCGCGCTGGGTCTGGGGCGGGATGTGGCTGGGCACCCTGCTCGGCGTCGGGTTCATCTGCTGGCTGATCTTCCAGAGCCTGTACCGGATCAACGCGCTGTGCCCGTACTGCATGGTGGTGTGGGCGATCATCACGCCGCTGCTCGCGGTGAGCACCGACCAGCTGTGGGGGCGCTCGCGCGGTCCGCTCGGCGTGCTCGCCGAGTGGCGCTGGACGATCGTCGCGCTGTTCTTCGCGGTCGTGCTGGTGCTGGTGTTCCTGCGCTTCCAGGACTACTGGCTGTCGCTGGTCTGAGACCGATCAGTTCGGCGGTCCCTGGACCAGCGCCACCGGCACGGTGCGCGCGCCGCCGGCGCCGGTGATGCCCAATCGGACGGTCTCGTTGGGCTTGCGCCTGTTCAGCGCGGTGCGCAGCGACTGGGCGCTGGTGACGGTGTGGTCGTCGAGCGAGGTGATCACGTCTCCTGCGGCCAGACCGGCGGCAAAGGCGGGCATGCCGTAGATCGCCATGTCCACGCGGGCACCGGTCCCGGCGGGCAGCGCGTTGGAGACGAGCACGCCGAGCGTGGCCGTCGGGCCGATGTGCACGGTGTCGGTGGGGGTTCCCGAGCGAATCTGCTGGACCACTCGCATCGCGGCGTCGATCGGCACCGCGTAGCCGTTCGCCGGATGGTCGGCGGTGCGCGCCCCGTCGCCCGACGCCGCGGCGATCACGCCGACGACCGACGCCTTGTGGTCGACCAGGGCTCCGCCGGACTGTCCCGGCGTGACCGCCGCCGCCACCTCCAGCATCCCGTTGAGCGCCTTGCGCGACAGATCGGCGGCGTTGATCGCCACGATGGCGCTGTCCAGGTCGGTGAGCGGGCCGTGCACCGCGGTGGGCGGCCCGCCGGCGCCGCCCGCGTTGCCGATGGCGAGCACCTCCTCACGCAGCCGCAACGCGCCGGAACTGCCGATGGTCGCGGTCGGCAGCCCGTCGGCCGCCGACAGGTCGAGCAGGGCGATGTCGGCCTCGGCGTCGTAGCCGAGCACCACCGCGTCGTAGGCCTTGCCGTTGCCCACATCGGTCGCGGTCACGGTGTCGGCGCCCTTGACCACGTGATGGCTGGTGAGCACCTCGCCGTCGGCGGTGAGGACGATGCCCGACCCCGCCGCACCCGGCCCGGATCGTTCGGCCGAGGCGTTGATGTTGACCAGCGCGGGCCGCACCGCCGCGGTGACCACTCCCGCGTCGAGCGGCTCGGGCGGAGCGAACACGACCGAGGCCGCCGTCCCGGCCGGGCCGGTCCGATCGCGGGCGGGGAGATCGCCGCGATACCCGAGGAACGCGGCGATCATGATCATGAGCGTGACGACCAGCACGAACACCCGGCCACCGCCCGGCGCGCGCCGCGCCCCGATCCACTGCTGCCGTTCTTCGTCCATGGCTCTCCCGCCTCGGCCGAACCTCCCGAACCCATTGTCGCCGCTGCGCGCGCCGAAGATCATCGAACCGGGCAGCCCGCCGGAAAAACGGCCCGTGAGCGTGTCCTTTTCGTGTCACAGTTGGCAACCGCACCCATGCGGCGGTAGGCATGTCCTCATGAGCACTGCCGCCGCCTACGCCCTGTCCACTCCCGATGGCTCGTTCGAGAAGGTCACGATCCAACGCAGGGACCTGGGCCCGCGCGACGTGCTGATCGACATCAAGTTCGCGGGTATCTGCCATTCCGACATCCACACCGCGCGCGACGAGTGGGGCCGCACCCGCTACCCCTGCGTGCCCGGTCACGAGATCGCGGGCGTGGTCGCCGCGGTCGGATCCGCGGTGACCAAGCATCGGGTCGGCGATCGCGTCGGCGTCGGTTGCATGGTCGATTCCTGCGGCGTCTGCGCGCCGTGCCTGGCCGACGAGGAGCAGTACTGCACCGCGGGCGCGACCATGACCTACAACACGCCGGTCGACCCGGCGGTCGAGCCCGGCGGGCACACGCTCGGCGGTTACTCGACGCAGATCGTGGTGACCGAGAACTTCGTGGTCGCCATCCCCGACGGCATCGGTCTGGACGTCGCGGCGCCGCTGCTGTGCGCGGGCGTCACGCTGTACTCCCCGCTGCGGCACTGGGGCGCGGGGCCGGGCAAGAAGGTCGCCATCATCGGCATGGGCGGGCTCGGCCACGTCGGGGTGAAGCTCGCGGCCGCGATGGGCGCCGAGGTCACCGTGCTGAGCCACTCGCTGAGCAAGCAGGACGACGGCAAGCTCTTCGGCGCGACCGGCTACTACGCCACCAGCGACAAGCAGACCTTCCGCGAGCTGCGCGGCCGGTTCGACCTGATCCTCAACACGGTCTCGGCGAACCTGCCGATCGACGACTACCTGCGCCTGCTGAACCTGGACGGCACCCTGGTGATCCTCGGCCTGCCCGAGCACCCGATGAGCGTCAAGCCGTTCAACCTCGCCGCGTACCGCCGCTCGCTGGCCGGCTCGATGATCGGCGGGATCGCGCAGACCCAGGAGATGCTGAACTTCTGCGCCGAGCACGGCATCGGCGCGGAGATCGAGCTGATCGCCGCCGACGAGATCGACGGCGCCTACGACCGGGTCGTGGCCAGCGACGTGCGCTACCGGTTCGTCATCGACGTCTCCACCATGTGAGCCCGCTCTCCGCACCGGCGCGGCCGCGCGGTGTCTGGCCGCGAACCGCTCGCGGCGTGGGTACCTTGGCCTTGTGCCCGCGGAGGACGAAGACGAGACGCCACAACCGGCCATCGCCGCACCCGGCATGCCGCCGTGGCTGCCACGCGCGTTCCTGCTCGCCGCCGCGACGGTCACCGGGTTGCTGGCCGCCTTCTGGGTGCTCGAGCGACTGCGGAGCCTGCTGACGATTCTGCTGGTCTCCCTGTTCCTGGCTTTCGCGATCGAACCGGCGGTGAATTCGCTGGCGCGGCGCGGCATGCGGCGCGGCCCCGCGACCGGTTTGGTATTCCTCGGCCTGACCGCCCTCGTCGTCGCCTTCTTCTGGACGCTCGGTGCGCTGCTGGTGGAGCAGGTCACCACGTTGGTGCAGCACGCGCCCGAATACGCCGACCGGGGCGTGGACTGGATCAACCACACTTTCCACAAGGATCTGTCCAGTACGGACATCCAGAAGTACGCCACCGACTGGAGTTCGACCCTGGAGGGCTATCTCACCGGGTTGGCGGGCAACGTCTGGGGCATCGGCACGGCCGCTCTCGGGGCGCTGTTCCAGGGTCTCGGCATCCTGCTGTTCACCTACTACTTCGCCGCCGACGGGCCCCGGATCCGCACCGCCGTCTGCTCGCTCCTGCCGCCACGGCGGCAGCGGCACGTCCTGCGCGCCTGGGACATCGCGGTGGACAAGACCGGCGGCTACATCTATTCCCGCGGACTGCTCGCGCTCGCCTCGACGCTCGCGCACTACGTCATGCTGCGACTGCTGGACGTGCCGTCGGCGTTCGCCCTCGCGCTGTGGGTCGGCGTGGTCTCCCAGTTCATCCCCACGGTCGGCACCTATCTCGCCGGTGCGCTCCCGGTGATCGTGGGTCTGGTGCACGGGCCGAGCACCGCGCTGTGGATCCTCGGCTTCATCGTGCTCTACCAGCAGTTCGAGAACTATGTGCTGCAACCGCGCATCACCGCCACCACTCTGGACATGCACCCGGCCGTCGCGTTCGGGGCGGTGCTGGCGGGCGCCGCGCTACTCGGCGCGACGGGCGCGCTGCTCGCCATCCCGGTGACCGCGACGGTGCAGGCGTTCTCCGGCGCGTACATCCGCCGCTACGACGTCCCGGCCGACGTGGAGGCCGACATCGATCGCCGGACGGGCTCGCCAAAGCGCCGCAAGAAGTTCGCCAGGCAGTTGACGCTTCGTTTCGCGGGTCGTCACGACCGCTCGGACTGACTCGCGACCGGGTGAGACGACGCATGCCGTGGCGTTCGAATGATCCGGCCGAACCCGGCCGGGCGCTCCCTGCGTGATCCGCTGAAGTCACGAGCTGTCGGTGGTGCGTCGGCGCGTAGCTAGGCGGCGCGGACGGTAGCCAAGGTCCGGATCAGCGCCTGGCGTACTTCGCCCAGCTGCGCCGGGCTGTGGCGCGCGGTGTCGTATTCCACTTGGATGGTCATCCGGTCGCCGATGGTGAACACGGTGAGTTTCGGCGGCATGCCCGCCACCATCGCGAAGACGTCGTTGCGGACGATCCGCAACCGCGGCGGAACCGAAAGGGCCTGCAGGCGGCCGATGTTCGAGATGGCGAAGGTATTCGGCGCCGAGAGCAGTGCGGCGGTCGCCGGGTCGCCGACCTGCTGGGCGGCGAGCATCATCAGCAGTGCCTCCTTGCGCTCGACCGAGGCGCGCATGCCCGACGCCACCGCGTGTGCCAGCGCGATCGGGTCGGCGTCCGCGTCGACGAGCGCGAATGTGCCCACCCCCGACACGCAGTTGAGCACGGTGCTCGCGGGCAGCGGCGGCACGAGATCCGCCCGGACGTCGACCGCGTGGCCGCAGACCATCGGCAGCGCTCCCGCCGACGGCTGCAGCCGGGCTCGGAAGGCGGCGAATGCCGCTCCCGCGACGAGGCTGTTCACCGAGACGCCGTGGACTCGGGCGGCGGCGATCACCGCGGCGGTCTCGATGTCGTCCAATTCGATGCGCTCCAGCGTCAACCGGTTCGGCCGGTGCGCGCCCTCACCGAGATGGGGCAGCTGTCGCGGCGTGAGATCGGCGGTCATCATTTCCGCGCCCGCGCGCATCAGGTCGAGCAGCCCGGCGACCTCCTCGGCGGAGACGATGCGCGCCAGCCTGGTGTCCATCGCCTCGGGCAAGCTCTGATCCGGATTCGCGTGTGGTGCGGGCGCACCCGTCACCTGGGCGGTGTACCGCTCCCACAGTTGCGCGAGCAACGCGAAAGCGGATCTGCCGTCGGCGATGCCGTGGTGGATGGCCAGCACGATCCGATCGTGCTCGCCGTCGCGCAGGAGATGCGCGTGGAACAGCCCTCCGGTCCAGTCCTGCGGCGTGTTCAGCAAATTCAGGTACTCCGGCTCGCCGCCCTCGGTGATCGTCAAGCGGGGCCGGTAGGAGTCGTCGCGCCGGAAGCATCGCACTCCCCCGGCGTCCACCTGTTCGCTGCGCAGGAGCGGATGCGCGGCCGCCAAGTCGGCGATCACGCGGCGTAGCGCGGACACGTCGAGGTCGCCTCGCACGGTCGAACCGATGAACAGCGGCATGCCGCCCACCGGGATGCTGCCGATTCTGGTGTCGGAGCCGAAGTAGCTGCTTTCGAAGGGGGACAGGGGGCGCTGATCGGTCATCATCTCGTTCCTTCTCGCGGGGATGAGCCCAACATACGCATGTTTCAAACACTTGTCACATACAAATGTTTGAAACGATCGTCATAAACGTTCGTATGGCCCCTTGCTAAGGTGCTGGGGTGGGAACCCGCGAAGACCTTCTCGCCGCGGCCAAGCGGTGCTTGGCCGAGCGCGGCTACGCGCGCACGACCGTGCGCGAGATAGTCGCCGCCTCCGGCAGCAACCTGGCCGCGATCAACTACCACTTCGGCACCAGGGACAAGCTGCTCAACCAGGCGATGATCGAATCCAGCGCGGAAGCGGTACAGCGGATCGCCGCGGCGTTGCCGCAGGACGACCCCGTGACACCGGCGGCGCGCCTGGAAGTCTTCTGGCGCGAGCTCATCGCTTCGTTCGTCGAGGACCGTCCGCTCTGGTCGGCGAATATCGAAGGTATGGCGCAGGCGCTGCACTCCCCCGAGGTGCGCGCCGAGCTGGCGATCGCGGAGGAAAACGCTCGCGAGCAGCTCTGGCAGCTGTTCGGCCCGACCCGAGGCGCGGCGACCGACCGCGCCGTCGGCGCTGTGCTGCACGCGTTGATCGGTGGTCTCATGGCCCAGTGGCTGGTCGATCCGGAACACGCGCCGTCACCCGACGAGGTGATCGCCGGATTGCGCGCTCTCGCAACCGAACTCGGCGACTGAACCGCCGGTCGTCCCGGCGTATCCCACGCCTCGGGTAGCCATGGGTCGCCCGCCGATGTAGAACTTCTCGGAAAAGGATCGCACCACTCGGTGCCGAGGCTGGATGGGAACAATGCTGAAGCGGCCGCCGGACCTGGCCTTCGACCTCGGCAAGATGCACCGCAGGCGCAACGACGTGGCGGCCGCGCGCGAGGCGTTCCAGATCGCCATCGCCTCCGGCCATCCGAACTGGGCGCCGTTGGCCGCCGCCGAGCTCGGCGGGCTGCTCAGCGCGACGGGTGACAAACCGGCCGCGGAAGGCGCCTACCACGTCGCGGTCGACTCGGGCCATGAGGACGCGGCGCCGCGCGCGGCCTACAACCTCGGCCTGCTGCTGGCCGAGCGCGGCGACACCGCGGCGGCCGAAGCGATGTACGAGCGCGCCGCCGAATCCGGTCATCCCGACGCGGCGCCGCGGGCCTGGATCAATCTCGGTTATTCGCGCGCCAAGCGTGGGGACGCGGACTCGGCGCGCCTGGCTTACCAGCACGCGATCGACGCGGGCCCCGGCGACATCGCGCGGCTCGCCCTGTCCAACCTGGCCTACCTGTTGCGCACCGCCGACGACCTGGACGGCGTCAAAGCCGCCTACCGCACCGTCATCGACGGCTGGCCGGCGGAGCAGTCGCTCATCGTCGCGGGCGACCTGGTCCAGCACCTGAGCGAGGCGGGCGATCTGGCGGGGGCCAGGGAGGTCAGCCGGTCCTTGGCCGAAGCGGACGATCCCGCCGTGGCCGCGCGGGCCAGTTTCGACATCGGGGTGTTCAGCGAGCAGCTCGGCGAGCCGGACGTGGCGCTGGCGGCCTTCCAGCGCGCCCTCGATTCGACGGATGCCGAAGCCCGCGTCCGGACGGCGGCGGCGCTCGCGCCGATCTACCACGAACGCGCGGCGACCGTGCTGCGCGAGACGGACTGGGCCGGGCTGGCGCACGCCCACGGATCGGCGAGCGACGCTCCCGCCATGCTCGCCGACCTGATCAGCGCCGTCGTCGAGGAGCAGGCGCGCGGGATCGTCTTCCTGTACTCCGCCGTGCTGCACCAGGGTTCGATCTACTCCGTCACCGCGCCCGCCGCCGAGGTCGTGCTCGGCGCCCTGCTGCACGAGCGCACCGACGTGACCTACGCCCGCGCCTGGCTGCGCGAGCCGCAACCGCTGCGCCTGGATCTGCTCAACTGGCTGCACGAGGTGATCGCCACCGCGGCATGGCAATCCGCCGCCGAGGACGACGCCGAGCTCACCCCGGCCGACCGCGCCGCCGCCGCGGCCTGCTTGGCGCTGCTGCCGCGCGTGCGTGCCGCCACCGCGGCCGCGCTGGCCATGGCCGAGGCCGCCGCGGTGGCCGACGCCGCCACCGAGGTGCTCGCGACGCTCAGCACGCTGCCCGCCGTCAGCGGCTGATCGCGCGCAGCACGGCCGCGACCGACCGCTCGGCGAGTTCGTCGGTGAGCGGCAGGTGCCCGAACAACGCCCGGTAGTAGATCGGCGCGGCGACCGCGTCCAGCACGAAATCCAGATCGATGTCCGGGTCCACTTCGCCGCGCGCGATGGCCGAGCGCAACGCCGTCGCGGTGGTTTGCCGCCGCGGTTCGAAGACGGTGGCCAGGAAATGGGCGCGCAACCGCTCGTCACCGGACAGGTCGGCGACCAGCGCGGGCAGCACCCGGTGCAGCGACGTATCGCGCAGGGCCGCAACCAGATCTCGCATGGCGCCGGTCAGGTCGGCGCGCAGGTCGCCGGTGTCGGGGGTCGGTCGCACGCCGAGCAGTCCGGCGACCACGTCCACCACCAGGTGCCGCTTCGACGGCCATCTGCGGTAGATCGCCGGTCGGTGCAGGCCCGCCCTCGCCGCGACCCGGCCGATGGACAAGTCCGCGTATCCCACCTCGTCGAGCAGTTCACGCGCGGCGGCGAGCACCGCGGTGTCGATGCGGTCGTCACGGGTTCGCCCCGCCATCAGAACACCGGGCGCGGCATCAGGACAACACGCCAGCCGTCCGGATCGGGAAAGGTCAAGCCTCCGTTGGCGGCCCAGAACGGATTCTCCGCCTCCACCGGTTCGACGCCGAACTCACCGAGCCGCTGTGCGACGTCGTACATGTGCGACTCGCCCGCGAAGTAGAGCACCAGCAGGTTCTCCCGGCTCGGCGCGTCGCCAGGGCTGCCGTGCACATGCGTGGTGAATTCCAGGTGGTACCCGGCTCCTGGCAATCCGACCATCACCCCGTCGTAGCCCGCGTGGTCGTGGAAGCGGTAGAGCTCGCGCAGGCCGAGCCCTTCGACATAGAACCGCACCACCTCGTCGAGCCGGTCGGTCGGGCGGGCGATACGGACCTGAGCGACGCGCAGAGAGTCGGGCCAGCTGTCATCGGTGTCCATAGTTCAACGATACAGTACGGACTGTACTGAAATCGGCACCGAAGAAATGCCGAGGGCCGTCCCCGTTCGATCGAACGAAGACGGCCCTCGGCACCTTCTGATCAGCTCACTCGGCGGACTCCACGCGCCTGCGGACGCGACGCGCCGCCGCGACCATGTTGCGCAGCGACGGCTCCAGCTGCCAGTAGTGCCGGGTCTTCAGGCCGCCGTCCGGATTCGCCCACAACCGCTGCGGCGTCACCGCTTCGGCTGCCGCGGTGAGCAATTCGTCCAGCTCGTCGATATCCGGGATCCGCGCGGACCGGCTCTCGTACACGCCGGGGCCGACGCCGTGGCTGAGTCCGTGACCGGTGGCGCAGTCCTCCTTCAGCGCCCGCAGCACCCAGTCGATCGAGCGCGTCGCGACGATGGCGGTGACATCGGCGTCCAGTTCTTCGATCGCCTCGACCACCTCGGCGCGGCCGGAATACCCGATGTGCGTGTGGATCTGGGTCTCCGCCTGCACCCCGGACGTAGCCAGGCGGAACGCGCCGATCGCCCAGCGCAAGTACTCGGCGCGGCCCTCAGGGCGCAGCGGCAGCATCTCCCGGATCGCGGGCTCGTCGACCTGGATGATCGCGATGCCAGCCTTCTCCAGGTCGACCACCTCGTCGCGGATGGCCAGCGCCACCTGGTCGGCGGTCTCGTGCAGGGGCTGGTCCTGCCGGACGAAGGAGCGGGCGATCATGGTGACCGGCCCGGTGACCATGCCTTTGACCGGCTTGTCGGTGAGCGACTGCGCGTAGGTGATCCAGTCCACCGACATCGGCGCGGGCCGCGACACGTCGCCGTAGATGATCGGCGGCCGCACGCAGCGGGAGCCGTACACCTGCACCCAGCCGAAGTGGGTGGTCGCGAAACCGTCGAGCAGCTCGGCGAAGTACTGGATCATGTCGTTGCGTTCGTGCTCGCCGTGCACCAGCACGTCCAGGCCGATGTCCTCCTGCAACCGGATCGTGGCCTCGATCTCGGCCTCGATCCGCTTGCGGTACTCCTCGTAGGACAACCGGCCCTGACCGAGTTCATAGCGCGCCTGGCGGATGCGGGCGGTCTGCGGGAAGGAGCCGAGCGTGGTGGCGGGCACCGGCGGCAGGTTCAGCTTGCGCTGCTGGGCTTCCCGGCGCACCTCGTAGGGCTCCCGCGAGCGCATGTCCGAGGTGATGGCGTAGACCCGCTGCCGCACGGCGTGCTTCTGCTTGAAGTGCACCTCCGTGGGCCGCTTGCGCCACTTGTCCGAGGGGCCTTCGGTGAGCGCCTTCGCGAGCGAGACCACTTCGCCCACCTTCTGTTTCGCGAACGCGAGGCGGTCGGCGACGTGCCCGTCGAGGTCGTATTCGACCAGCAGGTCGTAGGGCACGTGCAGCAGCGTGGTGCCGGTCGAGACCACCAGATCGGGGCACACCTGCGCCAGCTCGTTGAGGTATTCCAGCGTGACGTAGCGGTCGGCGCGCCAGACGTTGCGTCCGCTGATCACGCCCGCGTACAGGCGCTTGCGGCGGATGCCGGGCACCCGCGCCAGATCCTCCGGGCGCATCCGGTGGCTGGCGAGGTCGAGGCCGATCGCCTCGATGTTCGTGCTCGCGAGGATGGTCAGCGCCTCGCCGAAGTCGCCGTACTGTCCGGTGACCAGGATGCGCGGGCGCAGCGGGGCCTTGCCGAGCCGCTGATAGGCCGACTCGAACGCGGCCAGTTCCGCGGGCGTGCGCTCGCTGGTGAACGCGGGCTCGTCCAGCTGCACGCAGGTGGCGCCGCGCTTGGCGAGGATCTCGAACAGTTCCTCGTAGACCGGCAGCAGCTTGTCCAGCAGGCTCAGCGTGTCGAATCCGCCGGACTCACCGGGGATGTGCCCGGCCTTGGACAGCAGCAGCAGCGACACCGGGCCGATGACCACCGGCCGCAGCTCGATGCCCACCGCCTTCGCGCGGTCGAATTCGTCGAGCAGCGCCTCCGGGTGCAGCGAGAACTCGGTGTCGGCGTCGACTTCCGGCTGGCGGTAGTGATAGTTCGTGCCGAAGAACCGGACCAGCTCCAGCGGCGGCAGGTCCGGCCGGCCGCGGGCCATCAGGAAGTAGAAGTCCAGTGGATGCAGGCCTTCGCGATACGGCTCGAACCGCTTGGGCACCGCGCCGAACAGCAGCGCGTTGTCGAGCACGTGGTCGTAGAAGGAGAAGGTGTTGCCGGGCACCTGGGTCAATCCGGTGGCGGCCAGCTCGTTGAACTGGGTCTCCTGGATCTCCCGGCCGACCGCGAGCAGCTCCTCGCGCTCGAGCGAACCGTGCCAGTAGGCCTCCAGCGCCCGCTTGAGCTCCCGGTGCGGCCCGATCCTGGGATAGCCGAGGATGCTCGACCCGTAGCCGTCGGTCACGTTCACCATGAGCGGGATACCTTCTTTCGATCACCTGCGCGGCCCTTGCCGGGATCGACGGATCGATCCGGCGCTGCGCTCCGGATACCCAGCCGAACCGTCGCCATTGCCCGGCTGTTGCAGCTTATGCCGATTGCCGTCACCGGCTCGGCGACACCGATCTGGTCGGCTCCGCGTCGAGGTCGGACAGCGCCACCGGCTGGGAGCCATCGCCGCGGCGCACCCGCTGGCAGATAGTTGTGCTCGCATTCTCAGCCCCGTCGGGTGCGAGTCTTACGAGCACCGTTCGCGGCCCGTCTCGCGTCCGAGTGTCCGTCGCGCATGCGCCGCAGGCGCGAGCGGCGGACGCTCGGACGCGAGACTCCCAGGGGCCGCGAACATGCAGCGCCGCAGGCGCTGCAAATCAAGCACGGTACTGGTAGAAGCCCGCGCCGGTCTTCTTGCCGAGCAGTCCCGCCTCCACCATGCGCATCAGCAGCGGAGGGGCCGAGTACAGCGGCTCTTTGAATTCGCCGTACATGGAGTCGGCGATGGACTTCACGGTGTCCAGGCCGACAAGGTCGGTCAGCGCCAGCGGGCCCATCGGGTGGGCGCAGCCGAGCACCATCGCCTTGTCGACGTCTTCCTTGGTGGCGAAACCGGACTCCACCATGCGGATCGCCGACAGCAGGTACGGCACCAGCAGCGCGTTGACGACGAAACCGGAGCGGTCGGCCGAGCGAACGACCTGCTTGCCGAGCACGTCGCCGGCGAAGGCCTCGGCCCGCGCGGAGACCGACTCGCTGGTCTTGAGCGTGGTGACCAGCTCGACCAGCGGCAGCACCGGGACGGGATTGAAGAAGTGCATGCCGACCACGCGCTCGGGGTTCGCCGTGGCGACCGCGATCTTCATGATCGGGATGGATGAGGTGTTGGAGGCCAGCACGGCCGAGGGGTCGGTGACGACCTTGTCGAGTTCGGCGAAGATACTCGTCTTCACCTTCTCGTCCTCGAGCACCGCCTCGACCACCAGCTGGCGGTCGGCGAAGTCGCCGAGGTCGGAGGTGAACCGCAGCCGCCACGCGGCCTGTTCGCGCTCGCGCTCGGTGATCTTGCCGCTGCTCACACCGCGATCGAGGGACCGCAGGATGCGTGCGCGGCCCGCCGCGGCCAGTTCCCGGGTCTGCTCGTACACCAGTACGTCGACGTGCGCCCTGGCACACACCTCCGCGATTCCGGCGCCCATCTGGCCGGCGCCGATGATGCCGACGCGTTGGATCTTTTCGCTGCTCACGTCCCGCTCCTGCTGGGTTGTCTGGCTCTGGGGTGGCTGGTCTGCGAAGGTTTCGCTCCGGTGTGAGCGCGTCCTTCGATGGTCCAAGGTATAGGGATGCCCTCCCCGCCGGGGCTGTTCAGCGGGGAGGGCAGTACACCCCTACCGGAGTAGAGGAATGTCGGTTTTCACGTCGGGAACCTCACTTCCCTCGGCTAGTACCGGTTGTGGGCATCGGTTCGTGAGTTCGGCTGCTTACGCAACCACCCACGCGCGAGGCCATCGAGCGCCGTTCGCGGCCCGTCTCGCGTCCGAGTGTCCGGTGCGCATGCGCCGCAGGCGCGAGCAGCGGACGCTCGGACGCGAGACTCACAGGGGCCGCGAACACGCCGCGCGGAGTCGCGGCTTAATGAAACTGACCCTCTTCGGTCGAGCCCTTCAGCGCGGCCGTCGAGGTGTTCGGGTCGACGGTGGTGGCGATGGTGTCGAAGTAGCCCGCGCCGACCTCACGCTGGTGCTTGATGGCGGTGAAGCCACGCTCGGCGGCGGCCTTGAACTCGCGCTCCTGCAGGTCGACGAAGGCGGTCATGCCCTCGCGGGCGTAGCCGTAGGCCAGGTCGAACATGCCGTAGTTGAGCGAGTGGAAGCCGGCCAGGGTGATGAACTGGAACTTGAAGCCCATCGCGCCGAGCTCACGCTGGAACTTCGCGATGGTCGCGTCGTCCAGGTGGGCCTTCCAGTTGAAGGACGGCGAGCAGTTGTAGGCCAGCAGCTGGTCCGGGAACTCGCCACGGACGGCCTCGGCGAACTTGCGCGCGACCTCGAGGTCCGGCACGCCGGTCTCCATCCAGATCAGGTCGGCGTAGGGGGCGTAGGCCTTGGCACGCGCGATGCAGGGCTCGATGCCGTTCTTCACACCGAAGAAGCCCTCGGGGGTGCGGGTGCCGTCCAGGAACTCACGGTCGCGCTCGTCCACGTCCGAGGTGATCAGGGTGGCGGCCTCGGCGTCGGTGCGGGCGATGATCACCGACGGCACGTCGGCGACGTCGGCGGCCAGACGCGCGGAGGTCAGGGTGCGGATGTGCTGCTGGGTCGGGATCAGCACCTTGCCGCCCAGGTGGCCGCACTTCTTCTCGGAGGCCAGCTGGTCCTCCCAGTGCACACCGGCGGCGCCGGAGGCGATCATGGCCTTCTGCAGCTCGTAGGCGTTCAGCGCGCCACCGAAGCCGGCCTCGGCGTCGGCGACGATGGGGGCCAGCCAGTTCGACACGGAGGTGTCGTTCTCGATCTTGGCGATCTCGTCGGCGCGCAGCAGCGCGTTGTTGATGCGGCGGACCACGGCCGGAACCGAGTTGGCCGGGTACAGCGACTGGTCGGGGTAGGTGTGGCCGGAGAGGTTCGCGTCACCGGCGACCTGCCAACCCGACAGGTAGATGGCCTTCAGACCGGCGCGGACCTGCTGGACGGCCTGGTTGCCGGTGAGGGCGCCGAGGGAGTTGATGTAGTCCTCGTTGTTGACGAGATCCCAAAGGATCTCCGAGCCGCGGCGGGCGAGGGTGTGCTCCTCGACGACGGTGCCCTGGAGCTTCGACACCTGCTCCGCGGTGTAGTTACGGGTGACGCCCTTCCAGCGGGGGTTGGTGTCCCAATCCTTCTGGATTTCCGCGGCGGTCCTCGGGGTGCCGGTGGTCGACATCTGTGACTCCACTTCTTCGTTCGGTGCCGCCGCCCGGTTCGAGCTACGAAACAGCTCGTACTGCTGGAGCGGCGATTTGCAGGCTTGCTAGGCCCTTGGGGTGTACTTCCACACGATGGCACACGAAGAAATAGCCGTCTACCTGTTGTTAGTGTGAATCTAAGCTAGGTTTTCCACCCTCTTTGCTAACCCTGCAAAATTTGCCCTTGAATTGCAGCAGTGCAATCTACCGGCCGGTAGCTCTGACATGGGGTTTTAGCGTAACGCTCGTACTGTTAGCGATCGGCGAGCGGCCCCCTTTACCCCGGCGCTGCCATTCCCAACTGTGAGGACCTTCACAGAACTCCTGTGGTCCATGCCACGCGTCGATCACCGGCTCCGATCACCCGGCCTCCTCGGTTTCCGAACCCCGGAGCGTGCCTGCTCCGCCCGCCCTGCGCGCTCCGCAGCCGCCCGCCACGCCCACTGCCCGGCACCGCCATCCACGCTCCGCAGCAGCCCGCCATGCCCGCCGCCCGGCACCGCCATCCGCGCTCCGCAGCTGCCCGCCATGCCCGCCGCCCGGCACCGCCATCCGCGCTCCGCAGCTGCCCGCTACGCCCACCACTCAGCACCCCGCCCTGCGCGCTCCGCAACTATCCGTCATACCCGCTGCTCGGCAGCCGCCCTGCGCGCTCCGCAGCTGCCCGTCATGCCCGCCGCTCAGCACCCGCCATGCGCACCCCGCAGCTGCCCGCCATGCCCGCCGCTCAGCACCCGCCATGCGCCCGAAGGCCGTCAGTCGGATTCCTCGGACCATCCCCATAGCCGGGGTCGGCGCGCGGAGTCCGGCGTGATGCGCCCGGCCGCGATCAATGCCGCGAAGGCGGCGCGCTTGCGGGGGCAGTCGTGGTCGCGATGCAACTGCATCGCGCGATGAGCGTCAGCGAGCGTGAAGGCTTGCCGCGGTCGGCTACACGTCCACGCCTCCGGCCAGGTCACCGGCCGCAAGGAACAACGGGCACGGGCGGGATTACGCGGGCGGTCGGGACGGCGCGGTCGGGCGATCGGCCAGACGCATGCGACACCGACCGCGGCGAACGCGCCACCTCCGACCACGGCGAGAATGCTGTGCACTATTTGCCACATGCCCACGGCCGCTCGCCTTCCGCGACACAGCCGTTGTCCGCGCCCGCCGGAGGCAGCGCCAACTGCGCGAGCCCGTCGAGCACCTGTTGAAAGGTCACCACGTCCGGCGTCCCCCCGAGCGCCGGTCCACGCTCGCTGTCGTCGAGCGGGAAAGCGATACCGCGACGATGAGCACGTTCGCGCGGACTGAACTGCTGCGGAACGATCCGGCCGCTCTGCACCAGCGTGCGGTAGGCGACCCACTTCCAGGCGCACTGCTCGATCCGGCAGGCACGGTGACGCTGCATCTGCCGGTGCGCCAACCCGAGATCAGCGGACGCGCAGACACGCGGCGGAGCCAGGATCACCTGTCGATTCATCACGCCGCCCCCGCTCCGGCCCTCGGCGCAGCCTTCGCCGACCGCGCCCAGGTGCACTGCGGGCAAACGGTTTCCAGATCGAACCCCGCATCACAGACCAACGCGGGCCGGTTGTCCACCTGCTCGAGATCGAAGACAACGAGCACTTCGATCTCGAGCCCGCCCGCGATCGCGAGCACGTACCCGATCGGATCATCGACATCGGCCGGTGGACGAACCGTGTAGACGTATTGATAGCCGAGCGTGCGAGCATGCCGCTGCACCGCGTCGGCATGCCGCGGTGCGTCCGCACCGGACACGTCACCGCGAACGAGCCCGATCGCTTTCGACTCTTCCCCACTCGCGGCCGAGCGGAGACCCGACCCGACATCCATGACTTGCCTGTTCATCCATAACCCCCGGCATTTTCGTAGCGATACGTCCGACCTGCGTCACCGGCGCGATTCCCGCGAGCGCCCCAGCCGCCTGGCGCACACCGAGTACAGCACCATTCCGCCCGAAAATGGAGTGATAACAATATGATTGGACACAAACAGATTCACTCCAGATCAACTGGAATGACTTCATAGCACTGCTAACGAAAGATGAGGGTTCGCGTGGCAGCCCAAACGACGACTCTTCCGCGCAGACTGCTGGCTCGACGCCTGCTCGAACTGCGCGAGCACGCCGGACTCACCAGGGACAAGGCGGCCAAACTTTCCGAGATGAGTTCACAAACGTTGTGGCGCTTGGAGAACGGCCAGGTCGCCATGGTCAAGAAGATGGTGATCCGAGCACTGTGCGACGTGTACGACGCCGGTGACGACGACCGGCAAGCGCTGCTCTGGCTGGCGGAAGAGGCACGCAAGACGGGCTGGTGGCAGTCCTACAGCGACGCGATGTTCGCGAACACAGACTTGTTCGTCGTCCTGGAACAGGCTGCCTGCCATGTCACGTCGTTCCAATTGACCTTGCTGCCAGGTTTGGTGCAGACAGCCGACTACCGACGTGCCGTTGCCAAGGCTTTCATCCCAGCGTTGACCGATGACGCAATCGACCGGCACATAGAGTTGCTCACCAAACGACAAGCACGGCTTCAGGAACCACCTGACCGATTCAGCCTGGACGTGAGACTGAGCGAGGCGACGTTGCGCCACCAGATCGGTGGCGCTGCGGTCATGGCAGCCCAGTCCAGTCATTTGGCGGAACTGAGCGGCTTTCCGAACGTATCCATCCGAATCGTTCCACTGAGCGCCGGTTCCTACCTCGGACTGGAGGCAGGTTCCTTTGTATTGCTCGAGTTTCCCGAACACCCGAACCCGTCGTTGACCGAGCCGCCCGTTATTTACGTCGAGGGCTACACTGGGGCCCTGTACCTGGACAAACCCGACGAGATCGATCAGTACCAGACCGCGCGGTCAAGTGTCGAGAGTGCGGCACTGAGCGAGGACGAGTCCCGAGCGCTGCTGGTGGCAATTGCAGAGGAGTACGGAGCGTGAGTGCCGACCTATCGACGGCGAAGTGGTTCAAAAGCAGTCGCAGCGGCACTGGCAAAGACTGCGTCGAGGTCGCACATCTCACCGGGGGCATGGTCGGTGTCCGTGACTCCAAGAACTCCTCCGGGCCAGCGTTGATCTTCACGCCCTCCGATTGGGACGCCTTCACGTCAACCATCACCGATGGTGGGTTCGATTTCGCAGAGTGAGCACGCTTCCTGCTCGCCGACACCCGGCCCGTACTCGGACACGCATTCTCAGGTCCGGGCCGCTGTCGTATCGCGGAACTCCGTAGAACCGCACGATGAGACTGTGGACATAGACGAAGGGCTCCGAGGCGCCCGGCTGCTGGCCGCTGATATCGGAGAATCCTTGGGGTACTCGACGCAGATCAGCACTGAGTACACCGAGAACTGGCGGAGATTCGGCGTGCAGTCCGGTCGCCCGGTGCCGAAAGCTTGGGTGTGCATCGGTGTGCCGGATGCCGGCACCTCCGCGGCGCTCGACCCCACCAAGTCGGGCAGCGGCACGGCCGAGGGATTCGCGATGGAGTTGGCGCGAATCCTTCAGGACGACATCCAAATTCACATACGTGAGCCGTGGCCGAAGGATCCCGCCGCCAGCGGCCGGGCACTGGAACCGACCGAGCGCGGTTGGCGAAGCCGGACGGAACCAGGGTATCCAGTGCCGTACGGCAGGCTCGGTCGCTGAGCCGATATGCGCGTGGGCATGTGCCAGGGGCGCTCCCGAAGGCTCTGTCCGTCCGCACCATGATGTGACGAGCCGAGCGGGCTCTATCCCGCCAAGAGCTAGTGGTTTGACAGGGTTTCGCCGACGCGCGCGGCCCATCCCGCCGGATGCGTCAGGTTCCCGTTGTGCCCGCCGGGGAATTCCACCACCGGCACGCCGCGCAGTGCCGCCAACTCGTGGGCGGCTTTGTAGTCGAAGACGTGTCGTGGGGTGGTCTCCCCACAGGCCGGGACGATGCGCACCGGGGATTGCCGCAAGGCCGCGACGTCCAGGTGGTCGGCGCGGATCGCGGCGAAGTCGTGTCCGAGGAAGTATTCGAAGTTCGCGGCGCGCTCTGGGCCGAGCGGGGCAGCGGTCACACCGGGTTCGCGGTCCTGGTTCTGCGGATCTATTCCCAGCGTCCGCACCATCGGGGCGAGCGCCGCCTGCCATCCGCGCTCGGCGAACACCTGTTCGCAGTGTTCGAGTTCGCCGAGTTGGGTGGCGCGGTCGGCGGCGGCGAGCAGCCACGGCGTGACGGGCTCGTGCGCGATGACAGTGTGCAGCCGGTCCGGGCGCTCGACCGCGAGATGTAATCCGATGGCCGCGCCCATGCTGCAACCAAGCATGGCCACGGGCTCGTCGGTCAATGCCGAGAGCAGGCGGTGGACGTCGTCGGCGTGCGTCGCGACCGAGGCGGGCGCGACGGGATCGCGAAGGACACTGCGAGACAGGCCGCGTCGGTCGTAGGTGACGACGGTGAAGCGCCGCTCCAGATGACCGACGAGGTCTTCGCTGCGCCGCGCGTCCCCCTCTCCGCTCTGCGCGATCAGCAGCATCGGACCGCTGCCGCGCACTTCGTAATACAGGTCGGCTCCGGGGACCTGGAGCGTCCCGGCGGAAATCGTGTTCATGCAGAGAAGGCTAATCCATCAATTAAGATACATCAATATTGATACATCTGGATTGATGTAAAGTTCACTCGTGGACGGAGTCGAACTGTTCCTGCTGGGCCGGGCGTTGATGAAGATCGGCGAGCAGGCGTTGCCGACGGCCGGACTCGGCGGCGGGCACCGCCCGGTGCTCGTGGTGTCGAGCGACATCCTCGAACACCCCGACAGCACCGTGGGCGAAATCGCCGCGCGCACCGGACTACCGCAAAGCGCGGTATCCACCGCTGTCGCCCGGCTCAAGGAGACCGGCGCGGCCACTTCGACGGTCGACCCACGCGACCGCAGGCGCACCCTGATCCGCGCGGCCGACCAGCCTTCCCCACGCGTCGCCGAAGTGCGGGCAACCCCCGTGGACGAAGCGGTGGCGGCGGCGCTGCCCCACAACGACCCGGCCGCCCTGCGCGAGGTCCTCGACGCCCTCACGACCCTCACCCGCCACCTACGCCCCCGCGAACGCCGCGCCGAGCCCTGACATCCACCCGACCAGTGCGACGAGTGGCACATCAGCGAGAGGGCTTCTCGCGATTCGCCACGGCCCTGTGCCACTCGTGGTCGAGTCAGGGGAGGTAGACGCAGCCGCCCATGCCGAGGTAGCTGCGGATGGAGCAGATCAGGTTGTTCACCGTTTTGCCGGAGCCGGAGGATGAACCCGTGCTGGGGGTCTCGGCGATCGCGGCGGGGGCGGTCGCTGCGATCGGCAGCAACAAAGCGGCGGTGACCAGGACGGTGGCGGTGAATTTCGCGGCCATGGGTTCTCCTGAGCGAAGGCGCGAGGGCCAGGTCCAGCACTTGGCCCTTGACGCCACGAAGCTTACGAATCACCGAATCCCGCACATAGACCGCAGTTTCAGGGTTGCGCTGTCTCCGCCTCCGGCGCATCGGAAAGTCGATCGCTGTCGGTGGTCCGGCTTCGGCCGTTCAGGACGACGCGGGTGGTGGGTGGACCGTGCGCCAGTGGCGGGCTATGTCGATGCGGCGGGTTATCCAGACCTGGTCGTAGGACTGGATGTGGTCGAGCAGGCGTTCCAGGGCGGCGGTGCGGGCGGGGCGGCCGATGAGGCGGCAGTGCAGGCCGATGGAGAGCATTTTCGGGGTGTCTTCGGCGCCTTCGCGGTAGAGGACGTCGAAGGCGTCGCGGACGTGCGCGAAGAATTGCTCGCCGGTGGGGAAACCGGCGGGCGAGGCGAAGCGCATGTCGTTGGTGTCCAGCGTGTACGGCACCACCAAGTGGTCGCGGTCGTGCACGCGCACCCAGTAGGGCAGGTCGTCGGCGTAGGAGTCGGAGTCGTAGACGAAGCCGCCGTGCTCCACCACCAACTCCCTGGTGTTCGGCGAGTCGCGGCCGGTGTACCAGCCCAGCGGCGCCGAGCCGGTCAGATCGGTCAGCACACGCACCGCCTCGGCCATGTGCGCGCGCTCGGTCTCGCGGTCGGTGAGCTGGTAGGACTTCCAGCGCAGCCCGTGGCAGGCGATCTCGTGGCCGAGTTCGCGGAAGGCCGCCACCGCCTCGGGGTTACGTTGCAAAGCGCGGGCGACCGCGAAGATCGTCAGCGGCAGCCCACGCCGCTCGAAGACGCGCAGCACCCGCCACAACCCGGCGCGTGAGCCGTACTCGTAGAGCGATTCCATGCTCATGTGGCGGTTCGGGAACGCTTCGGCAGGAGTCATCTCCGACAGGAACGTCTCGGAGAACTCGTCACCGTCGAGGACGTTGTTCTCGCCGCCCTCTTCGTAGTTGAGCACGAATTGCACCGCGATCCGCGCCTCCCCCGGCCACTTCGGGTCCGGCGGACGCGGGCCGTAGCCGACGAAATCCCTCATAGCCGCGCCTCACGCACACACGGCTCCGTACGCCCCGCCGATATCGAGCGCCGCACTCGCCGGACAGACGCGACCGCACGCGACACCGTCGTCCACGCGCTCAGACCCCGAGTCGACCGAGAACGCACAGCTGCACGCGCCGCCGATGTGCGCACGGGCGGGCGGCACATTCGCCGAGAAGCCGCGACCGCACGCGGCACCGACGCGCTCGAACGCCGAGTCGGCCGAAAAGGCGCGACCGCATGCCCTGCCGATGCCCCGGCGTTCATGCGCCCAGCTCGCCGTAGAGGCGCAGCCGCGCCAAGCCGCCGTCCGGATAGATGTCCAAGCGCACCTCCTCCACCGACGCGGCCATCGGCGCGATCGGAAACCGGTGCCGAGTGTCGGGTTGCAGTGTGGTGCGCGGTAACAACTCCAACTCGGTGCCGTCGTTGGTGCGACCGGTCAGCCGGGCCGCGCCGGGACTGTTGCCCAGGAAGTACGACGTGTCCAGTTCGGCGAGCCGGATGAGTCCCGGCCCGGCCAGGCGGATGCGCACCCAGTCGTTCCCGTCGTCCCTGCGGCGGGCGGTCTCCCAGCCCTCGCCCATGGACCTGGCCCGGCCGGGATACAGCAACTGGTTCGGTGAGCTGTAGAAGCGATTGGAGCAGTCCAGCACCAGCGCGCCGTTCTCCAGGGCGGCCAGGTCCAGCGGCCCGAGGCCGAACAGGCGCGGATCGGGCCTGCCCTCTCCGTGCACCCGCAACCTGGCCACGCCGCCGTCGGGGTGCATGGTGAGCTTCACATGGCTCCAGCGCTTCTCGTTCTCGACGGTGAACAGGTTGCGGCTGTCGCCCGCCACGGGGGAACGATCGACCAGCATCACCCAATCGTCGCGCGCGGCGATGGTCTCGGCGGGCGGATAGTCCTCGATCTCCAACGCGGACACCGAGACGGCGGGCGGGTAGTTGCCCGTGAACCAGGCCGTGTCCACCACGATCCCGCGGATCACGCCCGGCACGCCCAGCCGCACGATCGCCGTATCGTCGCCGGGCTGCCCGCGATGTCTGCGGGTCTCCCAGCCGTCGTAGATCTGCCCTTTGTGCCCGAAGTCGGAGGGCCGGTGCCGGGCGGGACCCGGATTGATCAAATTCTCCTTCTCCGCGAAGAATTCGTCGTTCGCCCAGATCACCGAGCCGCCCAGCGGCCGGACCGCCAGGTCCGGCAGCAGCGTGAACTCCTCGTTGTCGCCCCGGTCGCGCATCGCGCCTCCTGTGTCGTGCGGGATCGCCCCGTTCGGATGGACGGTCACGGTGCCTCCGGTAGCGGCGCGCGGGCCGCCAAGGCCCGCAGCACCGGCTCGGTGAGTTCCGGCGCGCCCGCGTCCGGGCGGGCGCCGCAGTCGATGCCGCGCAGCACCGTGGCGGCCAGCGCTTCGGCCGTGGCGGGCTCGTCGACGACGTCGCCGCCGCGGCGGGCGAGATAGTCCCGCAGACGCGGCACCGCGACGTCCATCGCCCGGCGGAAGAAGTCGTAGGTGGCCAGCCATCGGGTGACGAGGTGACCCGGATGCATGTCCCAGCCCTGGTAGTACCCGCGCCGCAACGCCCGGACGACCAATCGGTGGTGGTTGCGCAGCGCCGCCTCCGGGTCGGAGTCGGGCACGATCTGGGTGGAACCGTCGCACACCCACACCCCGGTCTGCGCGGCCGCGACTTGCATCACCGCCTTGGCGTGATCGGCGGCCGGGTGGTCGAGCGCCTGATCCGGCGCGGCGACGCCACAGGCGGCGGTGTAGTCGTAGGTACCGAAATGCAATGCGCTGCAACGTCCTTCGGCGACGGCGAGCATGGCGGCCACCGGAGCGGTGCCGTCGGCGGCGATGATCGCCTGCGGGCTCTCGATCTGTAGCTCGAAGCGCAGGCTGCCCTCCGCGATGCCGTACCCGCGTTCCAGCCCGACGCACAGTTGCACCAACGCCGTGACCTGCTGCACCGCGCGAATCTTCGGCACGGTGAACACGAATCCCCCGGGCACGCCGCCTGCGCCCGTCAGCACGAGGTCGAGCGTGCGCAGCGCACGACGGCGTTCACCGCCGCCCAAACCCTTCATCCGGATGCCGCTGCTCGCCGGGCCGCCGGACCGCCGCGCCCAAGCCGCCAGCACCTCGCCCGCCGCCGTGGCCGCGCGGTCCTCCTCGGCGTCGGCGCGCAGACCGTAGCCGTCCTCGAAATCGATGCGCAGGTCCTGCACCGGATCGGCTTCCAGCCGTTTGCGCACCTCGGGCAGCGAATCGGTGCCGTCGAGCGTGCCGAGCAGATCGCGGTGGCGGTCGAGCAGTTCGACCGCGGCCGCGCCCCAGGCTTCGGGAGTCTCCTCGGCGACGCGGTCGGCGGGGACGTACACGGTGTGGATCGGTTGTGCGCGGCCGTTCGAGCCGGGATACCTGCGGCGCAGCTCGGCGTCGACCCCGTCGAGCAGCGCCTCGATCCGGGCGCGGACGTTCTCCGGCACCTTCGTCATCGTGACTCCCTCTCCCGCAAGGCGGCCCACACCCGGTCCGCGGTCATCGGCAGCCGGTACAGCCGTACGCCGACCGCATCGCGGATCGCGTTGGCCAGCGCGGGCGCGACCGGGTTGTACGGCGATTCGCTCATCGACTTGGCGCCCAGCGGGCCGAGCGCGTCGGACGTCTCGGCGAAGTAGACCTCCGTGCGCGGCACGTCGGCGAACTGCGGTATGTGGTAGTGCCGCAAGGTCTGTGCGCCGATCACCCCGTCCGCGCTGCGCATGTCCTCGTACAGCGCGGTGCCGATGGCCTGCGCCGCGCCGCCCTCTACCTGTCCGCGGCACTGCGCCGGGTTGAGCACCGTGCCGGCGTCGGCCGCCTGGATCGACTGGAGAATGCGCACCGCCCCCGTTTCGGGGTGCACGGCGACGCGGAAGGCGTGCACGTTGAAGCTCACCGACCTGGGGCTGCCGCCGTGCTCGGCGTGCGCGACGAGGTCGCCGCCGGTCAGCAGCTCCGCCGCGGTGAGCATCCGGTCGCCGCAGTGCACGCCGCCGTGGTTCAGCACGCAGTCCCGCTCCGCGACGCCCGCCAGTTCCGCCGCCCTGGCCAGCAGCCGCGAGCGCAACGCGCACGCCGCCGCGTACACGGCCTTGCCCGCGACCACGATGCCGGTGGAGCCGAACGCGCCGGTGTCGTGGTCGACCAGGTCGGTGTCGCCGTGCCGGATCACGATGCGATCCACCTCGGTCTCCAGCGCGGTGGCGGCGAGCTGGGCGTGCACCGTGGTCGTGCCGTTGCCGAATTCCGCTGTGCCGACCCTGATCTCGTAACGGCCGTCGGGCAGCAGCGCGGCTGTCGCGGTGGATCGGTGACCGCGCGGCGGGACGGTCGCGATCATCGCGGCGGCCATGCCGGTGCCCACCCGCCACCCCGGGCCGGGCGCGCGCACGTCGTTGCCGCGCAGCAGGGCTCGTTCGGCGAGGTCGAGGCACTGGTCCAGGCCGTAGCTGCCGAACATCAGATCGCTCTCGTTCACCGCCGCGCCGACGAACCGGTCGCCGGGTACCACCGCGTTGCGGCGGCGCAGTTCGAAGGGGTCCATGCCGAGCGCGTGCGCGAGTTCGTCCAGAGCCGATTCCACCGCGAAGATCACCTGCCCGAGGCCGTAGCCGCGGAACGCTCCGGAAGGAACGTTGTTGGTGTACACCGCGCGCGCGTCGACCCGCTTGTTGGCACAGCGGTACAGCTCCACCGACTCGCCCACGCCGTGATACATCACCCCGCCGCTGTGATTGCCGTAGGCGCCGGTGTCGGCGAGCACGTCGACGGCCAAGGCGGTCAGCACACCGCGCGCGTCGGCCCCGGCTGTCACCTCGACGCGCATCGGATGACGGCAGGTCGCGGCGACGAACTCGTCGGAGCGCGTGAATTCGTACTGCACCGGCCTGCCGGTGCGCAGCACGGCCAGCGCGATCAGGTCTTCGGCCAGCAGCTCCTGTTTCGCGCCGAATCCGCCGCCCACCCTGGCCGTGAACACCCGCACCTGCGCCGGCGACCGGCCGAACAGGCGGCACAGTTCGTCACGGACCAGGAACGGGACCTGGGTGCTGCACCGGATGACCAGGCGTCCGGCGTCGTCGAGCCAGCCGACCCCGCCGTGCGTCTCCAGATGTACGTGCTGGCCGCGCGGCGAATCCCATACGCCGCGCACGACGTGCGCCGCGGCGGCCAGGCCCGCGGCGACGTCGCCGACCTCGCCGTGCAGCTCGGCTGCCAGGTTGCGGCCGGGATCGGTGATACGGGCGGAGGCCGGTTTGTCGCCGTGCAGTTTCGGCGCGTCGGCGCGCAGCGCGTCCCGCGGATCGAACACCGCGGGCATGACCTCGTAGTCGACCTCCAGCAAACGGCACGCTTCGCGGGCGATCGCGACGCTGTCGGCCACCACCGCGGCCACCCGCTGTCCTACGAATCGGACCGTCCGGTCGAGCACGTAGGTGTCGTCGGGGTCGTCGGTGCGCAGCTCGTGCCGTGCGGTGGAGAACGGCGTGTCCGGTGCGTCGGCGTGGGTGAGCACCGCGTGCACGCCGGGCAGCGCCTCGGCGGCGGCGGTGCCGATCGAGCGGATCCGCGCATGGGCGTGCGGGCTCCGCAGCACCGCGATGTGCAGCGGGGCGGCCGGCGGCGCGGTGTCGGCCTCGCCCGGTCGCGGCAGGTCGAAGGTGAACGGTTCGCGTCCGGAGACGATGCGCGGCCCGGCCGGGGCCACGACAGCCGCGGCCGGATCGGGGGCGGCGGCGGGATCGTCCGGAGTGAGCTGTTCGCCCAGCGCGGCGCGGATGGCGCGGTAACCCGTGCAGCGGCACAGGTTGCCTTTCATCAACTCGGCGAGTTCGTCGCCCGGCACGCCGACCTGATTTTCGGCGGCACACCCGAGCCCCGCCGCCGTGACCACCATGCCCGCGGTGCAGAACCCGCATTGGAACGCGGCCTCGGCGAGGAACCGGCGTTGCACCGGATGCGGGTGCTCGGGGGTTCCGAGTCCGGCGGCGGTGGTGACCGATCGTCCGGCGGCGCGATAGGCCGGAAAGACGCAGGAGTGCACCGTCATTCCGTCCACCAGCACCGAGCAGGCCCCGCAGTCGCCCGAGTCGCAGCCCTTCTTGACCGCCAGCGCGCCACCGTCCCGCAGCGCGGTGCGCAGGCACTGCCCCGGCCGCGCCTCGATGTCGACGGGCCTGCCGTCCACTTCGAAACGCATCAACCACCCCGCAATTCCGCGGCAACCTCGCGGGCGAGCAATCCCGCGACATGTCCGCGCCACTCCGGTGACCCGTGCGGATCGTCGAACCACAGCGCCGGATCGATCGTGTGCACGGCATCGCGGATCTCGCCATCGGTGGGCGGTGCGGCGAAGTCCAGGACGACGGGCTTGATCGTGGCGGCCGTGATCGTGACAGCGCTGCGGCCGCTGCCTTCCCGCCGCCCCATGACGACGGCGCCGGACCGGCCGAGCGGGGCGAGCGCGATCTTCCGAAAGCTGGTTCGCGCCAGCAGACTCGACCGCGGCACCCGAATCGAGCGCAGCACTTCTTCGCGCCGCAACGCCGTTCGTCCCGGCCCGAGGACGAACTCCCGCAACGGGATTCGCCGATCCGAACCGTCCGCGGCCCAGACCAGCGCCGTCGCGTCGAGCGCCGCCAGCGCGCCGAGCACCGCGCCCGCGGGCAGCGCGAGGCAGACGTTGCCCCCGACGGTCGCGGTGCGCCAGATCTTGTGCGAGGCCAGCAGCGCCCGGCAGGCCGGGGCGAACAGCGCGGTCCCCGGCCACGGGTCGCGCAATACCCGGGCCCCCAGCTCACGGCCGGGCGCTGCGCCGGCGAACTCGGCCAAGGTGCAGGTCGCGGCGATGTCCAGTCCCCCGTCCACGATGTCGAACGCGGGCCAGCCGAGGCCGGTGATGTCGACCAAGCGCAGCAGCTGATCCTGCGGCTCGGAGAACAGGAAGGTTCCTCCGGCGAGCACCGCGGTGGAAGCGCCGAGCGCGGCCAGGTCTTCGCGCTCGCGCGCGATCACCACCTCGCGAATCGTGTCCAGGTCCACGTCTCACCTCGTTCCTGCCTCTCGGTCACCGTAGAGCCAGTCGGTTGCCGCCATATTGCGCGCGACGCATGTCGGATTGCGCGGCTGTTACCTCGCCGCGCGGCGGCCACCCGCGAGCGGGAGCCGTCCCGGCCGCACACTGTGGGGCGGTGCCGTTCACGACACCACGGCTCCCGCCTCGGCGGGCCGTCCGAGCCGACACTGCTTCAGTATTGCTCGTCCCGCCTGACCAGGCTCGACACCTCGCCCAGATCAGCGAGGCGAGCGTCGGTGACCCGCCCGGCAACCACACCCTGGACGGTGGCGATGAACGGGAGGTTCGCCCCGTCCGCCCCGCTGCTGATCTCGTAGTCGCCCACGCCGGGGGCCGGAGTGGGAACGCGGACAGATGACGCGGCTTCACCGCCGCCGGGCGTCCCCCGAAACGCCGCTGAGAGCCACTCCGGGCGTTCCGGTCTCGACCCGACCCGCGCGAGTCGCTCAACCTGCCTTCGCCAGCAGCGCCGCCTGCGCGCGCCTCACCTCGGCGGCCACCACGTCCGTGTCCACCGTCCTGACCTCGCCGTCGCGCACCACCTCGCGCCCGTTCACCAGCAACGCCGCCAGCGGTGGTGGCGAGCCGAGCAGCAGGGCGGTCACCGGATCCGCGATCCCGGCGTGCGCGGCGGTGTCCAGCCGCCACAGCGCCAGGTCCGCCAGTTTGCCCACCTCGATCGAGCCGATGTCGGCGGCGCGGCCGAGCACCCGCGCGCCGCCCATGGTGGCCAGTTCCAGGGCGGTGCGCACGGTCATCGCGTGTGGTCCGCCCCGGTTGCGGGCCCACAGCAAGGCGTGGCGCGGTTCCTCGATCATCGACCCGGCCTCGTTGCTCGCCGCCCCGTCGACGCCGAGCCCCACCGGGACGCCCGCGCGGACCAGGTCGGCGACGCGGGCGACGCCCGCGCCCAGCCGCGCGTTCGACGTGGGACAGTGCGCGACGCCGGTGCCGGTCGCCGCCATGACGCCGATCGCGTCGTCGTCCAGGTGGACGGCGTGCGCGTACCAGACGTCGGGGCCGAACCAGTCCATCCGCCGCAGGTACTGCGCGGGCGCGCAGCCGAAAGTCGCCAGGCAGTAGTCCTGCTCATCGATGGTCTCGGCGAGGTGGGTGTGCAGCCGGACCTTGGTGTCGCGGGCCAGCGCCGCCGACTCGCGCAGCAGGTCGGGCGTGACGGAGAACGGCGAGCACGGCGCGAGCGCGATCCGCAGCATGGCGTCCGGCGACGGGTCATGCCAGCGCGCGACGGCCGCCGCGCTCGCGGTGAGGATGTCGTCCAGGCGCTCCACCAAGTGGTCGGGCGGCAGCCCGCCCGCGCTCGCGCCGAGATCCATCGAGCCGCGACAGGGATGGAACCGCAGGCCCACTCGCGCCGCCGCCTCGATCTCGGCGGCGAGCGGGTCACCGCCGTCGCGCGGAAACACGTAGTGGTGATCGGTGCTGGTGGTGCATCCCGTGCGGGCGAGGGCGGCGAGCGCGCCCGTGGCCGCCACCCGCACACCGTCCTCGTCGATACCGGCCCAGACCGGGTAGAGCGTGTTCAGCCATTCGAACAGGGTGTGGTCGGTGGCCAGGCCGCGGGTGATCCATTGGTAGAGGTGCTGGTGGGTGTTCACCAGTCCGGGCGTCAGCAGGCAGCCGCGCCCGTCGATGCGCCGCGCGTCCGGGCCGAGGTCGGGCGGATCGCCCGCCCCGACCGCGTCGATCCGGTTGCCGCGCACGACGACGTGTCCGCGGGCGTATTCGGTCCCCTCGGCGTCGACGGTCGCGACGGCGCAGCCCGCGATGACGGTCACCTGGTCCACGCGGGACCCGCTTCCGGCGCGTCTGCCCGCGCCACGGTGGCATGGATCAGTCCGTAGGGACGGTCGTCGGCGTGATAGACCTCGCCGTGGTTCTCGATGCCGAAGCGGCCGAGGTCGTAGTCGAAGTGATGCTTGTTCGGCGCGGCGAGCCGGATCTCGGCCAGCACCGGGTAGGCGGTGAGCGCGGCCTTGCCCATTTCGAACAGCGTCTGCTGCAGGGCCTTGGAGTGCAGCGTCGCGAAGGTCTCCACCAGCCGCGCCCGCACGCCGGTGTAGACCTCGTCCCAGTCGACGCCCGTGCTGCTCGCGAACCGCCACTCGGCGACCAGCGCGGTGGCCAGCATTCGATCGCTGGTCGGCGCGAGCACGGTGAACTCGTCGGTCAGGAAGCCGGCGAACTCCGAGCCGGTCGACTTGAGGATGGTCAGGTCCTTCACCCCGCCGACGACCCAAGCCTGCCGTTCGGCGCCTTTCCCCGCCACGGTGACCGCCGCCGTGCGCACTTCCGGTCCCTGCCGCACCCAGGTGTGGTCGTGCTCCACACCGCCGACGGTGACGCGCTGCCAGGCGTATTCGTCGACCTCGACGCGCGCGCTGCGCACCGGCTCGATCTCGGTGACGAAATGATCGGCCAGCGCGAGCGCGTAGTCCTCGATGGCCCGCAGCCCGGGACGCTTCGCGAAGGCGTAGGCCGTCTGCTTCTGCGAGTCGGTGGGCAGGACCTTCGCTTGGTCGCCCGCTACGTACGCGTCGGCGAAATCCCCCCGCAGCACCGTGGAGACGTTCACATCGCGGATCTCGTGCCGTGCGCCGCGCCGGTGGATCCGGACGATCCGGTTCTCCGCTTTGCCGTAGCGGTGGTCGGTCAGCACGATGGGCCCGGTCAATTCCATGCTCAGCTCCCTCGATAGGTGGAAAAGGCGAAGGGCGACAACAGCAACGGAACGTGATAGTGCCGTTCCTCGCGCACCGCGAAAGCGATGCTCACCTCGGGATAGAAGGTTTCGACCCCTCGGCCCGCGAAGTAGGCGCCGGTGTCGAACACCAACCGATAGGTCGCGGGTGCGAGCGCTTCGCCCAACGCCCCGATCCGGCCGTCCGCGTCCGTTTCGCCCGAATCGAGCCGATGCGCCTGCCGGTACAACGTCACCGTGACGCCCGCGGCGGGCACACCGCGCATCGCGTCCAGCACATGGGTGCTCAGCGTGCTCACGACCGCTCCAGCAGCGCGTGCAGCCGGATCCGATTGATCTTGCCCAATTCAGTTCGCATTACCCGCCTTTCGGTCTCGGGATCATTGCGCAACCGGGCGGTGAGCAGCGCGAGCAGCTCCTCGCCCGACTTCCCGCTCGCACTCACCAGATAGACGTGCCCGAACCGTTCCTCATACGCGCGATTGCCCTCGGCGAGCGCCGCGCGCACCGCCTCGCCCGCGCCCGCCACCCCGGCCTGCTCCCGCGCGGAGGCACCGGAATGCGGCCGCTCCCCGATCCTGGGGTGTCCCGCCAGCGCGCGGTCCAGCTCCCATTCCGGCAACCCCGCCAGCACCTCGTCCGCCGCGTCGAGCAGCGCCTCGACGCTCCCGTACGGACGGCCCGCGACCAGCGCCCGCGCGAAGTCCGGCGACGAGCAGCACCCGAGCACCGCCCGGTAGGCCGCGTCGTCGGACAGCGCGTCGAACGCTGTGATTCCGCGTCGCTGATCCGTCATCGGACCAGCATCGAATACGACCGGGGCCGCCGCCACCGGAAGCGGAGGGATCGCCTTCGGCGTGTCGCTCACGAAACGCCCTTGACCACCGGTTTCCCCCCGTGCGGCGCAGACCGGCCGGTATTACCTTTTAGGCATGGCCGACCCTGATCGCTCCGCCGTCGCGGCCTGCGCCGGCGTCGTGCTCGCCGCGGGCGCCGGGGCCCGCTACGGAAAACCGAAAGCGCTCGCCGAGGGCGGCGCCTGGCTGCGGTCCGCGGTCGCCGCGCTGCGCGACGGCGGCTGCGACCCGGTCATCGTCGTGCTCGGCGCGACCGGCCCGACGCCGCGGATCGTCGATCTGCCGCCGGGCGTGCGGCACGTGTGGGCGGCGGACTGGGCGACCGGCCTGAGCGCGTCGCTGCGGGCGGGCTTGATCGCCGCCGCGAGCACCCCTGCCCGCTATGCCGCGATCATGCCGGTCGACACCCCCGATGTCGGCGCCGCCGCGGTCGCCCGAGTGCTCGCCGCCGCCCTCTCGGCCCCCAGCGGACTGGCTCGTGCCGTGTTCCACAACACACCGGGACACCCCGTTGTCATCGCCCACAAGCACTGGAACGCCGTTTGCGGATCGGCCTCAGGAGATTCCGGCGCCCGCACCTATTTGACCGGCAGAAACGATATGGTGTGCGTCACGTGCGACGATTTGGCGACGGGCGTCGATCGTGACTTCCCGGCCACGACCGCACGGTGATCGGAGCTAGCTGATGCGGGACATCGTCGACGACCTGTTGCGGGTGTGGCACTCGGGCCGTACCGGCGGACTCGGCACCATCGTGCGCACCGTGGGCGCCGCGCCCTTACCGGTGGGCTCGGCGATGCTGGTCGACCCGGACGGGGGCGTCTACGGATCGGTCGCCGGAGGCGGGCTGGAGGACATCGCGTACGAGGCCGTGCTGCAGGCAGCGCGTACCGGCCGTCGCGCGATGCACCGCTTCGGCGTGGGCGGCGGATTGGACGGCGAGGGGATGATGGACGTCTTCACCGAGCCGTTCTCCCGAAGACACTTCCCGGAGTTCCCGGATGTCGCCGCCGAGATCGCGGCGCACCGCAGGGTCACCGTGTTCACGGTGGTGTGGAACTCCGATGCCGACCTGATCGGCCAGCACCTGATCACCGACAAGAAGCACGCCACCGAATTGGTGGCGCTACCCGATTCCGACGTTTTCGTCAGCTCGTTCGCCCCGCCGCCGCGCCTGATCATCTTCGGCGCCAATTCCTTCGCCGCCGCGCTCACCGTGCAGGCGAAGTTGCTCGGCTACCGGGTGACCATCTGCGATTCCCGCCCGAATTTCGCCACGCCGGAGTCGTTTCCCGGCGCCGAGGTCGTGGTCGACTGGCCGCACCGTTACCTCAACATCCTCTCCGCCGCAGGGGAGATCGACAGCAGCACGGCCATAGTGGTGCTGTCGCACGATCCTACGTTCGAGATTCCGCTGCTCACCGTGGCGCTGCGACTACCCGAGCTCGGCTATCTCGGCGCCATGGGGTCACGCCAGGTGCACATCCGGCGCATGGAGGACCTGCGCGCGGGCGGTTTCGGCGAGGAGACGCTGTCGCGGCTGCACTCACCCGCCGGCTTCGACATCGGCGCGCGCACCGCCCCCGAGATGGCCGTCGCGATCGCGGCCGAACTGCTGGCCGCCCGCGCCGCGCAGCCGGTGCGAGCGGTGGATCCCTACAGCGGTGAAATCCCGATGACGCCGAAAACCGCTGTGGGACTGTAGCTATTTCAGGCCGGGATTCTCGGCGTACACCTCGCGCAGGACGGACAGGTCGAACAGTTGGGCGGCCTTGATGTCGATCTTCGCGGCGCGCAGCGCGGCGATGTTCTGTTCGATCAGCGCATCGGTCATCGAGAGCAGGCCGCCGGTGGCGGTATCCGCCGAGACCACCAGATCGTTCTGTGCGGCAGCCTCTTTCGTCTGCTCGGCGAGATCGAGCTTCTGATCCTTGCCGTACACCTCGACCGCGAGCCGGGCCGATTCGGCCGGGTTCGCCACCGCGTCCTTCCAGCCTTTGATCTCCGCGGTGAGGAACGCCTTCAGCTTGTCGCGTTCTTTGTCGATGGTCGACTGTGCGACCGTAAGCGTCTCGGCGACCAGCGGCAGGTTGTAGTCGGCGAACAAGAAATGGGCGGTCGGGAAGCCCTTGGCAGCCAGCGTGATCGGCTCGTTGGTCACATAGCTGACCCACCCGTCGACCTCCCCGTTGGCCAGCGGGGTCGGGTCGAATTGCGCGGGCACGACGGTGACATCCCCCGGCTTCATCCCGTTGGCGGTGAGCAGCGCGTTGAAGATCAGCTGGTTGGTGTCCTGCACACCGATCTTGCGGCCCTTCATGTCCGCGGGCGTCTTGATCGGTTTCGCCGCGGCGGACACGATCGCGAACGGGTTCTTCTGATAGGTGGTGGCGACGATCTTGGCGGGCAGGCCCTCCAGGATCGCGGGCGCGGTGGTCTGCGGCGCGGACAGGCCGAGCCACACCTTCCCGGTGTCCAATCCGGCCTCCACCGACGTGCTGGCCGCGCCGCCCGCGATCAGGTCGACCGAACCGAAACCGGCCTCCTTGAAATAGCCCTTCGAGTCGGCGAAGTATTCTCCCGCGAATTCGATGTTCTTCAGCCACGACAACTGAACCGCGACGCGGCCGTATTTCGAGCCGTCCGCGCTGCTACCGCCCGGCGCATCACCGGAACTCCCGCCGCAGGCGGCCAGCGCGCCCGCACCGCCGAGCGCCGCGCCGGCGAACGCGGAGTAACGGAGGAACGAGCGTCGGTTCAGGTGCCCGGACGTGGAGCGGTGCGCGGGTGTCATGGGCCGAATCTAAGGGCAGCGCGTTTCATTTTCTTTACTTCGGCGTTCCGAGCGAGGAATTCGTTTCGGTCAGAGTCGCCCCGCTTCCGGCCCGAACCGGGCGAGCACCAGGTTCTCGACGACGCCGACGATCGCGTAGAGCACCACCGAGACCAGCGTGACGACGACGATCGAAGCCCACAACTTGCTGTACTGGAACGTCGGGATCGCTCGGATCAGGGCAGCGCCCAAACCCGTGCCGCTGCCGAGCCACTCACCGAGCAACGCGCCGATCAGCGCGCCGGGCACCGAGATCCGCGCGGCGGCGAACACCGACGGCAGCGCCGCGGGCACGGCCACCATGCGCAACCCGGTCCAGCGCGACCCGCCGTACGCGGTCACCAGCTCCAGGGCCTGGCGCGGCGCGGCGCGCAATCCCGCCATGATCATGACCAGCGCGGGGAAGAACACGACGATCGCGGCGAGCACCGCTACGCCCGCCAGACCGCGACCGAACACCAGCACGATGATCGGCGTGAGCGCCACCAGCGGCACCGAGCGCAGCAGCATCGCCACCGGCAGGAACGTCTGCTCCACCGCGGCGATCGACACGAACAGCGCGGCCACCACCAGCGCGGCGAGCATGCCCGCGCCGAACCCGATGGCCGCGTCACGCAGCGTGATCTGCAAGTCGTCCAGGATCGCCTGCCGTGCGGTCGCGGCGTTGGGCGCGGTCACCAGGTAGGTCCAGATATCGCCCGGCGTCTTGCCGACCCGCGGGCCGACCTGCGGGAACGCCTTCAGGAAGACGTACCAGATCACCAGCATCAGCAGCAGCGAGGTGCACAGCGGGAATAGGAAGATCCCGATCCGGCGCAGCAGCTTCATCGGGCGGCCCCCGTCATCCAGTCCAGCGCACTCTTCATCGCGCATCCCTGGCGGTCCACGGCGCGGCCAGGCGGGCGGCCAGCGCCACCAGCGCGTAACCGAGTCCGGCCAGGCCCGCGGCGGCCAGTGCCATGCCCCAGGTGCGCGGCACGTTGTAGGAGGTCTGCGCGGCGGTCAGCGCCACCCCGATGCCGCTGTCGACGCCGCCGAGGTACTCGCCGATGATCGCGCCGAGCACGGCCGACGGCGCGGCGATCTTCAACGCCGCGAACGTGCTCGGCAGCGCCGAGATCGCTTGCACCCGGTACAGCTGCTGCCAGCGTCCGCCGCCGTAGGCGCGCACCAGTTCCAGGCTGGTCCGGTCGGCCGAGCGCAGCCCGGCGACGGTGCCGACCATGGTCGTGAAGAAGCAGTACATCGCGGCCAGGAAGACCGTCGGGGTGCGTCCGCCGAACACCACCAGAATGATCGGGCCCAGCGCGAGCAACGGGGTGCAATAGCTCAGGATCGCCAATTGAGTGGCCAGCGACTCGATCGGCGGGACGAGCACGATCAGGACGGCCAGCGCGATGGCCAGGCCGTTGCCCCAGACGAAGCCCTGCAACGCGCCGAGCGCGGTGATCCGGAAATTGGGGCCGTACAGGTCCCATCCGTCGGTGTACATGGTGTGCAGCACCTTCCATGGGCTGGGTATGGTGCCGCCCGCGACCTCGAACGACGCGAGAGCCCACCACACCGCGAGCAACCCCAGCACGCCGACCACACCGCCGAAACGCTTCACGCCGTGTCCCCCGTTCGCCGTGCGCAGCGCGCGAACCGATACCACCGGGCCGGGCGGCTCGTCCGCTGCCGGCGCGGTCTGGCCTGGCGCCGGCAGCGTTCCGGTTGATCGGCGTTCACGCGACGCCTCCTTTGCCCGCGGTGCCGAACAGCAGCTCCGACAGATAGTCGTGCAGTTTGTGGAATTCCGGTGTGCGCATCATCTCCGGCAGTCGCGGGCGCGGCAGATCGATGTCGACCAGCTCCAGGATCCGCCCCGGCCGCGGGCTCATCACGGCCACCACGTCGGACAGGAACACCGCCTCCGCGATGCCGTGGGTGACCATCAGCGTCGTCGCGGGCTTCTCGGTCCAGATCCGCAGCAGCTCGAGATTAAGTCGCTGCCTGGTCATGTCGTCGAGCGCGCCGAACGGTTCGTCCAGCAGCAGCACGGTCGGCTCGACCACCAGTGCGCGCGCGATCGAGACGCGCTGGCGCATACCGCCCGACAGCTGCGCGGGCTTGGCCTTCTCGAAGCCATCCAGCCCGACCAGGCGAATCAGCTCTTCGATCTGCCCGTGCTTCGGCGCGATGCCCGCGACCTGCAGCGGCAGCGCGATATTCGACGCCACCGACCGCCACGGCAGCAGCGCCGAATCCTGGAACGCGATGCCGAACGCGTGCCTGCCGCGCAGCTCGGCAGGCGTCGCGCCGTCGATCAGGGCCGTCCCTGCGGTCGGCGTCTCCAGCCCCGCGAGGATGCGCAGCACCGTCGACTTGCCGCAGCCGGACGGTCCCAGCAGCGACAGGAACGCGCCCCGCTCGGTGTGCAGATCGACGCTCGCCAACGCCTGCACGGTCTTCCGCCCGACCCGGAAGGTCTTGGTCAATCCGCTGAGATGAATTCCGGTCCCCCCGGCGGTACCGCTCTCCGTGCTCATGACGGCCACCATAGGAGCACCCCGTTGCACGGACATTGCGAATCGCGTCGCCGGATTGCGCAATCGTTACGGTTCGCACCGCACATTTCCGATCGCGGCGATCCGATCGGATGAGATGCGCCCCGCCGCGGGTTACACGACAGGTGAACCCGATCCTCACGCTGCTCGACGCCAAGCTGCACATCGCGGGCTCGGAGATCCTCTGGCGCGAGGTGATCGGCAACGGCTTCGGCCTGGCCTCCGCGATCGGCGGCATGCGGCGGCGGGTCTGGGCCTGGCCGGTCGGCATCGCCGGGAACGCCTTGCTGTTCACCGTGTTCGTCGGCGGGGTGTTCCATACGCCGCAGCAGCTGAACATGGCCGGGCAGGCCGGACGCCAGGTGATGTTCATCGCGGTCAGCGTGTACGGCTGGTGGAGCTGGCACCGGCACGCGGCGCGCGGGACCGCCCTCGAACACCGCGGCGTCGATCCGCGCTGGGCGAGCACCCGCGAACGCGTCGTGCTCGTGGCGGCGATGTTCGCGGGCACGGCGGTTTTCGCCCAGCTCTTCGAGTGGCTGGGTTCCTACGGCCCGTGGGCCGAGGCGTGGATCTTCACCGGCTCGGTGCTGGCCACCTACGGCATGGCCAGGGGTCTGGCCGAGTTCTGGTTGATCTGGATCGCGGTCGACCTGGTCGGCATTCCCCTGCTGGTGCGGGCGGGCTACTACCCCTCGGCCACCCTCTACCTCGTCTACGCGGGCTTCGTGGCCTGGGGATACCTGGTCTGGCGACGCGGCATCCGGTCCGCCGCGGAGGTCTCGCCACCGCTGGCGCCGGTCACCGCGAAGTAGATCGGGAAGTCGACATCGCGCCGGGCGGTGTTCCCGGCTAGACCACCTCGACCCGCACGCCCGCCGCCCGGATCGCCTCCACCGCGGCCGGATCGGCGCCGGTATCGGTGACCAGCACCCGTACCTGCTCGATGCCGCAGATGCGGGCCAGCGCGGTGCGTTCGAGCTTGTCCCCGGTGGCCACCACGATCACCCGGCCGGAGCGCCGCACCATCTCGGCGGTCACCCCGGCCTCGTCGAGGTGCCTGCATTGGGCGCCGCCGTCGGCGGAGATCGCGTTCACGCCGAGCACGAGATCGTCGAGCCGCAGTTCGGCCAGCGCCCGTTCGGCCAGCGGGCCGTGCAGTTCGTAGGACTCCCGCCGGGCCACGCCGCCGAGGACGATCGTGCGCACATGCGGCCGCAGCACCATCTCCCCCGCGATGTTCAGCGCGTTGGTGACGATGGTGAGTTGCTCGTCACCGGCCGACCCGAGGTCGGTGCGCCCGGCCAGCGCCCTGGCCACCGCCGTGGTGGTCGTGCCCCCGTTCATCCCGACCACCGCGCACGGATCGACCAGCGACGCGGCGTGTTCGGCGATGCGCTGCTTGGCCTCGCCCGCGCTCTGCCGGTAGCGGGCGGGCAGGTCGTAGGCCACCGAGGTGGCCACAACGCCGCCGTGCGTCCTGGTGGCCAGCTGCTGTTCGGCGAGCGCGGTGAAATCGCGGCGCACCGTCGCGGCCGACACGCCGAGCCGCTCGGCTGCCTCCTCCACCGAGAGCCGCCCGGATTCGGCGAGCAGTTCCAGCAGCCGGTTCCACCGTTGCGGACGGTCCGTCGGTCCGGTCATCGCGCACCGCCCCGGCCGCGCGGGACCCCCACTGTTTCGGTGAACACGCGAACAATAGGAACACACGCACCCGCCGACCGCGGAAATCCGTACCGCCGGTACCTGCACGGTCTAGAACACATCGGCCTCGACGATGGGCCGGTCCGGAAGCGCCGCGGGAACATCACCCCGCGTGCGGGAAAGACCGGAATTCACGAAGTAGGCGATCTCTTCGCAGATCTCGTCCAGACTCACCACCGAATCCGGCGCCGTGCCCTGCACCAATTCCTGGGCGAGCGAGGTCACCGCGCCGATCACGGCCAGCGCGAACAGATCGAAACGGCGCGGACCGGTCTCGCCGCGGCCGACGGCGCGTTCGGCCTCGCTGATCAGCAACGCCGACAGCAGACGGCGCTGCTGCCTGCGCCACTCCTCCACCGCCGCGCTCACGCCGACGACCTCGACATAGAGCACCCGCGCGGTCCTGGCGTCGGCGCACGTGACGCCCAGATACGCGCGGAAACTCGCCACCACGCGGGTGGGCAACGGCTCGTTGCGCGTGGCGGCGAGTGCGGTGAGCGCGCATTCCAGCGCGCGGGAGGTGATGCGATTCGCCAAGGCGATGAGCAGAGCCTCGCGGCTGCCCATGTCCTCGTAGAAGCTGCGCGTGGACACGTTCGCCACCGAGCAGAGGCGCTCGATCGAGGTGGCCGCGTAACCCTGGGTGCCGAATAGTTCGAGGGCGGCGTCGATCAGGCGGGTCTGCCGCTGGGCAACCCGCTGCTCCTTGGACAGCCCGCCGTAGCTGCGACCGTCCTTGGGTCCGTGATCCCGCCGTGTCACCGTTCGATGCTACCGCGCGGCTACCTCGCCGCAGCGCGCCGAACGCCGGCGTCGCGGCGATTGCGCCGCCAGTGCTCGCAGGCTATTTCACGCTGCCCGCGGTCAATCCGGCCACGAGTCGCTTCTCGATGAGAGCGAACAGCAGCACCACCGGAACGATGCCGACGGTGGAGATCGCGAACACGTACTGCCACGCGGTGTCGTACTGGCCGACGAACTTGGTCAGCGCCACCGACAGCGGTTGATTCTCCGGCGTGGTCAGCACGACGAGGCTGGCGGCGAATTCGTTCCAGCACGCCACCGCGACGAAGATCGTCGCGGTGACGATGCCCGGCCAGACCAGCGGCAGGCTCACCCGCAGCAGGATCTGCGCGCGGCCGAGTCCGTCGAGCATCGCGGCTTCCTCGATCTCCACCGGGATCGCGGCGAAGAAGCTGTGCAGGATCCACACCGCGAAGGACAAGTTGAACGCGGCGTTCACCAGGATCATCGCCAGCCAGGTGTCGTTGATGCCGAGCGCGAAGAACTCCCGGATCAACCCGGTCACCAGCACCGTCGGCTGCAACATCTGGGTCACCAGCACCACGCCGAGAAACACCGCGCGCCCTGGAAAGCGGTGCCGCGCCGTGTAGTACCCCGCCGGGATCGCCACGGCCAGCACCAAGAGGGTGGCGCAGACCGCGATGACGATCGTGCTGACCAGATTGAACGGCAGCGGCGTCTCGGGGGTGTCCCACATCGTCGCGTAGTTGTCCGGATGCCAGGACTGCGGCAGATACGTCGGCGGGATGCGCAGGATCTCGGCGCGGCTCTTCAGCGAACCGAGCACCATCACGACGAACGGCAGCAGGAACACCGCGGCGAGCACCACGCCGACCGCGGTGAGCTCCCAACGGCGTCGCGCTGGCGCCGCCGGAGCGACCGGCGTCACCGTGGTCTGCTCGCGTACCCGCGTCCGCGTCGTCATCGGTCGGTCTCCGCGGCCGGGCGGACCAGTTTCACGTAGATCGCGATGATGACGGCGATCAGCGCGAAGTTCAGCACGCTCATCGCCGCGGCGGTGTCGACCTGCTGGTTCTGCCGGATCAGCTTGAACGTCAGCGTCGTGGTGGTGTCGGCGGAGAACCCGGCGATGCTGCCGGTGATCACCTGCAGGATCGGCAGCGAGTTGAACACGTTGATGATGTTGATGATGGTCGCCACCGCGATCGCCGGACGCAGCTGCGGCAGGGTGAGATGGCGGTAGCGCTGCCACGCGCTCGCCCCGTCGACCCGCCCCGCCTCCTCGATCTCCGCCGGAATGGATTGCAGCCCGGCCAGGATCGTGTAGGTGGTGAACGGCACCGAGACGAACACCGCCACGCCCATCGCGACGAGAAACGCCTGCGTCGGCTGCTTGGTGAAGCCGTAACCGCGGTCGAGCAGGCCGATGTCGACCAGGAACCGATTGGCGATGCCCACGTCCGGATCGAGCAGGTAGTAGAAGATCGTGGTCGTCATCACAACCGATGCCGCCCACGGCACCAGGATCGCCATCCGCACCGCGGTGCGTCCGGGAAAATCCTTGTTCAGGAACTGGGCCAGCGCCGCGGACAGCAGCAGCGTGATCAGCACGACGCCGACCACCCAGACCACCGTGTGGCCCAGCACCGAGCCGAGTTCCGAGATCGCGAACAGGGCACGGTAGTTGGCCAGTCCGGCGCTGCCGCGGTCCTGGCCGTAGGCGCTGAGATCCCTGGTGCTGGTCCACACCATGTAGCAGGCCGGAAAGGCGACAACCGCCGCGATCAGGACCAGCGACGGCCCGATCCACGGCAGCGCCGCCGTTATTCCTCTGCGTCGCACCTTATTTCGTGGCTTCCTGGATCCGTTGCAGCACCTGAGCGGGGTCGGCGCCCTGTGCGATGGTGCCCATCTGCTGACGGATGACGCCCTGCGCCACCGCCCATTTCGGGTTGTCGCTCGGGTAGAACCGCGCCACCGGCAGCGTGGCGGCGAATGCCTTGGTCACCGGGTCCTCGGCGAGGGCGGTGGCGGCGCTGTGGGTGATCGGGATGAATCCCTCGTGCTTGACGAAATCCGCGTACACCGCCGCCGAGTAGAAATAGTCGAGGAACTTCTTGATCGATTCGGCCTTGGCGCCGTCCTTCTTGAACGCCATCAGGTGATCGGCCACCCCGAGCGTGACCGGATTCCCGGTCTTGGTCGGCGACGGCGCGGTCGCGTAGCGCAGGCCCGGATTCTTCGCCGCGATCTGGCCGATGGTGGGCGGCAGGGCTTCGACCATGCCGATCTTGCCCTGGATGAAGGCGTTGAGCACGTCCTTGCGGTCGGTGGCGCCCGGATTCGGTTGCGTCGCGCCGGCGTCGATCAGATCACGCATGGCCCGCACCCCTTCGAGGTTCTGCGGGGTGTCCACGGTGATCCGATCGCCGTCGGCCCACGAGCCGCCCGCGCCGAAGGTCCAGATGGAGGTTTCGCCTTGGGCCTCCTCGCTGCCGAGCGGAAGCCCGTACCCGGAGACGCCGCCGCCGAGCGCTTGGATCCTCTTCGCCGCGTCGGTCAGTTCGGCCCAGGTCTTCGGCGGCCGGGCGATGCCCGCCTTCTCGAACAGTTCGGTGTTGTAGAACAGGGTGCGGGTGGAGGCGAACAGCGGCAGCGCGTATTGCGTGCCGTTCAGCGAAGCGTTCTGCGCGAAAGCGGGCTGGATGTCGGCCAGGACCGGCGCGGAGACGATGTCGGTGGCCGGGTAGAGCAGACCGTCGCCCGCGAAGCTGGCATAGGCGTCGATATTGAGGATGTCCGGCGTGGTCGACTGCGATTGCAGCTTGGTGCGCACCACGTCGTTGATCGAGTTCCACGACTCCATCTGCAGATTGACGGTGATGCCAGGATTCTGCTTCTGGAATTCGGCGATGATGCCGTCCCACAGCGCCTTGGTGCCCGTGGCGCCGTCGCTGTAGGCGGGGGCGAGGAAATTGATCGTGGTGGCCGAGTCCGCACCGCTTTTCGAACCGAATCCGCAGGAGGACAGGGTCAGCGCGACGCCGGTGACCATCGCGAGTCCGGCAAGCACGCGGTGGAATGGTCTTTTCACGAGCAGAACCTTTCAGATTTACCCACCGGGCGCCAGCGGAGCCGCCGATGATGGGAGGACGCACCGTCGGTGCGGCTCAATCTAGTCCGAATTGTGATCATATGTGACCGATTTCGTCAGATATTTGACATAAATGATCACTTGGCGTGAAGCTGTCGGAGTGCCTACGTCTGCCGACCACACGCCGCATCTGGCTGCCGAGGTGGCCACCCAGCCGGACGACTGGACGCGCGCCGCGGCCGTCGCCGCGGATCATCGCGCCGTGCTGCCGAAGCCGGGCGAGCGCGTCGCCGTGATCGGCTGCGGCACCTCATATTTCATGGCTCGTGCCATCGCGGCACTGCGCGAGGGAGCGGGACAGGGGATCACCGACGCGTGGCCCGCCAGCGCGGTCCGCGCTCGCGAATACGACCGCTACCTGGTGATCTGCCGCTCCGGCACGACCACGGAAGTGGTGCGCGCGATGCGCGGCATCCCGGCGCGCATCCCGCGGGCGGTGATCTGCTCCAGTCCCGGCACGCCCGTCCTCGAACTCGGCGACCCCATCCTCATCGAGCAGGTCGATGAGCGGTCGGTGGTGCAGACCCGCTTCGCGACGACCACCCTGGCCATTCTCCGCACCCATCTCGGCGATGACCTCACCTCCGTGATCGCCCAGGCCCGCGCGGTGCTCGCCGAGGACCCCGTCGTGTCGCTGGCCGCGGTGCGCCGCGCCGAGCAGATCAGTTTCGTCGGCATGGGATTCGCGGCGGCCATCGCCGACGAGGCGGCGCTCAAGCTGCGCGAATCCTGCCAGTCCTGGACGGAGGCGTATCCGGCGACGGAGTACCGCCACGGCCCGATCGCCATCTCGGCGCCCGGACGAGCGGTCTGGGCGTTCGGGCCGCTGGAGCCGGGCTTCGCCGACGACGTCGCCGCCACCGGCGCCCATCTGGAACATCGCGACATCGACCCGATGGCGGACCTGATCCGGGTGCACCGGCTCTGCCTGCTGCGCTCCGCCGACCTCGGATTGGACCCCGACCACCCGCGCGGCCTGAATCGCTCGGTGGTTCTGAAGTCGTGACCGAGGACGCGCGGTGAGCATGGGCCGGGATCTCGGCCCGCCCTGTTCCGGCGGCTTCCGCTGCCCGGCGATGGTCTCCGCGAAAACTCGCCTGCCGTCGGCGACGGGGCACGTCCGCACGACGGCGACCCGTCGCCGTGGGGGCTCACCCGCATGGCATGTCCGGACGACGGCCATCCCTGGCCACAGCGCCCCAAGCACACCGCACGCCCACACGACCCCCACCCCTGGCCGCAACGCCACACGCGCACCGCACGCCCACACGACCCCGACCCCTGGCCGCAACGCCACACGCGCACCGCACGCCCACACGACCCCCACCCCTGGCCGCAACGCCACACGCGCACCGGCACCTATCGAACGCCCGCCGGAATGCGCGCGGCGCGGCACGACATCGCAGCAGGCCGAACCGCGCCGTCGTGGAAGCGGCCACGAACTACTGTGCCGAGAATGGGAACCGAACAGTCGGGTGCGTCCGGATCACCCCGCGTGGGCACGGACCGTGCCGGGACGACCGGATGACCACGCGACGAGATACGGCCGGGCGATCCGCCGACATGCCCGCATCACGCCGTGCCGGAACGAATTACGCGCACCCAGACGACCGGACGACCACGCGACAAGAATCAACCCAGCGACCCGCCGACATGCCCGACTCACCCCGTACCGAGACAGACCGCGCACGCCCAGACAACCGGACGACCACGCGGCGACATTCGGCTGTGCAACCCGCGAACGTGTCCGGCGCGGCGGCGCTGCCGGACGACGCGCTCGTGCTCGGCATGGATGTCGGCGGCACCACCATCAAAGGCGAGATCACCGACGCGGCGGGCACGGCGCTGGCCGTGGGGACGGTGGCCACGCCACTCGGTCCAGCGGCCTTCGATGCCATGGGTGAGCTGGGCGAGCGGTTGCTCGCGGAACTAACTGACTCCGATCGCCGCCGAGTGGGTCGCGCGGCAGTCGTACTGCCCGGCATCGTCGATACCGCCAGATCCGTCGCCGTGTTCAGCAGCAATGTCGGCTGGCGAAACGTGCACGTTGGCGACTTTTTCCCCGCGCGCTGGAATCTGCCCACGCTGATCGAGCACGATGTCGCCGTCGCCGGTTGGGCGGAATGGCGGTACGGCGCCGGGCAAGGTCACGAGAACGTGTGCGTCGTCATTCTCGGCACCGGCATCTCGGGCACGCTGTCGGTCGGCGGGAGGCTGGTGCGCAGCGGTTACGGGCAGGTCGGCGAGTACGGGCACGTGCCGGTGCGGCGCGCGGGCGGATTGCCCTGCCCCTGCGGCAACACCGGGTGCGTGGAGACGGTCGCCTCCGGCGCGGCCATCGCGCGGGCCTACACCCGGCGCACCGGACGCGAGATCAGCGGCGCGGCAGAGGTTTTCGCGCTCATGTCCACCGACCCCGACGCGGCTGCCGTGGTGGCCGACGCGGTCGACGCGCTCGCCGACGGCCTGGTCGGCATCGTCCACGCGGCCTGCCCCGAACTGGTGGTCCTCGGCGGCGGACTCGCCGGAGCGGGCGCGGCGCTGACCGACCCGCTGCACCGCGCCCTGTCCGACCGCCTCCGCCTGGTCCCCGCGCCCCGAGTCGTCCTCGGCCACTTCGGCGCACGCGCGGGCCTGACAGGCGCCGCCCTCTTCGCTCGCCACGGGGCGTTGACATGAGGCCACGCGCATCGAGAGAACCCGCACACACGACAACGGCCTCGCACAGACCGTCGGGGCTGCTTCGGCGCACCCGTGGGCAGGCGCTGCCTTTTCCGCTAGGTGCGGGGGATCGGTACGACGCGCACGCACATCGGGCGCAACCGCCACGCGCGACGATTGCCTCGCATCGGCCGCGAGCGGAAGCGTTCTCGATCACTTGGGCGCACCCGCCCCGCAGACGCCGCCCTTCTCGCCCGGTGTGGAACGTCGGCATGACACCGGGCGCCGAGCCGACGATCCGCCGGCACCTCGTCACGGCGAGCGTGTCGCTGATCGAACCGCGGCACCCGCGGCGCGGTCGCGCATCCGACGCACCACTCCTGGACCGTTGCGGGTGTACCACCGTTCGTCGCTCGGCGAGCCCGGTCGGCAACGGTGGACATCCCTATTCAGCTCATACCGCGCGGGTCACGAGACGAGGGGCATTCACATGACAGCACGCAGCCAGTTGATCCGGGGACGCATCGTCTCGGCGAGCGTCACGGTGGACGACGGCGTGGTGCTGATTTCCGGGGACCGGATCGAGGCGGTGCGATCGTTCGCGCAGTGGCGTGCGACACATCGCGATTTACCTGAGCCGCCATTTTCGGGAACCGTGCTGCCGGGGCTTGTGGACATTCACAATCACGGTGGTTTCGGGCACCGGTTCGATACCGTGCGCGGCGAGGACGCGCGGGCGGCGGCGCAAGGCCACCACATGCGCGGCTCGACCACGGTGGTGGCGAGCGTGGTCACCGGGCCGGCAACGGAGATGGTGGCGCAGACCGCCGCCTTGCGCGAACTCGCCGAGGAAGGCGTGCTCGGCGGTATCCACATCGAGGGGCCGTTCCTGTCCGAGGCGCGCTGCGGGGCCCAGGACCCCCGATACCTGCGCGACCCCGATCTCGGCCTGACCGACCAACTGTTGGCCGCAGGCGGCACGCGCCTGCGCGCGATGACGCTCGCGCCGGAGCGACCCGGCTACGCGGCCGTCGCGCGGCGGCTGGCCGACAGCGGTGTAGTGGTCGCACTCGGCCACAGCGACACCGACTACGCGTCGTTCCGTGATGCCTTGCCGCCCAATGGTGCAGGACGCCTCGTGACGCACTTGGCGAACGGGATGCCGCCGCTGCATCACCGGCGTCCCGGCCCTGTCGCCGCCGCGCTGGTGGCCGCGGCGGCCGGCGACGTGATCGTGGAGTTGATCAACGACGGCGTGCACGTGGAACCGGGCTTCGCCGCGCTGGCGTTCGCGACCGCGCCGGGACGAGTCGCGCTGGTCACCGACGCCATGCAGGCGGCCGGACTCGGTGACGGCGAGTACCAGCTCGGACCGCAGCAGGTGAGCGTCCGCGCCGGGGTGGCGCGCATCGCCGACGGGTCGATCGCGGGGGGCGTCTGCACGCTGCTGGAATGCGTCGCGCGGGCCGTGCGCGACGCCGGCGTCCCGCTGCGCGAGGCGGTGCTGGCGGCCACCTCGGTTCCGGCCGCCGCGCTCGGGCTCGCCGACGTCGGTGACCTGCGGCCCGGGTATCACGCCGACATATTGACAGTCAGTGACAATCTCCACTTGCGCGGGGTGCTCAGACGTGGACAGTGGTTGAGGTGATCCTCACCGTGACAATGAATCCCGCGTACGACATGACCTATCGGGTCGAACGCTTCGAACGCGGGCAGGCCCACCGGGTCCGGTCGGTGGAGCAGCGCATCGGCGGCAAGGGCATCAACGTGACCCGGGTGCTGAATCAGCTCGGCAAATACGCCAGGGCCACCGGGTTCTCCGACCACGCCTTCGCGGCCGCCGCCGAACTGGAGATGCCGGTCGACTTCGTGCACGCGCTGCCCTGGGTGCGCCGCACGGTGGTGATCAGCGAATCCGAGGACGGCACGGCCACCGCGCTGTGGGAGCCCGGCGCGCGGGTCTCCAATCCGCACGCCGCCGAACAGTTGTCGGTGCGGGTGGCGGGCATGCTCCCGGAAATCGCCGGGCTGGTCATCTCCGGGTCGCTGCCGGGCGGCATCGAGCCCTCGCTGCCCGCCGAGATCGCCCGCACCGCCATCGCGGCCGACGTGCCGACCATCTGCGACGTCGACGGCGAGGCGCTGCGCTTGGCCGCCCAGGTGCCAGGGATCGTGCTCATCCCGGACGAGACCGAACTGCAGCGCCTCACCGGCACCCGGCCGACGACCGCCGACGACATCGTCATCGCCGCGAAGCCGCTGATCGACAACGGAGTGCGCGCCGTGATCGCGACTCGCGGTGCCGAAGGGATCGTCGCGGCGACCGCCGACGGCGCGTGGTCGGCGGCGCTCGCCGAACCGCTCGCCGGAAATCCCACCGGCGCGGGCGACGCCGCGGTGGCGGCGGTGATCGCCGCCCTCGCCTCCGCGTCACGCCCGGACTGGCCCGCCGTGCTCGCCGACGTGGTCGCGACCTCGGCGGCCGCCGTGGTCGTCCCGGTGGCCGGTGAGATCGACCGCGGCCTGCGCACCCGCCTCACCCCGACCATCCAGGTACGAGAGCTCGGCACCCCATGCCGCTGACCCCGATACCGGATCTGATCGCCACCGCCCGACCCGGCGGACTCGGCGCGTTCAACGTGATAACCCTCGAGCACGCCGAGGCGATCGCCGCCGCAGCGGAAGCAGCGGAAAGGCCGGTGGTGCTGCAACTGTCGGAGAACACCGCGCGGCATCACCGTGGCATCGCCCCGCTGGCGCTCGCCTGCCTGCGCATCGCCGCCGACAGCGCCGCCGCGATCGCGGTGCATCTCGACCACGCCACCAGCGCCGAATTGATCCACGCCGCCGTCGATCTCGGCATCCGGTCGGTCATGTACGACGGCTCGGCCCTCGATTACGCCGACAACCTCGCCGCCACCGCCGCGATCACCGCCTGGTGCCATGAGCGCGGCGTGCATATCGAAGCCGAACTCGGCGAAGTGGGCGGCAAAGACGGCGCCCACGCGCCCGGCGCGCGCACCGATCCCGACGAGGCGGTCGAATTCGTGAGCGCTACCGGCGTCGACGCGCTCGCGGTCGCCGTCGGCTCTTCCCACGCCATGCACACCCGCACCGCCGAACTCGACAACGACCTCATCGCCCACTTGGCCGCGAAGGTCCCCGTCCCCTTGGTGCTGCACGGCTCCTCCGGCGTCCCCGACCACGGCCTGCGCGCCGCCGTAGAACACGGCATGACAAAAGTCAACATCGCCACCCGCCTCAACATCCGAATGACCGCCGCCATCCGCGACCGCCTCGCCACCACGCCCCACCTCACCGACCCCCGCGAATACCTCACCCCCGCCCGCACAGCCATCCAGTCGGAAGTCGAGCACTTCCTCCACCTCCTCGCGGGCTGACCCGCCACGAGTGGCACACCATCGAGAGCTCTTCTCGCGTTTCGCCGCAGCCATGTGCCACTCGCGAAACCTGTCGGGGGTGGCGGGGAGGATGGGGATATGGGGGAGATCATGGGGGAGGTTTTTCCGGGGAGTTGGGCGGTAAGGGCGGGGGTGGTGGGTGCTTGGGAGTTGCGGAAGGACTTCGAGCGGATTTTTCCGGATGTTTATGTGCGGAGGGGGGTTCGGCTGGACGCGCGGGGTCGGGCGCAGGCGGTCGGGCATTGGGCCAAGGGGGCCGGGATTCTGGTCGGATTCTCCGCGGCGGCTCTGCACGGGGCGCTGTGGCTGGACGACAAGCCCGCTGAAATCGTGCTCCCGACTCGTGCCAGGCCGCCACGGCATGTGCTGGTATACCGGGATGCCATTCCGGCCGACGAAGTGTGCGCCGTTGGCGGGTTCCGTTGCACGACACCGGCGCGGACCGCGTTCGATCTGGCGCGACGCCTCGAGTTCGATGAAGCGGTCGAAGTCGTCGACGCCCTCTGCAACGCGACCCGGCTGACCACCGCGGACATCGAACGGCTGGCCGCTCGGCACCCGCGCGCACGCGGCGCCAAGAGCCTGCGGCGGGCGCTGCCCTACATCGACGGCGGCGCGGAGTCCATCCAGGAAACACGTACGCGCTTGCTGCTGCGCCGAGCCGGACTACCCGCGCCGGAAACCCAGATTCGTCTCCTCGGCCCGGACGGAATGACTTTCGCACGCTTGGACATGGGCTGGCGCAAATGGCGAGTCGCCGTCGAATACGACGGAGCCCACCACTGGGCCGACCGCGACCAGCGCGCCTGGGATATCGACCGCGCCGCCGCCCTCGAATCCCTCGGCTGGACCCTCATCCGAGTAAGCGCCGCCCTCCTGACCCACCGCCCCCACACCATCACCACCCGCGCCCTCGACGCCCTCCGCCGCCACGGCGCCGACATCTGACGAGTGGCACACCATGGAGAACTCTTCTCGCGTTTTGCCGCAGCCATGTGCCACTCGCGGAAAGCGCTCGGCCGGCGGCGCGTGCGAGGGTGGCGCGCCGCCGGCCGAGCGGGGTGGTGGGCAGGGCAGTTGTCCACCGGTGAAGCAGTCGATGGATCGCTTCGCATCGACGGAGACACTCTTCCCGGTGGAGCTGTGTTTCGGGTGTAGTGAAGCTGAGAGTCGGCTGGGAGAACGTGTCAGGCGAGGGCGGTGGTGCGGATCGACGTGGTGAATGCCGCCCACTGGGTCGGTGTGAACGCCAGCGTGGGTGACGCGTCCGGCGCACCAGGAAACTTGCTGTCTCGAACCAACACCCGGCCGCCGTCGAAACAGACTTCGACGCATGCGGTGCTGTCGTTCGAATGCGATGACTTGAACCAGCTGCGCGCGCGCCCCATGCCGTTCACGCTACAGCGCGGCGAGTCTGCGTTCGATCAACGTTATCGACTCGTTCCGCGGGAGCGCGTGCTCGACCGCGGTGGTGGCGAACATGGTCGCGAGGTGACGCACCGGTTCGGCCTCCTCGGTCACCCCGAGATGGACCAGTGTCTCGGTCCACGCCACATCGGGAAGAAGTGCGTTGTCGAACCCGAGCAGATGGAACGACGCACCGGTGAGCAGTACACCGCCTGGCGCGTCGAAGGGTACGACCCGGATGTCGATCGTGTCGGCATGCGTTTCGGCAACCGATAGCAGGTGGCGCAGTTGCCCTTTCAAGACAGCCGCACCTCCGGTGCGCTGGGTCAGCGCCGCCTCGTTGATGATCGCCGTGACCTGCAGCGGCTCCGAGTCGGTCAGCCGTCTCTGGCGCCGCATGCGAATCTCTACCCAGCGATCGATTTCCACTTGCCGAATCCGTGCCCGGTCGTTGGCGATCACCGCTCGCGCGTAGTCCTCGGTCTGCAAGAGGCCCGGAATCAATATGCTCGTATAACTCCGAACACTCTGCGCCCCGTGCTCCAACCCGTAGAGACGGATCACCTCGTCCGACAGCAAATCCGCGTACTCCGACCACCATCCGCGTCGCTTCGCGATGTCGCGCAGTCGCAACATTTCCACGCGCTCATCCTGGTCGAATTCGAGCAAGCTCATCAGCTTTCGCAGCTTGTCCTCGGCCAGCACGCGTTCCTTCTCCACCTTCGACCAGTACGACAGCGTGAAGCCGAGTTCCTTGGCGATGACGGAGGCGGAGACGTCGAACTCGGTGCGGCGGCGCTTGATCCGGAGCATGAGCTCCCAGCGCGCCACCGTGGGCGAGAGTGGTGCCATCGTCCGATGAGTCCTTCCCGGCTCCGGCTGTTCGTGCAGATGACCGTACCCCCATCCACAGGTGGCCGAGTTTGTCAAATGGACCTGTCAACTTGACCTGTCAGCAGTCCGGCGCCTACTCTTCTTGTGTTGCGCATCACAGCGGGGGCTCTGGGCAGACCCCGCTCCGGCGGGGAGGGGTTCTGATGTCCGTGCATGTCGTCGACCGCACGTGGATCGTGAGTGATCGGACGCCGCATCAAGCGCGGCGGGTCAGTGACGACGCGTGGGTGGTGTCCTATCTGCGGGGGCGCATGGTGAACACCGAGCAGGCGACGGCGGCTATCCAAGCGGCGGAAATGGTTTCGCTGACGGAGGACTTGGTGCGCCCTTTCGGGCTGACCGCCCTGGAGGCAGTCGGCCTCGTCGTCCTCGAATCACCGTGGGACGCCGCGCCTTCGCACACTCGGTACCGATTGCCGCGTCCGGGCGGGCGGCATCGGCGATGACGTTCGCGCCCGGCGCGACCATTCGATTCAGGGGGTTGACGCGGTGGAACCACTGCCGACCAAAGAACTCGTCCTGCAGGCTTGCCGCACGGCGCCGCGCCGCGCCCACCCGGTCCTGGAGTCCGCGCACCTTCTCGCGGGATTACACCAGCGCCGCCTGCGCCGTGAACTCGGTAGCGACATCGATCGGCACCGCGCCCGCCTCGTGCTCGCCATCGACCGCTGGGTCGCCACCCAGACCCCACCGCCGCACGGCGGCGCGCACATGCACACCGAGACCGTGGGCATGGTGGTCGACCGGCTCGCCCAGTTCTCCGCCTGCGCGCACGACATCCTCGCCGGCGCGCCGGAATGGGCCGTGCACAACGCCTGGGAACGCCTCGCCGAACTGGCGCTCGGCTATGAGGATCTCGCCTACGAGGTGGTGGCGGGCGTGCGCCGCCTCCCCTATCTCAGCGGCCCGCGCGAGCAGCCGTGATCAGTCCTCGCCCGGCCACGCGTTGGCCTCGACCCGAGCGCGCACCCTGGCCACGTCGGCTTCGGACGGCATGTCGTTGGTGATCTTGGTGATCATCACCTGGATGTCGGTCTGATCGATGTCCGCCCCGCCGGAGCCGGCCAGCTCGGCGGCGATCCTGGCCACCTCCTCATCGGACAGGCGGCGGCGCAACAGGGCGAGCAGCGGGATGTAGTCGGCTTCCGGGACACCGTCCGGGTATCCCACCCGCAGCCAGCTGATGATCGCGTGCAGGAAGGGAGGCATCGGCGGCGGCTCGGTCAGTCGGAATCGGCCGGCGGATCGGCCAGCGGCCAGCCGCCCGCGGCCAGGTGGGAGGCGACGCGAGCGACGTCACGCTCGTCCGGCTGCTCCTTGGCGAGCCGGGCGATGGCCTGCTCGATCTCGGTGTGGGTGATCTCGCTGCCCGAGTTCGATGCGACCAACTCCTCGGCGATCGCGACCACCTCGTAGTCGGTGAGGTGCCGGTGCAGCACGGCGAACAGGGCCACGTAGTCCGACTGCGGCACGCCCTGCGGGTATCCCGCGCGCAGCCAACCCACGACCTTGCCGAGCAGTTTCGGCCGGTCCGGAACTGGTTTCACTGGATCGGTCACGCTGGCTACTCCTCACGCCTGCCCGAACAGATGGATGCCGAATCTCGCTGCGATGAACGCCTTCGCCGTGTACAGGATGCCGCTGACGATCGCCACCACGACCAGCACGAAACACGCCAGCGCGACCGCGAGGGCGGGATAGTTGCGCCGCACCGCGCCGGTACCGGCGTCGGTCGTCACGGTCATCGACCAGAACCGCACCCCGATCGAGAAGATCATCGGCAGGCCAGCGCCGAGGACCAGCCCGGCCACGGTGACTTTCCACAGGGCGTTCAGATTGGTGACGAGAGTGTGCACGCCTGGTCCTCCTACACCTGAGCGGATCGGTTCGGGTCCGGTGACGCCGCCGGGTCGCCCGCGGGCGGGTCGGTCCCCTCGCCGGGCCACTCGTTGACGTTGCCGGTGTGCACCGGGTCGCGCCGCGACCGCAGGTACATCAACGCCGACAAGCCGATCAGCAAGGCGAAGACCACGAGCACACCGGCCAGCCCGCCGATGAGGTGGGCGATGGCCCAGCAGATCGCCCCGGCGACCGCGGCGAGCGGCAGGGTGAGCAACCATGCGACCACCATGCGCCCCATCACGGCCCAGCGCACTTCGGCGCCCTTGCCGAGCCCGGTGCCGAGGATGGAACCGGTGGCGGTCTGCGTGGTGGACAGCGGCAACCCGAAATGGGCGGAAGTCAGGATGATCGCGGCCGAGGCGGATTCCGCCGCAAGCCCCTGCGGCGAGTCGATCTCGACCAGGCCCTTGCCCAGCGTCCGGATGATCCGCCAGCCGCCGAGGTAGGTGCCCGCCGCGATGGCGAAGGCGCACGCGGCCATCACCCACAACGGCAGGTCGTCGTCTTTGGTGAGCGTCCCGTGCGCCACGAGGGCGAGGAAGATCACGCCCATCGTCTTCTGCGCGTCGTTCGTGCCGTGCGCCAGCGAGACCAGCGAGGCCGACCCGATCTGACCCCAGCGGAACCCCTCGGTGACCTTGTCCTGTTCGGCGCCGCGGGTGATCCGGTACACCAGCCAGGTGCCGATCGCCGAGACCAGCGCGGCGACGATGGGCGCGAGCACCGCGGGCAGCACGATCTTGGTGAGCACGCCGTCCGACCCGGACGCCCAGATCACCCCGTCCCAGCCGAGCGCGGCCAGCGTCGCACCGATCAGACCGCCGAACAGCGCGTGCGACGAACTCGACGGCAGGCCGAACAGCCAGGTGAGCAGGTTCCACAGGATCCCGCCGACCAGGCCGGCGAACACGATGACGATCAGGTCTTGGCCGCCGACGGCGTCGAGCCGCACGATGCCCTTCGCGACGGTGGCGGCGACGGCCACCGACAGGAACGCGCCGACCAGGTTCAGCACCGCCGAGAGCGCGACAGCCACCCGAGGCCGCAGCGCGCCGGTCGCGATCGAGGTCGCCATCGCGTTGGCGGTGTCGTGGAAGCCGTTGGTGAAATCGAATGCGAGCGCCGTGACGATGACGATCAGGAGAACCAGTAATTCGACGGTCACGCCTCCAGTGTGCTGCACCCCCGGATGGCACAGCCATGCCGGTTACCGGAAGTTCGCGCGACCTGCATGGACTAGTCTGATCAGTCCTGGTCAGCGAGATCGGGTGCAGTGCGCGGCGACCGGCCTTCCCGCGAACCGATCATCGATCCACGAGTTCGCGCCCGGGATGCCGCTGAGCCCGACCGAGAAGTGCTCGCCGAAGTAGACCTGGAAGTCCACCGGCGTCCCGGCGCCGCACCAATCCGCGTAGAGCTTTTCCGCGCCCGCCAGCGGCACCCACGGATCGTGTGTGGCGTGATAGAGGAACACCGGCACCGTCGGCGCGCTCGCACCCAGCCGGTTGGCGGCCAGGATCTCCCTGACCATCGGCAACTCGGTGGGCGCGGCGGCATGGGTCAGGGCTTGGACCGGAATCGGCGCGAAGGCTCCGCCGAACTCCTCCGCGGTCATGCACAGGTCTTTGCCGACCTGGGCCAGTCGCCAGCCGTCGTCGTTCATCAAGGCGAGCAGTTCGGGATACTCCCGCGCCAGTCCGAGGGTCGCGGCGAGGAACACTCCGGACGCGGCGTTGCGCCCGTTCATGGTGGCCAGCAGCAGGTCGAAGTCGGCCGGGACGCCGCCGAACGCCGCCCCCACCAGATTCAACTCGGGCGCGTATCGCGGGGCCAGTTGCGCGGCCCAGCCGCTCGCGATGGCCCCGCCGGAGTATCCGGTGACCACCGTCGGCGCATCCGGGCGCAATCCGAACTCCGGCGTGTGCACCACGGCCCGGATCGAGTCGAGCACCGCGTGCCCGGCCATCAGTCCCGCCGCGTACGCCTGCCGGGGGCCCTGATGGTCGGGCACGAGCACGGCATAGCCCTTGGACAGCGGAATCTGAGCGGCCCACAACTCGACCGTCGGCTCGTTCCTGAGTTTGTAAGACGGTGCGCACCGATGTCCGAGCGAGTCGATCGCGGCATTGAACGACAGCACCGGCCGCGGCCCCGGTCCGGTCCACGGCGCCTGCGGCACGAGCAAGGTCGCGACCACGGGCACCGGCTGGTCCTTCGAATCGGTGGACCGGATCAGCAGTTCGGTCGACCGCAACGGGAACACGGTGAGGCCCGTGCCCCCGGCACGAGAAGCGAGAATCGTGCCGGGCGGCAAGCTCTCGAAGTCCGGCGGCGGCGTGTAGAACGGATCGTCCAGCGGTGTGGGCAGGATCCCGGAGTACTCGCGCGACGGCGTGAGGAACAGCTCGATCGGATTGGCCTGCGCGGGTGTGCCGACCGCACTCACCGCCAAAGCGCCCAGCAGCGCCGCCACCAGCCGGGCAAATCGTCCACACAGTGATTTCCGCATCATCCCGCCCGCCCGCCGATTCCATGTCCGGAAGCACGAACCGGCCGGACCACTGCATTGTGGCGGCCATCCGGAACCTTGCGCGCCCATATCTACCGTGGCTCGACGCGGGTGGCACGCGCGACACGCGCCCGGCGCGGGAGCGACCGCGCTTCACATCACGGCAGCAACGCACGCACGGTGTCGATGGTGTCGGCGTCGGCGGGTTCTTTGTCGGGGCGATACCGCACGACCCGCGCGAAACGCAGCGCGACACCACCGGGGTAGCGGGAACTGACCTGCACGCCGTCCAAGGCGATCTCCACGACGAGTTCCGGCCGCAGATACACGGTGTGCTGATCGCGCGAGCGCTCGTGACGGGGGAATTCCTCGGTCTGCCATCGCAGCAGAGCGTCGGTGAGACCTTTGAAGGTCTTGCCCACCATGACCGGCTCCCCTCCGTCCGGGTCGCGCGCGCCGAGGTGCAGGTTCGACAGATAACCCGTGCGGCGTCCGTAGCCCCATTCGGCGCCCAGCACGATCAGGTCGATGGTGTGCGTCGGCTTGATCTTCTGCCAGGCCCGGCCTCGCCTGCCCGCCGCGTACGGCGCGGTCAACGACTTGACCATGACGCCCTCGTGCCCCGCGGCCAGCGCGGCGTCGAAATATTCCGCCGCCGCTTCGGCATCCGGCCGCAGCAACGCGGGGATGGTGTGCTCGCCCGCCACCTTCGTCAGCGCGGCGCGCCGCTCGGACAGCGGAGCGTCGAGCAGGTCACGCCCGTCCAGGTGCAGGCAGTCGAAGAAGTACGGATGCAGCAGCAACTCCCGGGTGGAGCTCACCTCGGCGAAGCGGCTCATGGTCTCCTGGAACGGGCGCGGCCGTCCTGCGTCGGTGAGCGCCAGTGTCTCCCCGTCCAGCACCACGCTGGCGCAGTCCAGGCCCGCGACCAGTTCGACGAGTTCGGGAACGCTCGCGGTGATCTCGCGCAACGTCCTGGTGAAGATCCGGACCCGGTCGCCGTCCCGGTGCACCTGGATGCGGGCGCCGTCCAGTTTGTGCTCGACGCTCACTTCGCCGTGCGACTCGACCAGCGCCTCGTCCAGCGTCGCACCGGGAGAGGCCAGCATCGGCTGGATCGGGCGGCCGACCTCGAGCCGGAACTCCCCGAGCGCCGCCGCGCCGCCGGACAGCGCCGCGACGGCGGTGACCGGCAACCGCCCCGACAACATGTACGCCCGGCGCACCAGATCGGGCGGCACGTCGGCGGCCACCGCCACGGCTTCGGCGACCACGGCCGCGAGCGCTCCTTGGCGCAGGTCCCCGGTGAGCAGGCGCACCAGGAAGCCCTGCTCGTCCTCCGTCGCCGCGGACCACAGCGCCGCCAGCAACTGCTTGCGCCTGGCCGTCGAACCGGCGCCGGAGGTGACGGCCAGCTCGCTCAGCGCCGCGTCCACCGCCGAGACGGTGAGCGTGGGCGCCGGGGCGGGCGCGTGGTCGAGCGTGATGAGCGTGCGCCATCCCGTGCCGATCCGCCCCTGCGACAGCTCGCCGGACGCCCAGGCGACCACGGGCGCCAGCTCCTCCGGCGCGGCCGCGCTCAGCAGCTCGGCCAGCGTGGCGATCTTCGTCTTGCGCGACCTGGTCGCCCGGACGGTCTCCGAGGCGAGCACGACATCCGAGAACAGCACCTTGCCGACGGTAGCCGCCGGGTACGACACCTGTCTGCAAGGAGTGTTAATCGCTGATTGGCACGGATGCGAAAGCACCCATAAACTGGACGCATGGCCAAGACTTATGTCGGCGCTCGGCTGCGTCAACTGCGGACCGAACGCGGGCTGAGCCAGGTCGCGCTGGCCCAGCAGCTGGAGATCTCGGCGAGTTACCTGAACCAGATCGAGCACGACGTGCGCCCGCTCACCGTCCCGGTGCTGCTGAAGATCAGCGACGTGTTCGGCGTGGACGCCACCTTCTTCTCCGCCCAGGACGACACCCGGCTCATCGCGGAACTGCAAGAGGTCGTGATGGACGAGGAACTGGGCATCGAGGCCGACGCCCAGGAGATCGCCGACATCGTCTCGGCGCACCCGAGCATGGCCCGCGCCCTGGTCAACATGCACAACCGCTACCGCAACACCTCCGCCCAGCTGGCCGCCGCCACCGAAGACCGCTTCGCCGACGGCGCGGGCAGCGGCGCGATCAGCAAGCCGCACGAGGAAGTGCGCGACTACTTCTACCAGCGCCAGAACTACATCCACGAGCTGGACACCGCCGCGGAGGAGCTCACCGCGCGCATCCGTTTCCACGGCGGCGACGTCAACAGCGAGGTCGCCAGGATGCTGCGCGCGCACGACGTGCGGATCACCGAGCGCATCGACCTCGGCGAAGGCGTGCTGCACCGCTACGACCCGCAGACCCGCAATCTGGAGATCGCCCCGCACCTGTCCGGCGGGCAGCGAACGTTCAAACTGGCCGCCGAGCTGGCCTACTTCGAGTGCGGCGAATTGCTGGAAAAGCTCGTCGAGGAAGGCAATTTCGCCTCCGAGGACGCCCGCAAGCTCGCCATGCTGGGGCTGGCCAACTATTTCGCCGCGGCGACGGTGCTGCCGTACACGCATTTCCACGAAGTGGCCGAGGACTTCCGCTACGACATCGAACGACTGTCGGCGTTCTTCACACAGAGCTACGAGACGATCTGCCACCGGCTCTCCACGTTGCAGCGCCCGTCGCTGCGCGGCGTGCCGTTCTCGTTCGTGCGGGTGGACCGGGCGGGCAACATGTCCAAGCGCCAGTCCGCCACCGGTTTCCACTTCTCCTCCAGCGGCGGCACCTGCCCGCTGTGGAACGTGTACGAGACCTTCGCCTACCCGGGCAAGATCATGACCCAGATCGCGCAGATGCCCGACGGCCGCAAATACCTGTGGGTGGCGCGCACGGTCGAACGCCGAGCCACCCGTTTCGGCCAGCCGAGCAAGACCTTCGCCATCGGCCTCGGCTGCGAATTGCGGCACGCCGCCCGCGTGATCTACGCCGACGGCATCGACTTGGACGAAGTGCAGCCGACGCCGATCGGCGCGGGTTGCCGAGTCTGCGAACGCGCCAACTGCCCGCAACGCGCTTTCCCGCCCCTGGGCAAAGTGCTCGACATCAGCGAACATCGCAGTTCCGTGTCCCCTTACGTGCTGAAGTAGCCGCGCGGGTTCCGTAAGTTGTCGCCATGGCAGGACCGCGCTACCCCATGCCCGCCTCGATAGCGCTGATCGCGACGCCGGAGGGCTGGCGCCACAGCGTCCAGGACACGCGAGGTGGAATGCTCTGTGGGCGTCTGGCACATGTCCCCGCCGATGCCGCGCCAGACCAGGCGCGGGCAGCCGCTGTCGCGATGCTGCGAGAAGTGGCTCGGCAGTTCCGCGGCGTGGAGATCGACGTCGCCTGGGACGCCCAGGAACCGCTGACCGGCAGGGTGATCGCGCTACATGACCGATCCTGAAGACACGTCCGGCCGGTCTCGCCACATCGAGACCGGCCGGACGTCAGGGTCAGGCGGCTTGCGCCCTGCGTTGCATGCGGAGACCGACCAGCGTCATCCCCAGCGCTGCGACGAGCAGTAGCGCCAGCGTCCAGGCCAGGGCAGCGAAGCCGTGTGGCGCGGCGGTCGCCGCGACCAGCGGACCGATCGTCGCGCCCACGTAGAAGGAGAACATCGCGACCGACATGGCGGCGGCCCTGGATTCGCCGCCCAGTTCGCCCGCGCTCTGCAACACCGCGGGAGCGATCACGCCCAGTCCGCCGACCAGCACCGCGAGCAGCACGGCGAGCACGGCCGGATGCGTCCCCTCGAAGGTGGCGATCACCATCGCCGCGGCGGCGACCAACCCGCCGAGCACGATCTGGCCGTGCTTGGACAGCCGGGCCAGCGGCACCGCGAGCAGGGGAAGCGCCACCATGACCGGCAGCGCGCCCGCACGCAGCGCGAGCAGTTCACCCGAGCCGCGAACCACTCCGGTCAGCTCGAGGCCGGTGTACACGCCGACCATCACCGCCATGCTCATCGCGCCCGCGATCAGCATCGGCACCAGCGCCCGGATGCGCAACACCGCGGGAATCGCGGCGTAGCTGTGCCGCAGCGGCTTGTCCAGATCCGTGGGCGCGTCGGCCAACAGCGCGGTCCGCACTACCACGGCCAGCACGGCGAACCCGATCGCGGAGGCGACGAACACGGTGCGCCACGGGAACGCGCCGATCATCCACTGCGACACGATCTGCGCGATCACCGTCGCCGCGAGGAACGACGTGGCCACGGACATGGTGGCGACCGAACGGTGCGCGGGAGCGACGCGGGTGGCCACGTAGGCCATGATCGCGGGCGGGATCGAGCCCACCACCAGCCCCTGCGCCACCCGCAGGCCGACGGCCAGCGGAGCGCTGACCGCCAAACCGGTCAACAGTGTGACCACTGCGGCCACCAGCATGCCGGTGACGAGCACTCGGCGGTGACCATAGCGATCCGACAGCGGCCCGAACAGGACGAAGCCACCGGCGTAACCGAAGGCGAACGCGCTGATGATCCAGGTCATCACGCCGGGACCGACGTGCCAGTCGGCCTGCATTGCGGTGAAAAGCGGGATGGGGACGTACATCTGCCCGGTGGCCAGCAGGGCGGCCAGAACGAAGAAGGGCACGGTGCGCCCGGTGTGGGCACGCGGCGAGACGACTCGGGTGCGCGTCCGGACCGGAGCCGCGGACTGGAGAGTGAGCATTGCCATGGGTTGAAGGTAGGCCCGGACGAACCGAGTTGTCAACCAAATAGTTGGTTTAATGAAATGGTAAAGTGTCCGTCATGACCGCCACGATGAAACGCAGTGACGCGACCAGGCAGGCCCTGCTGCGCGCCGCCCGCGACGAATTCGCGCAGCACGGGCTGGCCGGCGCGCGGGTGGACCGGATCGCGGACGCGGCAGGCGTCAACAAGGAGCGCATCTACGGTCTGTTCGGCAGCAAGGACAAGCTGTTCGACGTCATCCTGATCGACACGCTGCGCGAGTTCATCGACGTGGTGAAGCCGCTGGCCGACACCGAACCCGGCGCGTACGTCGGCAAGCTGTACGACTACCACCGGGACAACCCGCAGCTACTGCGCCTGATGCTCTGGGAGGCGCTGCACCGCGGCGCAGACGCGCACGACATCGACGGCTGGCGCGCCGCGCACTACGTGCGCAAATTCGACCGCGCGCAAGAGCAGTTCGACGTGGACTCCGCCGACGCGGGCCGTCTGCTGCTGGCCCTGTGCGGCCTGGCCAACTGGTCGCTCGCCGTCCCGCAGACCACCAAGCTGCTGCTCGGCGAGGCCGCCGCGGAGGACAGGAACGCCACAAGGGCGTTCCTGATGGATTTCGCCAGGGCCGCCATGCGCCGCGACGCGGCTCCCGGCGAACGGGAAGCACGCCTCCCCGAGGTAGAACTGGTCAAGGACTTGACCGACGAGGACGAGTCGTCAGCAGTCGACCGCGCCGCCCAGCGCCTGCGCGACGCTCAAGCCGCCGCCGACGCCGCCCGCGAAGAACTCGCTACCGCCCTACGCGCCGCGCACGCGGCGGGCGCGAGCGCCAATCAGCTCGCCCGTCAGGTATCCGGCACACTGTCGCGGCCCGTGGTGCTCAAACTCCTGTCCCAGCCCGAGCCCCAGCCTTGACCTACCTCCTACCGAGCATTGATCGCCGTCACCCGCCACGAGCCAGGTGCGCACTTGGTCCCTGATTTCGTATACCAACGTGCCCGGCTCACCGAACCACGTCTTTCGAGCGAAGCGAGACCTAGCATGCGCCGTTCGCAGCGCCGCAGGCGCTGCAATCAGAACGCAGCCTCGTCCAAGTTCATGATGTCGTTGTCCAGCGTGGCGACGATGCCGCGCACCGCGCTCAGCGTCGGCAGCACGTTCTTCGCGAAGAAGCTCGCGACGGCGACCTTTCCCGCGTAGAAAGCACGGTCCTTCTCCGAGGGGCCTGCGGCCAGTGCGGCCGCCGCGATCTCCGCTTGGACCAGCAGCCGCCAGCCGATGAGCAGATCGCCGACCGCGAGCAGGAAACGCACCGAACCCAGGCCGACCTTGTACAACTCGGTGGGCTCCTGCTGCGCGGCCATCAGGAAGCCGGTGAGCGAGGCGGCCATCGCCTGGACGTCTTCCGCGGCCGTGCGCAGCAGCTCGCGCTCGGTGTCGAACCGGCCGGTCCTGGCGTCCAGGAACGCCGCGATCCGCGCGTTGACGTGGCCGAGCGCCACGCCTTGGTCGCGAATGATCTTGCGGAAGAAGAAGTCCTGCGCCTGGATGGCCGTGGTGCCCTCGTACAGCGAGTCGATCTTCGCGTCCCGGATGTACTGCTCGATCGGGTAGTCCTGCAGATAGCCGGAGCCACCCAAGGTTTGCAACGACTCGGTCAGGTACTGGTAGGCCCGCTCCGAGCCGACGCCCTTGACGATCGGCAGCAGCAGATCGTCCACCCGGTGCGCCAGCTCCGCGTCGGCGCCCGAAACGAGCTGCGCCACATCGGCGTTCTGATGGGCGGCGGTGTACAGGTACACCGCGCGCAAACCCTCCGCGTACGCCTTCTGCATGGCCAGCGAGCGACGGACGTCCGGGTGGGCGGTGATGGGCACGCGCGGCGCGGCCTTGTCGGTCATCTGCGTCAGGTCCGCGCCCTGCACCCGCTGCTTGGCGTAGTCCAGCGCGTTGAGGTAGCCGGTCGACAAGGTGCCGGAGGATTTGACGCCGACCATCATGCGCGCGTTCTCGATCACCTGGAACATCTGCGCGATGCCGTTGTGCACCTCGCCGACCAGCCAGCCCTTGGCAGGCCTGCCGTGCCCGCCGAAGGTCAGCTCGCAGGTGGGCGAGGACTTCAGGCCCATCTTGTGCTCCACCCCGGTGACGTACACGCCGTTGCGCTCGCCGAGTTCCAACGTCTCGGGGTCGAACAGGAACTTCGGCACGTAGAACAGCGACAGGCCCTTGGTGCCCGGTCCCGCGCCCTCGGGGCGGGCGAGCACCAGATGGAAGACGTTCTCGGCGGTGTCGCCGACTTCGGCGCCGGAGATGAAGCGCTTGACGCCCTCGATGTGCCAGGAGCCGTCCTCTTGGCGGATCGCCTTGGTGCGGCCCGCGCCGACGTCGGAACCGGCGTCGGGCTCGGTCAGCACCATGGTGCCCTGCCAGCCCTTCTCGAAGCCGGCCGTGGCCCAGCGCCGCTGCTGCTCGGTGCCGACGTTGTACAGCACGGACGCCATCACCGGGCCCATGTTGAAGAACGACGCCGACGGATTGGCGCAGGTGATCATCTCGGCGACCGCCCAGACCAGCGCCGCGGGGGCCGGAGTGCCGCCCATGCCCTCCGGCATGCCGAGCCTGCTCCAGTCCGCGGCCCGCACGGCGGCGACGGTCTTACGCAGCGGCTCCGGAACAGTGATCGAGAAGGTGGTCGCGTCGTAGGCGACCGGATCGCGGTCGGCCGCGGCGAAGGAGTCCGCCACCGGCCCCTCGGCCAGTCGCTGAACCTCGGAGAGGATTTCCCGGACGGTGTCGGAATCGAGGTCGCCGTAGGCTCCGGTATCGAGCAGCTTGTCCAGTTCGAGCACTTCGAACAGGTTGAATTCGATATCCCTCAGGTTCGCCTTGTAGTGGCCCACCTGGTCCTCCTCGACTCGAGTCCGCGGCCCGCCGCCGCGGCATGGGACGGTTCAGACGTCATACGAATCGAAGCGTGCCGTATCGCGGCGACGCTACGCAACCGTAGCCACATCCGCCCCGGCCAGCGGGTTTGCCCGGATCTCACAACTGTTCACCGTCCGTTTACGGAAAAGGTTCACACCGGCGAAACAGACGAAACGGACTTGTCACCGAGAGATATTCCGGCGCAACAACTCCTGTCTACCGTTCGCATCACGAATACAGCCGCTGTATACAGCCCCGTCTACAGCCGTGACCGGGGCGAAGGCGGCGGTGTTCGATGCGGCGCCCTGCCGACGCCGCCGCGACACCTGATGAGGAGAGGGCTCGCCCCATGCCAGATTTCCGTGCCACCCATCGCTCCGGGCGTTTGGTGCGAGCGATGACGGTACCCACCGCGATCGCGCTCGCCGGCCTGTTGCTGACCGCCTGCGGCGCCAAGGACGACGCCTCCACCACCGGCTCCGGCGCCGCGTCCTGCGTCGACACCTCCAAGGACACGATCAAGGTCGGTTCTCTGCACTCCCTGTCCGGCACGATGGCCATCTCCGAGGTCACCGTCGCCAACTCCACCAAGCTCGCCGTCGACCAGATCAACGCCGCGGGCGGCGTGCTGGGCAAGAAGATCGAGCTGGTGCTCGAGGACGGCGCGTCGGACCCGAAGACCTTCGCGGAGAAGGCCGAGAAGCTGATCAGCTCCGACTGCGTCGCCGCGGTATTCGGCGGCTGGACCTCGTCGAGCCGCAAGGCGATGAAGCCGAAGTTCGAGAGCCTGAACTCACTGCTCTACTACCCGGTTCAGTACGAGGGCCTGGAGGACAGCAAGAACATCTTCTACACCGGCGCGACCACCAACCAGCAGATCGTCCCCGCGCTGGACTACCTGAAGCAGAAGGGCATCACCTCCCTCTACCTGGTCGGCAGCGACTACGTCTTCCCGCAGACCGCCAATCGCGAGATCAAGGCGTACGCCGCCGCCAACGGCATCGAGATCAAGGGCGAGGACTACACCCCGCTCGGCTCCACCGATTTCTCCACCATCGTCAACAAGGTCCGCGCCGCGAAGGCGGGCGCGGTGTTCAACACCCTGAACGGTGACTCCAACGTCGCGTTCTTCCGCGAGTACAGCAACGCGGGCCTGAAAGCAGCGGAAATGCCGGTGGTCTCGGTGTCCATCGCCGAAGAGGAAGTGGCGGGCATCGGCGCGCAGCACATCGCCGGGCAGCTCACCGCGTGGAACTACTACCAGACCGTCGACAGCCCGGTGAACCGGAAGTTCGTCGCCGACTACAAGGCCGCCTTCGGCGCCGACAAGCCGACCTCCGACCCGATGGAAGCCGCCTACGCGTCGGTCTACCTGTGGAAGAACACCGTCGAGAAGGCGAAGTCGTTCAAGGTCGAGGACATTCAGGCCGCCGCCGACGGCGTCAGCTTCGACGCACCCGAGGGCCTGGTCACCATCGACGGCTCCAACCACCACATCACCAAGACCGCCCGCATCGGCGAAATCCGCCCCGACGGCCTGATCTACACCGTGTGGGATTCCGGCAAAGCCGTGACGCCGGACCCCTACCTGAAGTCCTACGACTGGGCCAAGGGCCTGAAGTAGTCCGCGGCTGTCCGCGGCCCAGCTCCCAGCGCCCGCCCCGGCGGTCACACGGAGCGTAATGAGGGGGGCCGCGGACAGCATCGGACAATGAACACAGGAGCTTTCCCCATGGATGTTGTGATCGGACAGCTCTTCACCGGGCTGAGTCTGGGATCCATTCTCTTGCTCGCCGCGCTCGGTCTGTCGCTGACCTTCGGTCAGATGGGCGTGATCAACATGGCGCACGGTGAGTTCATCATGGCCGGCTGTTACACCACTTATGTCGTGCAGAAGGTTATTTCGTCGGCAGGCGTCTCGCTCGTCGTGTCGCTACTGATCGGTTTCCTCGTCGGCGGCCTGCTCGGGGCCGCGCTGGAGATGGGCCTGATCCGCTGGATGTACGACCGGCCGCTGGACACCCTGCTGGTCACCTTCGGCGTCGGGCTGGTGCTGCAACAGCTGGCGCGCGACATCTTCGGCGCACCGGCCAAGAACGTGATCGCGCCGGAGTGGCTCAGCGGCGGCGTCACGATCCTCGGTGCGGTGGTGCCGAAGACGCGCATCTTCATCCTCGTGCTGGCCGTCGTCGCGGTGACCGCGCTGGCGGCGGTGCTCAAGGCGACGCCGCTGGGCCGCCGCATCCGCGCGGTGGTGCAGAATCGCGGCCTGGCCGAAACCTCTGGCGTCTCGAGCCGTTTCACCGACATCAGCACGTTCTTCATCGGCTCCGGGCTGGCGGGCGTGGCCGGCGTCGCGCTGACGCTGATCGGCTCGACCAGCCCCACCATCGGCCAGAGCTATCTGATCGACGCGTTCCTCGTGGTGGTCATCGGCGGGCTCGGCCAGATCAAGGGCACGGTGATCGCCGCGTTCGCGCTCGGGCTGCTCAATTCCTACATCGAGTACTCGACCACCGCGTCCATCGCGAAGGTCATCGTCTTCGTCGTCATCGTGATCTTCCTGCAGGTCCGCCCGCAGGGCCTGTTCACCGTCCGGACAAGGAGCCTGGCATGACCACGCTGGTACCACGGTGGCGCGTACGCTCCTCGTTCGGCGCGCCGGCCGGATTCGCCGTCGCCGCCGTCCTGTTGTTCGCGGTCGCGCCCGCCGTGCTCAGCGACTTCCGGCTCAACCTGCTGGCGAAGTTCCTGTGCTTCGCGATCGTCGCGGTCGGCATCGGATTGGCCTGGGGGCGAGGCGGAATGCTCACTCTGGGCCAAGGCGTCTTCTTCGGCGTCGGCGCCTACATCATGGCCATGCATCTGCAGATGGCCGACGCCGCCAGGCTCGGCAACGACGTGCCGGAATTCATGGAGATCGCGGGCATTCGCGAGTTGCCGTCGTTCTGGAAGCCGTTCGCGTCGGCTCCGGTGGCGCTGCTGGGCATCCTCGTGCTGCCCGCGCTGATCGCCGCCGCGCTGGGTTACGGCGTGTTCAAGCGCCGGGTGAAGGGCGCCTACTTCGCCATCCTCAGCCAGGCGCTCGCCGCCGCGCTGGCCATCCTGCTCACGGGTCAGCAGAGCATCGGCGGGTTCACCGGTCTGTCGGATTTCCGCGCGTTCTTCGGGTTCAAGCTGTCGGATCCGGTCAACCGGCGCATGCTGTTCTTCTTCGCCGCGGCCGCGCTGCTGCTGGTGGTCGCGCTGGTGCGGCAGTTGATGCACAGCCGCTACGGGGAATTGCTCGTGGCGGTGCGCGATCAAGAGGAGCGGGTGCGCTTCCTCGGTTACGACCCGGCGAACGTCAAGATCGTCGCCTACGTGGTCGCCGCGTTCTTCGCCGGCATCGCCGGGGCGCTGTTCACCCCGATCGTCGGCATCATCTCCCCCGCCGATATCGGCGTCGTCCCGTCCATCGCGTTCCTCATCGGTGTCGCGATCGGCGGCCGGACCACCCTGCTCGGGCCGGTGCTCGGCGCGATCGGCGTGGCGTGGGCGCAGACAGCGCTGTCGGAGGAGTTCCCGTCGGGGTGGACATATCTGCAAGGCGTGCTGTTCATCGTGGTGGTCGGTTTCGTCCCGGCAGGGCTCGCCGGACTGTGGCCGATGCTGAAGGGCTTGCTGGACACCAGGCGTCGCGCGACCCCACCCTCGCCGGTGGTCGAGACGCTGCCGGAACCCGCGACGGAGAAGGTGGAATCGCGATGACCGAGACGACCCACGAACCGAAGCTCGGCGGCAACGCCGGAATGTCCAGCGAGTACCTGGAGATCCGCGGCCTCTCGGTGAGCTTCGACGGTTTCAAGGCGGTCACCGATGTGGATCTGACGGTGTTGCAAGGCGATCTGCGCTTCCTCATCGGACCCAACGGCGCCGGCAAGACGACGCTCATCGACGCGATCACCGGCTTGGTCCCGGCGACCGGGTCGGCGCAGAAGACCGGCGTGGAACTGCTCGGCCAGAAGGTACACCGGATCGCAAGGCTCGGCGTCGGAAGAACGTTCCAGACCGCGAGCGTGTTCGAGCAGTTGACCGTGCTGCAGAACCTCGACATCGCCGCGGGCGCGGGCCGTTCGGCGCTCACCATGCTGCGCCGCCGCAAATCCGTGCTGCCCGCGATCGAGGACGCGCTGGAGACGACCGGCCTGGCCGACCTGCGCGACAAACCCGCCGGGGTACTCGCACACGGGCAGAAGCAATGGCTCGAAATCGGCATGCTGCTGGTGCAGAACGCGTCGGTGCTGCTGCTGGACGAACCGGTGGCCGGGATGAGCGCCGAGGAGCGGGAGGAGACCGGGAACCTGTTGCGCCGCATCGGCGGCGACCGGGTGGTCGTGGTGGTCGAGCACGACATGGATTTCATGCGTGCCTTCGCCACCTCCGTCACGGTCCTCGCCGGGGGCCGCGTGCTCAGCGAGGGAACCGTCGAACAGGTGCAGGCGGACCCGAAGGTCCAGGAGGTCTACCTCGGCACCGCCGCTGCCGTCGGGACCGAACTGGAGGACGCGTCGATCGCGCCGGGTCCGGAATCCGCCCAGAAGGAGGCCAGCGATGCTTGAACTCACCGATATCCACTCCGGCTACGGCCGCACCGAGGTGATCCACGGTGTCTCGGTGACCGTCCCCGACGACAGCGTGGTCGCCGTCATGGGCCACAACGGCGCGGGAAAGACCACGCTGCTGCGCACCGCCGTCGGGCTGATCGGCGCGAAGTCGGGCCGGATCGAGTTCGACGGGCAGACCATCACCAAACTGTCGCCGTCGCGCCGGGTCCGCCGCGGAATCGCGTACGTGCCGCAAGGCCAGCAGAGTTTCCCGCAACTGACCACCGCGGAGAATCTGCAAGTGGTCGCCGACGGCCGCAAACGCGGCAAAGCGCTGATCGATGAATCGCTCGACCTGTTCCCCGCGCTGCGCGAACTGCTCACCCGCAAGGCGGGCCTGCTGTCGGGCGGCCAGCGCCAGCAACTCGCCATCGCGCGGGCGCTGATCACCGAGCCCAAGCTGCTCATCCTGGATGAGCCGACCGAGGGCATCCAGCCGTCGGTGGTCGCCGAGATCGAACGCACCATCATCGATCTCACCCGGCGCGGCGGGCTGAGCGTGCTGCTGGTCGAACAGCACATCGGCTTCGCGTTGCAGGCGGCGCAGCGCTACTACGTGCTGCGATCGGGCCGGGTGACCTCGACGGGCGCGGGTGGCGCCGGCGCCGAGCGCGAGGTCCGCTCGGCGATGGCGATCTGAGCGCCGCCGTGCCCCGCGACAGGGGCCGGATTCCGTTGCGCGAGCAGGTGTACGACTCGCTGCGCCGGGATCTGGCCACCGGAGCCATCGTGCCCACCGAACGGCTCGGCGAAGAACGCCTCGCCGAGGCGTACGGAGTCTCGCGCACCCCGGTGCGCGAGGCGCTGGCCCGATTGCAGGCCGACGGCCTGGTCGAGCGGCTCGCCGACGGCCTCTACCCGTATCGGCCCCGGCTCGACGAACTCGATCACCTCTACGAGCTGCGGCTCGTGCTGGAGGCCAGGGGCATGCAACGGGTGACCGTCCCCGGCGAGCAGCCCGCGCACGATCTGGCACTCGTGCGGGCGGAACTCGACACCTGGCGCGCACTGCGCGACCACCCGCCCGAACCCGGGCCCGCGCTGGTGGCCGCCGACGAACGGTTCCACACCACCCTGCTCGCGGCCGCGGGCAACGCAGCGCTCGCCGACGCGCTCACCGCCGTGCACATCCGGGTGCGTCCGGTGCGCACGCTGGACATGCCGACCCCGGAACGCATCGCCACGATGACCGCCGAGCACATCGCCATCGCCGAACAGCTGGTCTCCGGCGCGGTGGACGCGGCGCTGGCGACGCTCACCGCCCATATCGACACCTCGCGCACGCACGTGCTGGCCCGCGCGCAGCACGCCATGCGCCTGACCAAACTCGGCCGCGCCGTGCGGGATTGACCGGTCAGCAGCTCTGCTGGAACGGGAAGCACTGGGTGGGCCGGTAGGCGGGCGGCGACGGCGTGGGACTCGTCGTGCCGGTCGCCGGGATCGGCTGCGCGGAGTCGTGCGCCAACGCGGTGGCGATCACCCCGAGCACGAACAGCACCCCCACCACGGCGATCACGATGACGGACCACCCCGCGTAGGCCTGGCTCTTCGTCGCGGGCCCCGGCGTGGGCGCGACTCGCGGCGCCGGTGTGCGGGGAATGGTCGTGACCGGCTCCGGCGCGTTCTCCTCGAAACCCGCCTCGAGCAGTTCCGCGCGGGACGGGGCGAGTTCCGCCAGACCGAGCGCGCCGCACGCGCCGATCACCCGGTCCGCGGTCCAGTCGCGCGGTCCCGCGGAGAACCCTTCCAGATAGATGCGCAGTTCGGTCGCGTCGGTGACGTTCCCGACCACCACGTCCAGCCCCGGACGCAGGTTCGTGCGCGCCGGGCGCACCACCGCGCCGCGGAACGGGACGAGCACGACCGCGCCGCTGATGTGCCCCGGATCTTGCAGTGCCCGCTGAAGCATGTGCTTGACCGCGTAGATGCCGTGTTCCACCCGTTCGGCGGGGCTTCCGTTCTCCGGGTCGTCCAGTTCCACCGGCGCGTCGCTGATCTTCCACGGTCCTTCGGCCGGGGTGCTGAGGATGCCGCTCTGCCTGCGCTGGAAACCGTGCACCTCCAGCACGGTCAGCCCGCGCGGGGTCCACACCACCGCGTCGACACGCCGGTTGTCCGCCTCGAGATCGATCACGGCCAGACCCGTCGTCGGATACGACCGCAGGCACGCGACGAATTCCCGCTCAGCACCGGACAGCTCCGCTCCCGGCCTGATCCTCACCAGCATCTTTTCCCCTGCCGACCTGTTGTCCACACCTGACGCCGCGGAAAACGCGCTGCGGCCGCGGCGACCCGCACCGGTACTGATGATGACGGGGTACCCCGCCGAAAACCACTGGAAAGCAAAAGAATGGTGGCGCGCCGGACGGGATACTGCCAAGTAGGCTCTCATCTCGGTCGGCACCGACGCCGGCCGCACGACCACGCGGAGGTGGCAACCGGCATGGTTTCAGCGCTGCAACCACGCATCTCGCCCGGACGGCTCCGGGAACTCGGTGCGCTCAATTGGGTTGTCTGGCAGGTACTCTCCCGCGCCGCGGGGACGCACGACGCCCATTTGTTCAGCACGCTCGGGCGTACCAAGGGTCTGTTCCGCGGCTGGCTGCACTACTCGGGCAAGCTCATGCCCGGCGGGCGGCTGCCCCGGCACGAGTCCGAGCTGGTCATCATCCGGGTCGCGCATCTGCGCGGCTGCGAATACGAAATGGACCATCACATCCGGCTCGGCCGCCGCGCGGGGGTGACGAGCGAAATCCTGGAGCGGCTGCGCACCGGCCCTGATGCGCCGGGGTGGTCGGACAAACACCGGGCGCTGCTGGCGGCCGTGGACCAGTTGGTCGAGACCCGCGATCTCGACGACGACACCTGGGCCGAACTGGCGAAGCACTACGACGAGCGCAGCCTGATCGAGATCGTGCTGCTGATCAACCAGTACGACGGGCTGGCCACCACCATCACCGCCCTGCGGATCCAGCGCGACCGCCTCTAGGCGGACGGGCCCTCGATGCGGCGCGCGAGTCCGTCGAGCACCAGCGTCAGCCCGAACTCGTAGGCGTGGTCGGCGCTGTAGGCGGCGTCGTGCGCCTGGCCAGCGGCCGTGCCGACGCGCGCGGCGAGCGGGTATCGCCGCGCGTCGAAGACCTGCGCCAGAACCGGCGCGGCGCGCTCCCACCATTGCTCGTCGGACATGGCGCTGTCGGCCGCCGCCCGCGCGCTGTCGATGGCGATGCGGGCGACGGAGGTGACGAAGCCGAGCACGAAGGTCAGGGCGGCGTCCATCGCGACGTCGTCGAGACCGAGGTCAGCGAAGGCTTCGAGTTCGTGGTCGTATTTGGCGGCGAGGCCGGGCCCCAGCGGCGGACGGGTGGTCGGCAGATACGCCACCCACGGATGACGAGCCAGCATGGCGCGATTCTCGGCGGCGATCAGGGCCACCCGCTCGCGCCATGGCAGACCCGTGAGGTCGGCCCGCTCCATCCGCGCGTAGACCGCGTCCAGCATCAGGTCGATCAGCTCGGACTTGCCCGGCACATACGTGTAGGTGGCCATCGGGGTCAGGCCGAGCCGGTTGGCGACCGCGCGCATCGTGACCGCTGCCAGCCCCTCCGCGTCGGCGATCTCGATCGCGGCGGCGACGACCGCCTCGACGCTGCTGCGCTGTTTCGGCCCACGGCCCGTGCCCGGCTCGGACCGCACCCGCCAGAGCAATTCCAGCGTGCGCACCGGGTCGCCCGCACCGCTGCGCTCCTTGGGCTGTCCCATCGCCACCTCCTCGAACCACCGATCGTATCGATGTGACCCAGCTCATGATGCGGCCCGCCCTTAAATGCTCTACACAGTACAATGTACTTAGTACAGAGTTTTGCTGTCGAGGAGGGCCCATGAACATCACCGCTTCCGCCATCTCGCTCAACGTCCCCGACCCGGCCGTCTCGGCGCGGTTCCTCATCGAGCACCTCGGCTTCGAGGAGAAGATGTCGGCCGACGGGTTCGTCTCGCTCGACCGCGGCGACGCCGGACTGAACGTCATCTACCTGCGCACGGGGCTGGCGAGCTTCAAACCGAAGAGCGCTGCGGGCAGCGCGGGCGAGGGCCTGCTCGTCGTCTTCGTCGTCGACGACATCGACGCGGAGTACAGCCGGCTGCGAGCCGAGGGCGTGCCGATCGTGACGCCCATCGAAACCGAGGAGTGGGGCGAGCGATACTTCCAGATGAGCGACCCGAACGGGATCATCATCCAACTGGTGCAATGGGTGTGAGTCGCGGGTGATCGCAGCGGCTCGGCGCTGCGGATTCACGGGCCGGGTGTAGCGGCGATGAGCCACCACACCCGGCCTTCGCGATGCCGCGTCGGAGTCGACGCCATCACCGCGGGGGGTGACGGCGAACGCCCGATCAGGCGAGTGCCGCGCGGAAGACGTCGACCGCCGGGGTCGCCGGGCGGCCGAGCAGGCGCGCCAGGTCGCCGGAGCGCACGTCGAGGACGCCCTGCGCGATACCGGCGTCGGCGTCGGCGAGCGCCTCGGCCATCTGGGCGGGCAGTCCCGCCGCGACCAATCCGGCCGCGTAATCGGCCTGCGAAAGGTTCTCGTAGCGCACCGGCTTGCCCGATGCCTCCGAGATCGCCTCGGCCAGTTCGGCATAGGTGAGCCGCTCGTCGCCGCCCAGTTCGTACACCCGGCCCGCGTGGCCGTCGGTGGTGAGCACTCTGGCGGCGGCTTCGGCGTAGTCGGCCCGCGCCGCGCCCGCCACGCGGCCTTCACCCGCCGCGCCGTGCAGCACACCCGACTCCACCGCGTGCGCCAGACCGCCCACGTAGTTCTCCCAGTACCACCCGTTGCGCAGGAGAGTGTGCGGCACAGTCGATTCGGCGAGCACCGCTTCGGTCCCCGCGTGCTCCTGCGCGAGGATGAGCGGATTGCCGGTCGCGGCGGGAATGCTGGTGTAGGCCAGCAATTCCACCCCGGCTCGCTCCGCCGCGCGGATGACGTTGGCGTGCTGCTCGACTCGCGCGCCGAACTCGTTGCCGGACACCAGCAGCACTCGATCGACACCGGCGAGCGCCCGGTTCAGCGCGTCCGCGTCACCGTAGTCGGCCTGCCGGACGTCGACGCCGCGCTCGGCAAGGTCGGCCACCTTCGCCGGGTCGCGCACGATCGCCACGACCGGTGTCGATCCCACCTTCAACAGCGACTCCACAACGAGTCGGCCCAGCTGCCCGCTGGCTCCGGTCACCGCGACGGTCATGACTACCTCCAAAGTTCGGCATGTTCGCAAGTACTAACTATTCGTAAGCACTATGCATTCTGGACCCACTTTGGTCAAGGTGGGTACTATCGAGGCATGTCCAGCCAGCGCATTGCCTCGGCGGACGCCGACGATCCCACGCTGGAAGCCGACGTCTTCGCCCGGAACTGCACCTCGCGACCGGTCCTGCAGAATGTCGCCAGCCGCTGGGGCACCCTGGCGCTGGTCGCGCTGCGTGAGGGGCCGTACCGGTTCAGCGCCTTGCGGCGGCGGGTAGACGGCGTGAGCGAACGCATGTTGTCGCAGACCTTGCAAGCACTGGAACGCGACGGAATGGTGCACCGGGAGGTGCAGGAGACCATTCCGCCCCGGGTCGAATACACCCTCACCGACCTGGGCGTAGAGGTCGCCGACCGTCTGGAGGCGCTCATCCGGGTGCTGGAGACCAACATGCCGAGGGTGCGCGAGGCGCAGGCGGCCTACCACCGCGACTGACCGGCCCGCGGGAAGAGAGCGACGCGGCCCCGGGTTACACGGGCATGGAACTCGCCGCCGCAGTCGATTTCGCCCGCGACCACCGCAGGTCCGTGCTCACCACGATCCGCCGCAACGGACGCCCGCAACTGTCCAACGTCCTGCACGTCGTCGGCGCCGACGGCCGCATCCGCATCTCCATCACCGCCGACCGGGCGAAATATCACAATCTCGTCCGGGACCCGTGGGCGGCGCTGCACGTCACCCGCGAAGACTTCTTCGCCTATGCCGTGCTCGAAGGCACGGTGGAACTCACCCCCGTCGCCGCCGCGCCCGACGACCCCACCGTCGACGCGCTCGTCGACTACTACCGCACCGCCACCGGCGAACATCCCGACTGGGACGAGTACCGCAACGCGATGGTCACCGACCGCCGCGCTTTGGTGCTGTTCACGCCGACCCATGCCTACGGCATGCTCCCAGCCGCCGGTTGACCGAGCGGATTCCGCCACGAACACCGCTCCTGAGTCCGTCGGCGCCTGCGATCACCCTGGAATCGGCCCATCTGCCGCGCACAAAACAGAAGTCGAAGCCACATCGGCAGCCTGTCGCGCCGGCGGCCGGTCCGGGAGCGGCTGACCAACCACGCGCCTACCGAGCAGGCCGCGTTCGAGCCCCGGACAAGATACTGCGCGGCCGTGTCTTCGCCGCACCATCGACCGGCACCACAGCGCCCATGCAGCCGATGCTCGCGCTGCTGGTCGACATCCGGCACAATCCCCCAGCCCGCGTCGTGTACGGCGATTCGGACGCCATATCGCGTCCACCGCGTGCAGGCGATGCTCGCAGCCGACCCCGACTTCGCCGCACCGGCCGTCGCCCGGCGCCGCGGTCGACTTTCGCTGCGTGGAATCGCGCCGTTGCTCAGCCCACCGCGCACCGCGCACGACCGTCCGCGGGCCGGTCGGTCAGCGCGACATCAAATCCGACACCGTGACGAATTGGTATCCCGCCGCACGCAATTCGGCGACGATGCGCGGGATGGCGGCGATCGAAGGCTCGGCGTTGCCGTGCATGACGTGCAGCAGAACGATCGACCCGGGGCGCACCTTGCCGAGCGTCTCGGCGACGATGTCGTCCGCGGTGACGTCCGCCCGGCCGGAGTCGGGCTCGACGTCCCAGGTCACCGTGACGCGGTCGTGCTCGGCGAGGTAGTGCGGCAGCACCCACAACTTCTTGCCGTAGGGCGGACGGAAGGTGATCGGGCCCGCGTAACCCGTCTTCATGATCTCGGCGTCCGTGCGCTCCACTTCGTCGCGCACCGTGCCGGGCGTGACGAAGACCATCCGGCGATGTGAATAGGTGTGGTTGCCGATCTCGTGGCCCGCCGCGGCGATGGCTCGCCCGTACTCCGGGTGTTCGGCGAGATCACGTCCGTTCAGGTAGAAGGTGGCCGGAACCTGCGCGTCGGCGAGCACTTTCAGCACCTCGGGCGCGCGATCGGACGGGCCGTCGTCCAAGGTCAGCGCGACCACCCGCGCGTCGGTGTCCACCCGGCTGACCACGTGACCGGCCAACTGGAAGGTGCGCGCCTTCATCAGGTAGAAGGTGCCCGTCCCCAGCAGCACCACCACGACGAGCACGGGCACACTTCCGATCAGCCACCTGCGAAACATGCACGCTGTATAGCAGAACGCTCGCGCCGATGCCGATCGCCGACGACCCTACCGGCGCGGAAACCCTTGCCCTACAGCCGAAAGGGCGTGCGATCACCGACCGCACGCCCCTTCTCCGCGAAGGATCAGAAGTTGATCATGTGGCCGGCCAGGCCGTGGAAGGCTTCCTGGAGGGCCTCGCTGAGCGTCGGGTGCGTGTGCACGTTGCGGGTCAGCTCGTTGACCGTCAGGTCCCACTTCTGCGCGAGGGTCAGCTCGGGCAGCAGTTCGGAGACGTCGGGGCCGATGAGGTGCCCGCCGATCAGCTCGCCGTACTTGGCGTCGGCGATCAGCTTGACGAAACCGGTCGGGTCGCCGAGGCCGTGCGCCTTGCCGTTGGCGGTGAACGGGAAGGTCGCGACCTTCACGTCGTAGCCCTCGTCCCGGGCCTGCTGCTCGGTCAGGCCGAAGCTGGCGACCTGCGGCTGGCAGAAGGTGGCGCGCGGCATCATGCGGTAGTCGCCGAGGGGAACGGTCTCCGCTCCCGCGATGGTCTCGGCCGCGACCACGCCCTGCGCCTCCGCGACGTGCGCGAGCTGCAGCTTGCCGGTGACGTCGCCGATCGCGTAGATGTGCGGCACGTTGGTGCGCATGTAGTCGTCGATCCCGATCGCGCCGCGATCGGTGACCTGCACGCCGGTGGTCTCCAAGCCGTAGCCGTCGACGCGCGGGGCGAAGCCGACGGCCTGCAGCACCTTGTCCACGGTGACGGTCTCGATCGAGCCGGACTTGTTGTCCTTGATCGAGACGGTGACCTTGGCGCCGTCGTCTTCGATGGACTGCACGGCCGCACCGGTGGTGATGGTGATGCCGAGCTTCTTGTACTGCTTGGTGATCTCCTTGGAGACGTCCGCGTCCTCGTTCGGCAGCGCGCGGTCGAGGAACTCCACGATCCGCACATCGACGCCGTAGTTCTTCAGGACGTAGCCGAACTCCATGCCGATCGCGCCCGCGCCGACGATGAGGATCGAGCCGGGCAGCTCGCGGGTGAGGATCTGCTCCTCGTAGGTGACCACGTTGGCGCTGAGCTGGGTGCCGGGCAGTAGCTTGGTGACGGTACCCGCCGCGATGATCGCGTTGTCGAAGGTGATCGACTCGGCGCCGCCCTTGGTGAGCTCGACCGAGAGCGAGTTCGGGCCGGTGAAGGTGCCCTTTCCGTCGAACTCGTCGATCTTGTTCTTCTTCATCAGGAAGTGGACGCCCTTGACCCGGCCGTCGGCGACCTTGCGGCTGCGGTCGAAGGCGACTCCGAAGTCGAAGTTCACCTCACCGGAGATGCCGAAGGTCTTCGCCTCCTTGGTGAAGATGTGGGCGAGCTCGGCGTTGCGCAGCAGCGCCTTGGACGGGATGCAGCCGACGTTGAGGCACACACCACCCCAGTATTTCTGCTCGACGATCGCTGTTCGCAGGCCGAGTTGAGCGGCGCGGATCGCGGCGACGTATCCGCCGGGACCAGCACCGAGAACGACGACATCGTAGTGGGAAGTCACGCCCCGAGCCTAACTCCGCACCGGGAACTTCACCCACCCATCCCCCACCCAGGTGAGGCGTGGCCCACACCCACCCGCGAACTCCTCGCGAGCCGGACCTCCGCCGCTGTGCGCGAGCGGCGCACGGCTGCGGCGAAACGCGAGTAGACGCCGCGGTGATGTGCCACTCGCGGAAGGTCAGGCGGTGCGCCAGACCTGGGCGGCGACGCGGCGGAAGTTGCCGCCGAAGATCGCGGCTCGGTCGGAGGGGGTGAAGCCGCGGTCGGTGAGGGCCTCTTCGAGGGTGGGGACGTCGGAGGGGCCGATGAGGTCTTCGGGCGGGGTCCATTGGAGTGGACCCCACTGCGTGTAGGCCTCGGAGAAGGCGTCGGGGTTTTGCTGGAGTTCGGCGTTGAAGTCGTCGGCGTCGAAGGAGTAGTCCGAGCCGATGCCGATGTGCTCGATGCCGACCAATTCGGCGCCGTACTCGATGTGGCGGGCCATCGCCGCGACGCGCTCGGCGCGCTCGTGCGGCGCGTTGCGGCCGAGGAAGATGCCGACGCCGTTGACGCCGATGACGCCGCCGGTGGCGGCGCAGGCCCGCGCTTGGTCGTCGGTGATGTTGCGCGGGTGGTCCCAGAGCGCGGCGAAATTCGCGTGGCTGTAGATCATCGGGACGACGCTCAACTCGGCCAGCTCCAGGCCGGTGCGCCGGGAACAGTGCGAACCGTCGGCGAACATGCCGGCTTCGTTGAGCGCGTGGACCAGATCGCGTCCGTAACCGGTGAGCCCGGTGTCCTCGGTGTCCAGGCAGCCGCAGCCCGCGGCGTTGGCGTGGTTGTAGGTGGGCAGCAGCGACCGCACGCCGAGGCCGTAGAACCGCGCGACGTTGTCCAGATCGCCACCGAGCGGCCCGGCGTCCTCCAGATCGAAGGCCAGCGCGATCGTGTCGGCGGCGCCGACGTCCGCCACGGTCTCGACCAGACGGAACCGGCCGTCGGCCAGGGCATCTCGGCGGAATCGCTCCAGCAGTGCGATCGAGTCGGCGGTCGACTGCCGGGAGTAGCCGACGTTCACCGACAGATACGATCCGGCCGGGTAGCGCGCGAGATCGCCGATGCGCGCGGCGGGCGACAGCGGCAGGCAGCAGTGCTGCTCCCAGAGAAAGGGTGGCAACCTCGAACCTCCTGGTCGGATAGGCCTCGCCAGCAGCGATCCTACTGTTCACGGCGAATGCGCGGCGCGACCCAGCGAACGGCGAGCCGCCTCGTGTCCGAGTTGTCGCGAGAGCCAACGTTTTTCGTCCTCACCGCCGGTAACGAGGCACCGACCTGGACCGATGCAGGTAATACATCAATCCCTCCTGTGCCAGAAGGCGGTGCGGCCATGCGTCGCTTGCTTCTCCTGTTCGTTTCCGCTGTGACCCTTGCCGGTCTGTTCATCGCCCCCGCGCCCGCGTCCGCCGCCCCTGGATGCGCCTCCGGCTGGGGTTCGATACCCAAGGTGAGTCGCGCCAGGACGCTCGCGCCGCTGACCGGGGTCCGCGCCGGGCGGCACGACTGCTTCGACCGCCTGGTGCTCGACATCGTCGGGCCGGTGACCGGCTATCACGTCGGCTATGTCGAGCGCGTGGTCATGGACGGCTCCGGCGCACCCGTCCCGCTGCGCGGCGAGGCGTTCCTGAGCATCGCCGTCTACGCCCCCGCCTACGACGACGGGTTCAACCCCACCTACACCCCCGCGAACCGGGCCGAACTCGCCGACGTGCGGGACTACCGCACCTTCCGCCAGGTGGCCTGGGCCGGTTCCTTCGAAGGCCAGACCACCCTCGGTTTGGGCACGCGCGCGCGATTGCCGTTCCAGGTCTCCACCCTCGGCGGACCCGGCGGCGGATCGCGCGTCGTGATCGACGTAGCACACTCCTGGTGACCCCGCGCCGCACGGCTCGGCCACAATGTGGGGATGAGCGGTGTTGAGCGGAACGTGACCGATCCCTACCTCTGGCTGGAAGAAGTGACCAGTGAGCGCGCTCTGGACTGGGCTCGCGCGCACAACACGGTCGTGCACGCCCGGTTCGCCGACTCCGATCGCTTCCGTGACCTGGAGCGCCGCATTCTCGACATGCTCGACACCGACACCAAGATCGCCTACCCCGCCCGCCGGGGGCCCTGGCTCTACAACTTCTGGCGGGACGCCGAGCACCCGCGCGGTCTGTGGCGGCGCACCACCTTCGCCGAGTACGCCGAGGAAGCGCCGGACTGGGACGTGCTGATCGACCTGGACGCGGTGGCCGCCGAGGAGGACGAGAACTGGGTGTGGGGCGGGGCGACGGTGCTGCGCCCGGAACAGTCGCGCGCGCTGATCAGCCTGTCGCGCGGCGGTGCGGACGCGAAGGTGGTCCGGGAGTTCGACCTGGAGCGCAGGGTGTTCCTCGATCCGGCCGACGGCGGGTTCTTCCTGCCCGAGGCGAAGTCGGAGATCCGCTGGATCGACATCGACTCGGTGTACGTCGGCACCGACTTCGGCCCCGGCTCGATGACCGATTCGGGGTATCCGCGGATCGCGAAGCGCTGGCGTCGCGGTACCCCGCTGGCGGAGGCGACCACTGTTTTCGAGGGCGAGAGCGGCGATGTCGCGGTCTCGGCGGGCTACGACCGCACGCCGGGCTACGAACGGCACTACGTCGGCCGCGCCACCGATTTCTTCAACGAAGAGGTCTACCTGCTCGAGGACGACGGCGCCCTGCGGCACCTGGACATTCCCAGCGACGCCAGCGAGTCCTGGTACAAGGACTGGCTGCTGGTGCGCCTGAAGTCGCCGTGGGAGGTCGGCGGCGCGAGTTACCCCGCCGGCGCGCTGCTGGCCACCGACTTCGAGAAGTTCCTCTCCGGCGCACGGGAGTTCGAGGTTCTCTTCACCCCGGACGCGCGCACCTCGCTGCACGGCTACGGCTGGACCGAGAACCACCTGTTGCTGATCACGCTCGAGGACGTGCAGACCAAGCTCTACGTGCTGACGCCCGCCCAGGACGGCTGGCGCCGCGAGCCGCTGGCCGACACCCCGCCGATGGCCACCACCAGCGTGCTGAATCTCGACCCGCTGGAAAGCGGTGACGAGTTCATGCTCAACACCAGCGGCTTCACCACCCCGGCGACGCTGCTGACCAGCTCGGTCGGCGGGCGCACCGAGCGACTCAAGCAGGAACCCGGCTTCTTCGACGCCGACGGGGTGGAGACCGAGCAGTTCTTCGCCACGTCCGACGACGGCACGCGGGTGCCGTATTTCGTGATCCGCCATCGCGACCGGAAGGGCGTGCCCGGGCCGACGGTGATGTCCGGCTACGGCGGTTTCGAGATCTCGCGGACCCCCGCCTACAGCGGCGCTTCGGGCATGGGCTGGCTGGAGCGCGGCGGCACCTGGGTGATGACGAACATCCGCGGCGGCGGCGAGTACGGGCCGCAGTGGCACACCTCGGTGCAGAAAGCCAACCGGCACAAGGTGTACGAGGACTTCTCCTCGATCGCGAAAGACCTCGTCGCGCGCGGCATCACCACCGCCGACCAGCTCGGCGCGGTGGGCGGGAGCAACGGCGGACTGCTGATGGGCGTGATGCTGACCCGCTACCCGGAACTGTTCGGCGCGATCGTCTGCCAGGTGCCGCTGCTGGACATGAAGCGCTACCACCTGCTGCTCGCCGGCGCTTCGTGGATGGCGGAGTACGGCGACCCCGACAAGCCGGAGGAATGGGAGTACATCGGCAAGTACTCGCCCTACCAGAACGCGCGCGCCGACCGCGCCTACCCTCCGATCCTGCTCACCACCTCGACCAGGGACGACCGCGTGCACCCCGGCCATGCCAGGAAGATGGCCGCGCTGCTGGAGGAACAGGGGCACGAGTTCTGGTACCACGAGAACATCGAAGGCGGCCACGGCGGCGCCGCCGACAACAAGCAATCGGCCTTCCAGGCGGCGCTGATCTACGAGTTCTTCACCCAGATGCTGATCGAACGACGCGCCTGAGCGGCGCTCAGCGGTCGCGCAACCACTTCTCGATCTGGTCGACGGTGCTGGTGTACTGCCGGATCCAGCCGTTGTGTCCCAGCGGCTCCGGCTGCCGCCAGCGCGTCACCTCCGCGTTGGGCAGCTTCTCCAGCAGGTGTTCGGCCGAGCTGGGCGGGGTGAGGTCGTCGCCGGTCATCGTGATGGACAGCACCGGGAGCTTCAGCCGCGCGATGCGCTCCTCGTAGTCGATGTCCGCGCCGACCGGGACGAACCGGCCGGTGCGCGCCAGCCGGGCCCAGTCGGAGATCAGCACCTTGGACTGGCGGCCGAAACCCATGGACACCCGGTCGCCGGGCCAGAAGCCGGCCAGGTTCGCCGTCAGCGAGATCGCCGCGGTGCCCACCAGCATGCCCGGACCCGAAAGTCCCCGGTAACCACGGTAATACGGGGTGCCCGAGGCGACCAGGATCAGCCCGCCGAGCCTGCCGCGGACGCGCGCGGCGTACATGACGCCGAGCTGTCCGCCCATGCTGTGCCCGAGCAGGTACGGCGTGCTGTCCGGGAACTGCTCGCGAACCACCTCGAAGATCGCCGGGAAATCCACCGAGACCAGCTCGTGGTAGCCGAAAGTGCTGGCGGCGCTGGGTTTCGGCCTGCTGTCGCCGTTGCCGCGCAGCTCGCCGATCGCCACGTCGAACCCGCGTGCGGCCAGGCCGGAGGCGAACAGTTCGTAGTAGCCCCCGGGAACGCCGAGTCCGGGCACGATCACCAGCACCGGTCGTGGCGCGTCCGGAGTGACCGCGTGCCGGTGCGGACCCCCGGCGGGGATCAAGCGCACCGGAACCGTGGTGCCGTCCGGCATCTGGATCGGAACTGTCTGCATCCCCGGCACGTTACCGCGCTGGTCGCGCCCGGTCGCGCAAGCCGGCGACGCTACGCGCGGACCGCGCCGATGATCACCCTGCTGAGCACCCGGATCACGTCGTCGAGCGGCGGGCGCGGGTCCGCGCCGCTCCAGGAGTCGACCACGTAGTTGACGCCGCCGATGATGGCGAGCATCCGCATCTCGTAGTCGCCCGCGGGTATCTCGCCGTGCAGGGCGGCGTCTTCGGCGGCGCCAGCCAGCAGCGAACCCCACTCCCGGCGCACCGCGAGACGGAACTTCTCCACCTTCGGGCCCGCGCCGACCACCTCCACCAGGGCGACGCGCGCCTTGCGCGGATCGGAACCGATGGATTCGACGTAGGCGCGAACGGCGGCGTCGATGACGTCCAGCGATTTCGCACCGGACTTGGCGTCCAACGCCTTCTTCACGGCGTCCCGCGACTCCCGGTCGATCTGCTCGTACAGCTCTAGGAGCAGGGACTCGCGACCGGTGAACTCCTCGTAGAACTGCCGCGAGGAGAGTCCGGCGTCCTTGCAGATGGCGCCGACCGAACTGTTGGCGTAGCCGTCCCGCGCGAAGACCGTCAGGCCTGACTCCAGAAAACGCGCACGCCGCTGACGTTGCCGGTCCTCCACGGGTTGCCCGGCATACATTCGACCCGTATTCGCATCCTGTGACATTGGGCCAGACAATACAGAAGGGCCCGAACTCATCGTCACGGATCGGGCCCTTCGTTACAACCCTCGGCCGACCTCGAGTTAGCCGAAAGTTGGCTGAGCAGTTGCTACCTCATCAAATGGTCGCCGGGCCGAAACCCGGCGACCATAGTAGCTTGTGCGCAAGCACGCCTATCCACGGATCGAGCATTCGGCAACTCCGATCTGGCCGTAGGAGATTTCTTGTCACTGGCTATTTGCCGGAACAGACCATACCTAGCAGCGGCGCGGTTGCGGGCAATTTTAGAGGGAATCTGTAGAATTTTTTGTTTCATTCCGATTCGTCGGTTACGGCGGATTCGCCCGCTCCCGCCGAACCGGCCAGCAATTCCGGTAGATCGGCCACGGAATCGATGACGTGATCGGGCGCGCGGTCCGCCGACGCGAGCACTTCGGGCCGGAATTTTCCGGTGCGCACCAAGACGCCGGTCAGCCCGGCGTCCTGTGCCGCAAGCACATCCGAGTACAGATCGTCACCGATCATCACGACCTGCGCCGGGTCGAGCCGCATCAGCGCCGCCGCGGTCCGGAAACCAGGCGCCGCGGGCTTGCCGACCACCTCGATGCGGGCGTTGCCCGCCGCCTCCAAACCGGGCAGGTACGCACCGGTGTCGATACGCAACCCGTCCGCGGTCGCCCAGGTCGAACCGCTGTGCATGGCGACGACCGGCACGCCGTCCAGCATCAGTTCCACCACCCGGCTCAGCGCCGCGTGCGTGAATTCCGCTCCCGCGCCGCCGAGCACGACCACGTCCGGACGTCGCTCGTCGAGCCGGAGACCGGCGAGGTCGGCCTCGATGTCGCCGTGGTTGAGCACCCAGACGGCGGCGCCGGGGTATCGCTCGCGCACGAACTCCGCGGTGAGCCTTGCGGCGGTGACGATCTCGGCGGGATCGACCTCGATATCGGTGTCCCGCAGGCGTTTCGCGATCTCGGCGCAGGTTCGCGAGGTGGTGTTGGTCAGAAATGCCCTACGCAGCCCGCTCTCCCGGATCCGGCGCACCGCCGCGGCGGCGCCGGCGATCTCCCGCCAGGAGGTCACCAGGACGCCGTCGATGTCGTAGAGCACGCCTCGGATCCGACCGCGGTCAGGCATGGCTTCAGCGTACGGCCGACTCGCGGGCGGGGCACCCGCTCAGCGCCGCGCGCCGTTGATGACCGCGTCCAGCAGGCCGGGGAAGCGTTGATTCAGATCCTCCCGCCGCAACTGGACCAGTCGGTTGCGGCCGGAGACGAAGGTCGTCGTGATGCCCGCGTCCCGCAGGACCTTCCAGTGGTGCGAGGCGGTGGCCGCCGTGATCTCCACGTCGAACTCGCGGACGTTGCAGCTCAACGGTTCTCGTTCGCCGGCGAGCGCGCGGACCAGTTCCAGCCGCACCGGGTCGGCGAGAGCGCTCAGCACACGGACCAAATCGATGTCGGCGGTACTCGGCTGTGGCAGCGCGCGCATCTCCATTCTCCGATCGTTTGACAACAATCGAAGAGTACCGCACCCTCATCCTATGATGCTTCGACAACCATCGAATGATCTATACCGATCGCTGTTGCCGCTCGCCGTGGGCACTTTCGTGCTCGGCACCGACGGCTTCGTACTCAGCGGGCTGCTTCCGCTGATCGCCGCCGACCTGCACGTCACCGTGTCCACCGCCGGGCAGCTGACCACGATGTTCGCCTGGACCTACGCCATCGCCGCACCGCTGATCGCCGCGGCGACCGGCTCCTGGGATCGCCGCGTGCTGCTCGGCGGCGGCGCCGCGCTCTTCGTGATCGGCATGATCGGGCAGGCCGCCGGGGAGAGTTTCGCGGTCATGGCCACGGCGCGCGTCGTGGCGGCCATCGGGGCGGCGGCCTTCCAGGCCAACGCGTTCGCCGTCGCGGGCGTCGTCGCCGATGACGCCCACCGGGGACGGGCGCTGTCGATCGTGACCGCGGGCATCACGCTGTCCAGCGTCGCGGGCGTGCCGATCGGCATCTTCGCCGAACGCTGGATCGGCTGGCGTGGCGTGCTGTGGGGCATCGCGGTCGGCGGAGCCGTCGCGGCGCTGCTGGTCTTGCTGCTGCCGCGGGTGACGCTGCCGAGCACGGGACTGCGCGCCCGGATCGGCGTGCTGACCCGGCCGCCGGTGCTGCGGGTGCTGATCGTGACGACGATCCAGATCACCGCCGTCTACACCACCACCGTCTACCTGCCCGTCGTGGTCGCGGCATCGGTGCCGCAGAGCATGCTCGCCTGGCTGTTGCTGGCCATGGGCGTCGGCCAGGTGATCGGGAACGCGCAGGCCGGGCGCGCGGTCGACCGCTACGGCCCACAGCGCACGCTGACCGTGGGCCTGGCGGGCGCGCTGATCGGCCTTGCGCTGCTCGGCGTGGCCATCCATGCCGCGTGGGCGGTGTTCGTGGTGCTCGCCCTGACCGGATTGTTCGGTTCTGCGGTCCTGGTTCCGCAGCAGTATCGCCTGTTCGGCATCGCCCATGACGCGCCGACGGTCGCCCTCGGCCTGAACGGATCGGCCATCTACCTCGGCGCGGGAATCGGGTCGATCATCGGCGGCACCGTGCTGGATTCCTCCGGCAGCCAGTGGCTCCCGTGGACCTCGGCGCTCATCGCCACGCCGGCCCTGGCTCTCGCGCTCCAGAAAGCTCCGTCCGCCACCAAGGCTTCGGCTCCGGCTCCGGCATGACCCATCCGCCGGCGGCGCGGCATCGGGTCCCGCCGCTGGCGGCCTCTCCCGCTCCGGCCCATACGGCGGAATCCGGGAATCTATTACGAGGGCGCGCACCGCCTTCAGCGCTCACAAACGCGGCGTCGCTGCGCATCCGGGGCTGCGCCTCGTCATCGCAACGGATACGGGAGAGAACGGGCGCGAATCAGTGAAGTCATCGATCCGGACTGGCGAAATGGCGGCACTGATCGCGACCGCGTCCCGGTGACGAACCCGTCGCAGGATCGGCGGGGCACTTCGATACACGGTGCCCCCGCTTCCGGCGGCTAAGCGGCAGGGCCGGGGCGGATCGAGTCCAATCGGTCGGCGCAGCGGGTCAGCAAGTCCTGCAAGGCGGCTCGCTCGGCGTCGGTGAATTCCTCGGCCAGGGCGCGTTCGACGCGCACGGCGCGGGCGTCCGCGTCGCGCATCACCGCCTCGCCCTTGTCGGTCAACGTGGTCTCCAGGACGTTCTTGTGCCACGGGTGCGGGGTGCGCTCGATGAGCCCGCGGTCCTGCAGATTGCTCAGCACGGTGTTCATCGACGGCGGGGTGACGCCGCAGAGCCGGGCCAGGGCCGCGGCCGAGATACCGGGGTTCTCGGCGAGGAACAGCAGCGCGGCGTACTGGGGCACGGTGACGCCCGCCGGCTTCAACGCGGCGTTCTTGGCCGTGTTGAGGGACTGCTCGGCACGTTTCACATACGAGCCGATCCGTTCGGCGGCGGGCATCGACGTCATAACCGCATGGTATCCGCACGTCCTCTTGTTTGACCCTTGACTGATATTAGAGTTCTAACTTAAATTCGTGCCAGTTGCTCAATGCGGGCACATTCTCATGCACGGACTCTAAGAGGTAACCCCATGCCCCACCGCCTGTCCCTCCGCCTGCTGTCGAGCCTGGCCGCAGGCTCCGCCTGTCTCACGCTCGCCGCCTGCGGCACGAGCGATGCGCCGAGCGCCGCAGTTCACACCGCCTACGAGTTGCCGGGCGACCGGGCCTACCCCGAAGGCATCGCCGTGGACGCGCGGACGGGAGACAGCTACGTCGGCTCCTACACCACCGGCGCCGTCTATCGGGCGACGCCGAACGCGCACCGAGCCGAAGTGTTCCTGCCCGAAGGCGCCAACAACCACAAGACCGCCAACGGCTTGAAAGTCGATGCCGCCGGACGGCTGTGGGTGACCGACTCGACCACCGGCGTCGCGGTCTACGACATCGCGACCCGTTCCCTGCTCGCGGACCTCACCGTGCCCGGTGGCGACCCCCGCTTCGTGAACGATCTCGCCATCACCCCCGACGGCACGGCGTATCTGACCGACAGCACACGGGCTGTCGTCTATCGCGTGACGCCCGATCAACTGGCCGCCGCCAGAGCACAAGGCGGCCGCGCCGAACTGACCCCGCAGTTCGACCTGCACTCCGTGCTGCCGCCGATCGAACCGGGCGGCTTCAGCCTCAACGGCATCGTCGCCGACCCGGCGGGCCGCTACCTGCTGACGGTCGACATGCCCCGTGGCGACCTGTACCGCATCGCGTTGACTCCGGACCAGAACCCGATCCGCAAAGTGGCCTTGCGCGGCGGCGATCTGCGTCAGGGCGACGGACTGGAACTGCGCGACAACACCCTGTGGGCCGCGCACAACACGACGAACACCATCAGCCGCTGGACCCTCACCGACGACGGCGCAACGGCGACGCTCGCGCAGCAGCGCACCGACGAGAATCTCGCCATCCCCACCACCCTGGCCCGCGCCGGTGACCGAACCCTGATCGTCTCCTCCCAGTTCGACAAGGGCGGTCCGATGGCGCCCGGCACACCGAAGACGCCGTTCACCGTCGTCACGCTGGACGGAATCTGACGCCGGAACGCCGGAAGCCGGCCCACCTCGCGGTGGACCGGCTTCCGGTTCCAAATGTGTTGCGCGGTAGCGGGACTCAGAAGTCCATGCCGCCCATGCCACCGGTCGGGTCGCCGGCGGGAGCCGCGGTCTTCTCCGGCTTGTCGGCGACGACGGCCTCCGTGGTCAGGAACAGAGCCGCGATCGAGGCCGCGTTCTGCAGCGCCGAACGGGTGACCTTGACCGGGTCGGCGACACCGGCGGACAGCAGGTCCTCGTACTCGCCCGAGTCGGCGTTCAGGCCGTGACCCGCGGGCAGGTTGGCGACCTTCTCGGCGACCACGCCGGGCTCGAGGCCCGCGTTGAACGCGATCTGCTTCAACGGAGCCGACAGCGCGACCTTCACGATGTTCGCGCCGGTGGCCTCGTCACCGGTGAGCTTCAGCTCGTCCAGCGCCGGAGCCGACTGCAGCAGGGCCACGCCACCACCGGCGACGATGCCCTCCTCGACGGCCGCCTTCGCGTTGCGCACGGCGTCCTCGATGCGGTGCTTGCGCTCCTTGAGCTCCACCTCGGTGGCCGCGCCCGCCTTGATCACCGCGACACCGCCGGCCAGCTTGGCCAGACGCTCCTGCAGCTTCTCGCGGTCGTAGTCCGAGTCGGAGTTCTCGATCTCGGTACGGATCTGCGCGACCCGGCCCTTGATGGCCTCCGCGTCGCCCGCGCCCTCGACGATGGTGGTCTCGTCCTTGGTGACGACGACCTTGCGCGCCTGGCCGAGCAGCTCGATGCCGGCGTTCTCCAGCGAGAGGCCGACCTCTTCGCTGATGACCTCGCCACCGGTCAGGATGGCGATGTCGGCCAGCTGCGCCTTGCGGCGGTCACCGAAGCCGGGGGCCTTCACGGCGACCGACTTGAAGGTGCCGCGGATCTTGTTGACCACCAGGGTGGACAGGGCCTCGCCCTCGACGTCCTCGGCGATGATCAGCAGCGGCTTGCCGGCCTGGATGACCTTCTCCAGCAGCGGCAGCAGGTCCTTGACGGTGGAGACCTTCGAGCCGACCAGCAGGATGTACGGGTCCTCGAGGACCGCTTCCTGACGCTCCGGGTCGGTGACGAAGTAACCGGAGATGTAGCCCTTGTCGAAGCGCATGCCCTCGGTGAGCTCCAGCTGGAGACCGAAGGTGTTGCTCTCCTCGACGGTGATGACGCCTTCCTTGCCGACCTTGTCCATGGCCTCGGCGATCAGCTCACCGATGGACGCGTCGCCCGCCGAGATACCGGCGGTGGCGGCGATCTGCTCCTTGGTCTCGACCTCCTTGGCGGTGTCGAGCAGCTTGGCGGTGACGGCCTCGACGGCCTTCTCGATGCCGCGCTTCAGGCCGAGCGGGTTCGCGCCGGCCGCGACGTTGCGCAGACCCTCGCGCACCAGCGCCTGGGCGAGCACGGTCGCCGTGGTGGTGCCGTCGCCCGCGACGTCGTCGGTCTTCTTGGCGACTTCCTTGACCAGCTCGGCGCCGATCTTCTCGTACGGGTCCTCCAGCTCGATCTCCTTGGCGATGGACACACCATCGTTGGTGATCGTGGGGGCGCCCCACTTCTTCTCCAGGACAACGTTGCGACCCTTGGGGCCCAGCGTCACCTTGACCGCGTCGGCGAGGCTGTTCAGACCCCGCTCGAGGCCGCGGCGGGCCTCTTCGTCATACGCAATTGTCTTGGCCATGGCGTTGTTGAGATCCTCCATGTGTATGGCTGACACACAGGACGACCGCTGGTTGGGTCGCCCCAGTTACGCTGGCCAGGTTCGGTGCCCGCGACGGACGACCGAGGGTGTCTACGGAACCCGGTCTCACCGTCCCGACCTGGCACTCACAGGTCGAGAGTGCCAAAAGCATTTTTAGCACTCAGGGGTGTCGAGTGCAAGGTCCGCGAGTCCTAATGGCGGTCGTCGAAGCGGAACAGCAGCGCGATGATCGCGTCGTTGCGGCGTTCCTCCTGGGTGCGCGGCTCGCCGTCCTCGGTGACGAGCTCGGCGTCGCGCAGCAGCAGCTCCGCCTCCACCCGCATGATGGCGCGAATGAACGGAGGGGCGACCTCGGGCGGCAGATCGCCGTTCACCACGGTGCCGCCGTCCGGCTGGGACTCGGTGGACACATACGGAAGAGCGCGCAGTAGATCTGCGCGCCGTTCCCCCGCTATTAGGTCGGAATCCGTGTCATCCGCCATTGCTATAGCTTAGCCGTCGGCGGTTCACTTCTCCGGCCGGACGATTCGCACCGCCCGGCGGGAACGACATAAGCGCAGGTCATCGCACCTCTCCCTGGCGTTCGATGGTCTCGGAACCGCACCGAGGCGGCCGTGACGGCGTAGATTCCGGGTGAACCATGATCAACTCATCCCGGAAGGGGACGCGGGTGGACGACCTGCCGTTCGATTCGCTCTACCGGCACGGCTTCGCCCGGGTGGCGGTCGCGGTGCCCCGGCTCCGGGTGGCCGACCCCGCCTACAACGTGGAGCAGACCGTGGAGCTGGCCACGCAGGCCGCTGCGGCCGGGGCGGTGCTGACGGTGTTCCCCGAACTGGGTCTGTCCTCCTACACCGCCGACGACCTGTTCCACCAGGACGCGCTGGACGCAGCGGTGGAGGCGGCGCTGGCCAGGCTGGTCGCGGCGAGCACCGACATCGACACGGTGCTGATCGTGGGCGCGCCGGTGCGGTCCCACCACCGGTTGTTCAACTGCGCGATCGCGATCTGCCGTGGCATCGTGCTCGGGGTCGCCCCGAAGAGCTACCTGCCCAACTACCGGGAGTTCTACGAGAAGCGCCAGTTCGCGGCGGCGCGCGAGGCGGTGGACGACCACGTCGTCGTCGCGGGGCACCGGGCGCCGTTCGGATCCGATCTGCTGTTTCGCGCGAGCAATCTGCACGACTTCGTCTTCCACCTGGAGATCTGCGAGGACGGCTGGGTTCCGCTGCCGCCGAGCGGGTTCGCCGCGCTGGCCGGTGCCACCGTGCTGATCAACCTGTCCGCGAGCAATATCGTGATCGGCAAGGCGGACTACCGGCGGTCGCTGTGCACCTCGCATTCGGCGCGCTATCTCGCGGCGTACCTGTATTCCGCCGCGGGGACCGGCGAGTCGACCACCGACCTCGCCTGGGACGGGCAGGCGCTGATCTGCGAGAACGGCGACCTGCTCGCGGAGGGCGAGCGGTTCGGCGATCATCCCCAGCTGGTCACCGCCGACCTGGATCTGCGCCGCCTCGCCGCGGACCGGCTGCGCACCACCAGCTTCGCCGACAACGTGCACGACCACCGCGACCGGCTGGCCGCGATGCGGCACATCGACGTGCGGCTGCCGGTCCCCGAGCACCCCGTCGCGCTGGAGCGCGAGATCCAGCGCTTCCCCTACGTCCCCGCCGACCCGGCGCTGCGCAACGAGCGGTGCGCCGAGGTGCACCACATCCAGGTGGAGGGCTTGAGCACCCGATTGCGCGCCACCGGCACGCAGCGCGTGGTGATCGGGGTGTCCGGCGGCTTGGATTCCACCCAGGCGCTGATCGTGGCGGTCAAGACGATGGACCGGCTCGGGCTGCCGCGCTCCAACGTGCTCGCCTACACCATGCCCGGCTTCGCGACCAGCACCAGGACCAGAACCGACGCGCACCGCTTGATGGCCGCCCTCGGCGTCACGGCCCGGGAGATCGACATCACCCCTTCGGCCACGCAGATGCTGCGCGACCTCGGCCATCCGGCCGCCGACGGCGCGCCGGTGTACGACATCACCTACGAGAACGTGCAAGCGGGCGAGCGCACCTCGCATCTGTTCCGGCTGGCCAATATGCACGGCGCGCTGGTGGTCGGCACCGGCGACCTCAGCGAGCTGGCGCTCGGCTGGTGCACGTTCGGCGTCGGCGACCACATGGCGCACTACAGCGTGAACGCGTCGGTGCCGAAGACGCTGATCAAGTACCTGATCGCCTGGGCGGTGGACACCGAGCAGTTCGGCGCGGAGGCGAACGAGGCGCTGTCGTCGATCCTGCGCACCGAGATCTCGCCCGAACTGATCCCGAACGCGGACTCCTCCGCGCCCGCCCAGAGTTCCGAGGCCACGGTCGGCCCGTACGAATTGCAGGACTTCCACCTCTATTACCTGTTGCGCTTCGGCTACCTGCCCAGCCGCATCGCCTACCTGGCCAGGCACGCCTGGTCCGATCCCGCCACCGGCCGCTGGCCCGATCTGGTCCCCGCCGACCAGCGCAACGCCTACGACCTCGCCACGATCAAGCACTGGCTGGGCGAGTTCCTGCGCCGGTTCGTGCAGACCAGCCAGTTCAAGCGCTCGACGCTGCCGAACGCGCCGAAGGTCGGCTCCGGCGGTTCGCTCTCGCCGCGCGGCGACTGGCGCGCGCCGAGCGACGCGTCCGCGGCGGCCTGGCTGGACGAGCTCGCCCGCAACGTGCCGGACGCCTGACCGTAGCGGCGTCAGAGCCCCGGACAGGGCCGGACACACCCCTGCCTATGGTGACTGCGTGAGTGAGAAACCCGGCTGGGATGCCATCGACGATGCGTTGCGGCCGCTGTACGGCGACATCGAACCCTTTCACTGGGCCTCCGACCATCCGTGGTCGCTGGGCGGGTCCGACCCTCTCGACGGGATCAGCGCCTACTCCCGCACCGACCCGGTGCCGCACTGGCACTACATCAGCTACGGGATGACCGAGTTGTACGAGAAGGAGTGGGACAACCCGGCGGAGTCCGGCTGGGGCTTCGAGTTCACTTTCCGCCTGACGCGCAGGCCCGAGGACACCGAACCGCCCGTGTGGCCCGCGAACTTCATGCAGAACCTCGCTCGCTATGTCTTCCAGTCCGGCAAGTGGTTCGAACCGGGCCACACCATCAAGACGAACGGACCGATCGCGGCGGACCACGCCGACTGCACCAATCAGGCGGTCTGCTTCACGGCCGACCCGGAACTCGGCGTCATCGACAGCCCGCACGGCCGCGTGCTGTTCTTGCAGATCGTCGGGTTGACCATGCGGGAGTACCGCGCGGCGCAGGGCGGACGCGCCCTGGCACTGCTGGCCGAGCTGGAACCGCGACTACCCCTGTACGTCACCGACATCCACCGCGAGCCGTTGGTTCCCGAACCGAAGCCGCAGGCCCGCTGGCCCCGATGGGGCGGAGGACTGGCCGGACGAGCGTGATCAGGCCGCTCGGGCCGCACGGTGTGCGACCGGAGCGGCCCGGCGTGGCCCACGGATGCAGGCGCGCCGCGCCCGGCGATGGCGCGCCCGCGCGGCGTGGGCGCCACGCACCCCGTTGACGACGTTGCGGATGCCGTGCGCGGCGTTCGCTCGCCGGGCCGCGCCGATCACCAGCAACGGCGCGGCGATGGCGAGCGCGGTCCGCGCACGGAGCTTCCCGTCGCCCACGGGTATCAGGACTTCTCGGGCGTGATGGACGCGAGCAGTTCGCCCAGATGCGTTTCGGCACTGGCCTTGTCGACGCCGAGATCGCTGAGCAGACCGGCGCCGTTCTCCTGTTCCAGCAGCGCCAGCAGGATGTGCTCGGTGCCGATGTAGTTGTGTCCCAGCCGAAGCGCCTCGCGGAAGGTGAGCTCCAAAACCTTCTTGGCCTCCGCGCCGAACGGCACCAGCGCGGGGACATCCCCCTCGCTCGGCGGCAGCGACGCGGTGGCGGCGGCGGAGATGACGTCGACGGAAACGCCTTGGTTGAGCAGTTCCTGCACCGCGAGACCTTGCGGTTCGGTGAGCAGCCCCAGCACCACGTGCCCGACGGCGATCTCCCGGTTGCCTGCGGTGCGCGCGGCCTCCTGCGCCGCCATCACGACCGCGCGCGCCCGCGGGGTGAAACGGGCGAAGCCCGCGTTCGGGTCCATGGCGGCCGCCGCGTCCGGCTCGGGCACTTTGGGCACGAACCGCTTCTGCGCGGCCTGTTTGGTGACGCCCATGCTGGCGCCGATGTCGGTCCAGGAGGCGCCGGAGCGGCGGGCCTGGTCCACGAAGTGGCCGATCAGGTGATCGGCCACTTCGCCGAGGTGGTTGGCCGCGACGACGGCGTCGGACAGTTGCTCGAGCACGTTGTCGGGCCGGGCCTTCTTGATGCCTTCGATCAGGTCGTCGAGGCGGAATTGAGAAGTCATGCGTCAACCATAGGTTGACGAAAACGGTGCGTCAACCGTTGGTTGACGATTCGATTCAGGGGCGCGCCGCCCAGGCCGCGCCGCGCACGATGCGCTCCTTCACCCACGCGGCCGTGCGCCCGGTCAGCACCGTCCGAGCCGGTGCGTCGTCGGCGTGCACGGCTTGGACGACCCCGTCGTTGCGGCCCAGGCTGATGCATTGGAGCACATAGCGGAACCGCAGCTCACCCGGCTCGCGACCGCGCATCCTGGCGACGGCGGCGTCCGCAGCGTGCTTGCCGGTCGGCAGCGCGGTGGCACAGGCCATGCGCAGCTCGCGCCCGCCCGGCCCCGCGACCACGGCGGCGTCGCCCGCGGCGAAGATCTCCGGGTGCGACACCGAACGCAAGGTGGCGTCGGTCAGCACGCGGCCGTCGGGATCCACCGCCAGCCCGGAGCGGGCGGCGAGGTGGGGCACGCGGAAGCCCGTGGTCCACACCGTCGCCGCGGCCTCGACCAGAGTGCCGTCGGCCGAGCGCGGCCCCTCGGGCGTCACTTCGATCACCTTGGCGCCGGAGCGGATTTCGACCCCGAGACGCTGCAGCGTCCGCCTGATGTGCGCCTGCGCCCGCGCCGACAGCCACGCGCCCGGCTCCTCCGACCCGAGCAGCAGCACCCCGGAGTCCGGATGCGATTCGGCCAGTTCGGCCGCCAGCTCGATGCCGGTCGCCCCGGCGCCGACGATCGCCACCGGCCCGCCCGCGAAGGCCAGGCCGCGCACGTCTTCTCGGGTGGCGACCGAGTAGGCGTGTTCGGCGACGCCGGGCACGCTCTCCCGATCGGCGACGCTGCCCAGCGCGTAGATCAAGGTGTCGTACTCGAGCGCGGGCGCCGCGTCGAGCACCACCCGCCGCGCGCCCGTATCGATCTCCGTCGCCATGGCGCGCACGAAGCCGATGCCCTTGTTCTCCAGGGTTTCCCGCAGATCCCATGCCGCGATCCGCTGCCCGGCCGCCTGCTGATGCAGTCGCACCCGCTCGACGAACGAGGCGTGCGCGTCCACCACGGTGATCCGCGCGTCACGCGCCGTGCGAGCGAGCCTGCGGGCCGCCGCCAGTCCCGCGTATCCCGCGCCGAGAACGACGATCCGATGCTGTCCGGTCATGTCGAGGCTCCTTTCGATCGGCCATCAACCCTCAGACCGGACAGGCCCCCGATTCCTGACAGATCGGCACCGTGAAGCGTGTCACAGCGGAGGCTGGACGCGGTCCGGCAAGGTGCCCACCGCGCCCTCCGCGCCGCTCGCGCCGGCGAGATAGGCCAGCTTGTCGGGGTTCACGATCAACCGCAGCGCGGTGACCACGCCGTCGACCACGTCCATCCCGACGACCACCAGCGGCGCGCCATCCACCCGTGCGACCGCGGCGGGCGCGCCGTTGATCTCCTCCACCACCAGCCGCATGCCCGGCACCTCCCAGCGCAGCAGGCCCGCGAGGTACCGCGCCACCTGATTCGCGCCGTGGATCGGGCGGCGCGCCGCGGTGACCTTGCCGCCGCCGTCGGCCGTCGCGCTGACGTCGGCGGCGAGCATCCGCTCCAGCGCCGCCACGTCGCCATCGCGCGCCGCCTTCAGGAATCGTTCGACCAGCTCGCGGGCGTGCTCGGGCGTGGCGCCGAAGCGGGTGCGGTCCTCGCGCACGCGCAGGCCGGCCCGGCGGAAGATCTGCTGCGAGTTCGTCTCGGTGATGTCGAGCATGTCGGCGATCTCGCGGTGCGCGTAGCCGAAGGCTTCGCGCAGCACGAACACGGCGCGCTCGATCGGGGTCAGCCGCTCCAGCGCGGTCAGCAGCGCGAGGGAGACCTGTTCGCGCTCCTCGACGGTCTCCAGCGGGCCGAGTTCGCCGCGCGCGGTCGGCACCGGCTCGGGCAGCCACGGGCCGACGTAGCTCTCCCGCCGGGCACGCGCCGAAACCAGCCAGCCGCGGCAGAGATTCACCAGCGCGGTGGTCAGCCACGCCTCGGCGGAACGGATATCGCGACGATCGGCGCCGTCCCAGCGCAGATAGGTCTCCTGCACCGCGTCCTCGGCTTCACCAGCCGAGCCGAGCATCCGATAGGCGAGCGCGAACAATCGCGGGCGATGCCCCTCGAACTCCCGCAACGCGGACGGCTCCATCTGACACCCTCCTCCACCCCGGCCGACGGATACGACCGTACCGCTCCGCGCGGAGCGGGTGAGAGTGCCGGTGCGCCGCCCCGGCGACAGGGCAAGGAAGCCGAGCCGGGGCTCGCCGCCGCCGCTAGAACTCGGCGCCCGGCGGGCGATTCCCGTTCTGGCGTTGCTTCGCCCCAGGTCGGCGCAGCCGCAGCCGCGCGGAACCGCGGATCGCCGGGCGCGGGATGGCGGGGCGGCGGATGGCGGGCAGCCGCCGGTCCGCGCGTCGTTGGGCGCGCCGCTCGGCCGGTTTGTGCGTCCAGGTTTCCGGCCGCGCGGCCACCCAGCGCTGGGAATGCCAGGCGAACGGGATGTGGCCCAGATACAACGCGACCAGCACCAGCAGCAGCACGATCGGATACGTGACCAGCGCGGCCGCGGCGAGCGCGACCAGCACCAGCAGCCCGGCCGCGGCCTGCGGCGCCACCGACACCGATTTCATGGCCAGCGTCGGGATGGTGCTGACGCACAGCGCGGCCGCGAACACCGTCCACGCGGCCACTTCGTAGAAGCCGACCCACCAGCCGTCGCCGAACTGCACGTACAGCGCCACCGGCACGACCGCGATGAGCGCGCCCGCGGGGGCGGGCACACCGACGAAGTACTCACGCGCCCAGTCCGGCCGGGTGTCGTCGTCCATCAGGGTGTTGAACCGGGCCAGGCGCAGCACGATGCTGACCGCGAACAGCAGCGCGACGATCCAGCCGACGCTGTTGCTGCTGAGCAGGGTCACGTACAGCACGAGCGCGGGAGCGACGCCGAAGGAGATGGCGTCCGACAGCGAGTCCAGCTCGGCGCCCATCTTCGTGGTCGCGTCCAGCATCCTGGCCAGCCTGCCGTCCAGGGTGTCCAGCACCGCCGCCGCGCCGATCATGGCCAGCGCGATACCGAGTTTGCCGTCGAGGCCGAACTTCACCGCCGACAGCCCGGCGCACAGCGCCAGGATGGTGACGATGCTCGGCAGCAGGCGGACGCTGCGCCGCCTGCGCCGCTGCGTGGATACCGCCGCTTCCATCACGCGTCGGCTGATGTGCCGAGCACGGCGAGCACGGTCTCACCGCCGATGGTGCGCTGGCCGGGCTGCACGAGCAGTTCGGTGCCCGGAGGGAAGTAGGTGTCGACCCGCGAACCGAAGCGGATCAGGCCGTAGGTGTCCGCGATGGTCAGCACGTCGCCGACCTGGGCGTCGCAGACGATGCGGCGCGCGAGCAGCCCGGCGATCTGCACCACCACGAGCTGGTCGCCCTCCGGCGTCTCCAGCACCATGCTGTTGCGCTCGTTCACCGAACTCGCCTCGGGCAGGTCGGCGGAGCGGAACTGACCGGGCTGGTGCAGCACCGAGCGCACGACGCCGGAGACCGGTGTGCGCTGCACGTGCACGTCGAGCACGGACAGGAAGATGCTGACCCGAGGCAGCGGCGCGTCGCCGAGACCGAGTTCCGCGGGCGGAGCGGCGGTGTCGACCAAGGCGATCTCGCCGTCGGCGGGGGCGACCACGACACCAGGACGATTCGGCGGCACGCGATGCGGATGACGGAAGAAGGTCGCGCAGGCTGCCGCGGCGAACAGTCCGGTGCGCCGCACCCATTTGCGCTTGCCGCCGACTACGGCGACCGCGAGGGGTGCGGCGACGAACGGAAGCCCGGCGGGATGCAACGGAGGGATCGCGTTGCGGACCAGGTCGGCGACGTGGCCGACTCCGGTGCGTTCAGGCGTGCCGGGCGGGGTGGGACGGCGGGCCACAGGCTCCTCTTTCGTGCTCGATGCAGACGGTTTGCGCCCTCTCAACGATAGGCCGGGCGCAAGCGTTCACACCTTACGGGAAAGGAGCCTGTGGCACGCGGTGTCAGGACCTGACTCGGGCGCCCGTGACCAGTCGAACCAGGAACAGCAGGATCACCGCGCCACCCAGGCAGGTGAAGAAGCTGAACCACAGGCCGCCGCCCTCGACGTCGACTCCCAGCAGCTTCAACAGGAACCCACCGAGCAGGCCGCCGATCACGCCGACGACGATATTGAGCAGGATGCCCTGTTGGGCGTCCGTCTTCATGATCTTGCTCGCGATCCATCCGGCAAGACCGCCGATGATGATCCATCCGATAATCCCGAGACCGAGCATGGTGTCCTCGCATTCAGTTGGGCCACGCCTTCGTGCAGCAGTGGCGTCGCTGAGTCGAGATACCCACGGATTGTCGGAATACGCGCGGCAGATGAGCGACTTTCAAGCTAATATGAGGAAGCCTCATGTCTATTCGCCAATGGGCAGTGGCTGATGAGGGACCGATTTCGATGCTTCGGGGCACCCCCGGCGGCGCCGCCGCAGGTACATAGGAGACGCAGATGGCTGCTCGAATCGCCCAGACCACCGGCGCTGAGCACACGGCGATCCTCGGGCTCGGCGTTTACCGCCCTGCTCGCGTGGTCACCAACGACGAGGTGGCCGGTCCGATCAACTCCAGTGACGAGTGGATCAGGACCAGGTCGGGAATCAGGACCCGGCGGTTCGCCGACGAATCGGAGACGATCCAGAGCATGAGCGTCGCCGCCGCGCGCGGCGCGCTGGAATCCTCCGGCATCGCGGTCGACCAAGTCGATTGCGTGATAGTTGCTACATCCACCCACCTGTTGCTGACCCCGGCCGCCGCCCCGCGCATCGCCACCGAACTGGGCATGAACGGCGCGGCCGCCTTCGACGTCTCCGCCGGTTGCGCCGGCTTCTGCCACTCGATCGCGCTGGCGTCGGACCTGGTCCGGGCAGGCACCGCAGCGCACGTGCTGGTGATCGGCGTGGAGAAACTGACGAACACGGTCAACCCGAAGGACCGTTCCACCGCCTTCCTGTTCGCCGACGGCGCGGGCGCGGTGATCGTCGGCCCCTCCGACGAGCCGGGCATCGGCCCCACCGTGTGGGGCTCCGACGGCACCCAGCACCACGCCATCCGGCAGGACAAGGACTGGATGGAGTTCTTCCACGAGATCGATGAGAAGGGCTTGGACGCGGTGCGGCCCTACCTGGCGATGGAGGGCACCGCGGTGTTCCGGTGGGCCGCGCACTCGCTGGAGAAGGTGTGCCGCGACGCCATCGACCGCGCCGGACTGTCCCCCGAGGACCTGGACGCGATGATCCCGCACCAGGCCAACGGCCGGATCATCGAGATCATGGCCCGAGTGCTGAAGCTGCCTGAGCACTGCGCGCTCGCCAACGACATCGAGGAAGCGGGCAACACCTCGGCCGCCTCGATCCCGCTGGCCATGGAGGCGCTGCTGCGCAAGGGCGAGTCCAAGCCGGGCGACACGGCGCTGCTGATCGCGTTCGGCGCGGGCCTGTCCTACGCGGCTCAGGTCGTGAACCTGCCGAACTGGAAGTGACGCTCGCCGCGGCCGGGCCACGACCTCTCGTGGACCCGCCGCGGCGACCCGCGCTCAGGCGCCGGCTTCGACCGCCGTCTTGATCTTGCCCAGCGTTTCGTTCATGCCGCGCACCAGCAGTTCCTCGAACGGGGCCTCGCCGCCGAGCGCGGCATCGATCGCCCTGCGAGAGAGCCAGGTGGTGCCGTTGGGCACGTCGCGCCGCTCGATCAGCCGCGTGCCGGACTCGGTGGGCTCGAGGGTGTAGCTCCACACCGTCCGGTTCTCGTTGACCCGGAAGGCGAACGCCTGGTTCGGCTCGACTCGCACGATGCGGGCGGTGGTCGGCCAGAACTTCTTGCCCTCGCGATTGAAGTTGATCGTCCAGGTGCCCGCTTTTAACGAGCCGAGCGCCACCATCCGCACGCACTGCGGGCTGAACTCCGGCATCCGCTTCAGATCGGAGACCACCGCCCACACGCGCTCCGGGGGCGCGGAGATGTCGATACTGGCTTCGAGATTCTTCGGCAACGCTGCCTCCGGGATATCAGCGACGGACCGACGGGCGTCCGTCCGAACGCGGTGGAACGAGTCGCTGACATTTTAAGCGCCCGACAGTTGCGTCACGTTTTCGCCACTCGCGCCCCCCCGGTGTAATGCTCGGCGCACAATAACAGATACATGAAGCACAGACACCGCCTCCAACATTTCGGCGTACCAACGTGAGGTGATCGGCCGTGAAACTGCGCTCCCTGCTCCATCGTCGACCGGCGAACCCGGTTCCGCTGCTCCCCGCCATCGAGCCGGAGGACGGGCGAAAAGCGCACGGCGCGTCGGTATTTCCGCCACAGAGCGTTCGCGGGGCCGTGCAGGAGGAGCGCCTGGAGCGGCTGCTGACTCCCCGTGAACTCGATCTCGTCTTGCATCATCGGCTCTGAGCCCTGGGCGAACGCCCACGACAGACCGCGCCGCGAGGCTCCATACTCGTCAGGTGACTTCACCCGCTGCTACGAAACCGGCCATCCTGAGCGTCGACGACGACCCGGGCGTTTCCCGTGCGGTCGTCCGCGACCTGCGCCGCCGTTACGGCGCCGATTACCGGATTCTGCGCGCGGAATCGGGGCCGCAGGCGCTCGAGGCGCTGCGTGAGATGAAGTTGCGCGGGCAGCCGGTCGCCGTGTTGATCGCCGACTATCGGATGCCTGGCATGGACGGCATCGAGTTCTTGGAGCAGGCGATGGACCTGCACCCGTACGCGCGCCGCGTGCTGTTGACCGCCTACGCCGACACCAACGCCGCGATCGACGCGATCAACGTCGTCGACCTCGACCACTACCTGCTCAAACCGTGGGACCCGCCGGAGGAGAAGCTCTATCCCGTGCTCGACGGGCTGCTCGACGCCTGGCGCGGCAGCGAGCACCGGCCCGTCACCGAGACCAAGGTGGTCGGCAATCGCTGGTCGCCGCGGTCGTCGCAGGTGCGGGAATTCCTGGCCCGCAACCAGCTGCCCTACCGGTGGTACCTGGCCGACGAGCCCGAGGGCGCGCGCCTGCTGGAGGCGGCGGGCGCCGACCCCGAGCGCTGTCCGGTGGTGATCACGTCCGCGGGCGAGGCGCTGGTGCAGCCAACCGACAACGAACTGGCCCAGCACGTCGGCCTGACCGTCGACCCGGCGGGCGAGTTCTACGACCTGATCGTCGTCGGCGGCGGTCCCGCCGGTCTGGGCGCGGCGGTCTACGGCGCGTCCGAGGGTCTGCGCACCGTGCTCGTGGAGCGCACCGCCACCGGCGGCCAGGCCGGGCAGAGTTCGCGCATCGAGAACTATCTCGGCTTCCCCGACGGTTTGTCGGGTGCGCAGCTGGCCGACCGGGCCCGGCGGCAGGCGGCGAAATTCGGCGCGGAAGTGATCACCACGCGCGAAGTGGTGGGGCTGGAGGTGAACGGCTCGGCGCGCACCGTGCGGTTCGCCGACGGCGGCAGGCTGTGCGCGCACACCGTCATCATCGCGACCGGCGTCGACTACCGCCGTCACCCGGCGCCCGGCGTCGACGACTTCACCGGGCGCGGCGTCTACTACGGATCGGCCATGACCGAGGCGTCCGAGTGCGCCGACCACGACGTCTACATCGTCGGCGGCGCGAATTCCGCGGGCCAGGCCGCGGTGTTCCTGTCCCGCAACGCGCGCACCGTGCATCTGGTGGTGCGGGCGGATTCGCTGGAACAGTCCATGTCGCATTACCTCATCCAGCAGATCGGGCAGATCGCGAACATCGAGGTGCACACCAACACGGAGGTGATCTCCGCCGACGGCGACGATCATCTGCAACAGATCGTGCTGCGCGACAACCGCACCGGCGCCGAGGAGAAGGCCGACGCGGAGCGGCTGTTCCTGTTCATCGGGGCCGCGCCGCAGACCGATTGGCTCGACGGCGTCGTCAGCCGCGACGACGCCGGTTACGTGCTCGCCGGTCCCGACCTGATGGTCGACGGCGCGCGTCCGGCGGGCTGGGAGCTGTCGCGGCCGCCGCATCATCTCGAGACCAGCGTGCCCGGCGTGTTCGTGGCGGGCGACGTGCACGCCGAGTCGGCCAAGCGCGTCGCCTCCGCCGTCGGCGAGGGCGCCATGGCCGTCATGCTCGTGCACCGCTATCTCGCGTAACCAGGAGGCCCGCAGATGACTTCGAACCAGACCGCGGATCGCAGCAGCCGGTCGGTGTGCGATCCCGCCGAGCTGCGCACCCTGTTCCTGTTCGAGAAGCTGAACGACGAGCAGCTGGCCTGGCTGTGCGCCGACGGCCGGGTGGAGACGATCGAGCCGGGGGTGGTCTTCCGCGAAGGCGACCCGGCCACGTGTTTCTACGTGCTGATGGACGGCGAGCTGGTGCTCTCCAAGCAGTCCGGCGGCGCGGAGATCGAACTGGTCCGCACCGAGCATCACGGCGCCTACGCGGGCGCCTGGATGTCCTACATCGGCGACAAGGTCGATCAGACCTACAGCGGGACGATGCAGGTGACGCGGCCTTCGCGGTTCTTCGTGCTGGACGCCGACATCTTCGCCAGGATGATGCACGAGTGGTTCCCGATGGCCGTGCACCTGCTCGAAGGGGTGTTCTTCGGCAACCGCAACACCAACGCGCGCATCGGTGAGCGGGAACGGCTGCTCGCGCTCGGTTCGCTGTCGGCGGGCCTCACCCATGAGCTGAACAACCCGGCCGCCGCCGCGGTGCGCGCCACGGCGGGCCTGCGCGAGCGAGTCGCGGGCATGCGGCACAAGCTGGCCATGATGGCGGAGGGCAAATTCGATCCGTCGTCCCTCGGCGCGTTGGTGCGCCTGCAGGAGGAGGCCGCCGCCCAGGTCGCGAAGGCTCCGGAGCTGACGCCGCTGGAGGCCGCCGACCGCGAGGACGTGCTCGGCGAATGGCTCGAGGAGCACGGGATCGCCGACGGCTGGAATCTCGCGCCGAACTTCGTGCAGGCCGGGTTCGACACCGACTGGCTGGAGCGGGTGGCCGCCACCCTGGACGGCGCGCCGGAGCAGGTGTTCCAAGGGGCCGTCCGCTGGCTGAACTACACCATCGAGACCGAGCTGCTGATGAACGAGATCGCCGACTCGACCACGCGCATCTCCGCGCTGGTCGGCGCCGCGAAGCAGTATTCGCAGATGGACCGGGCGCCGTTCCAGGTGGTCGACATCCACGAACTGCTCGACAGCACCTTGGTGATGCTCAGCCGCAAGATCGGCGACGGCGTGCACGTGGTCAAGGAATACGACCGGACGCTGCCGCAAGTGCCGTGCTACGCGGCGGAACTCAATCAGGTCTGGACCAATCTCATCGACAACGCCGTGTACGCGATGAACGGCGAGGGCACGCTGACCATTCGCACCAGGCACGAGAACGATTGCGCTGTGGTGGAGATCGGCGATACCGGATCGGGGATACCGCCGGAGGCCCGCGGCCGGATCTTCGAACCGTTCTTCACCACCAAGCCGATGGGTGAGGGCACCGGCCTGGGGCTTGATATCTCGTTCCGCATCGTGGTCAAGAAACACAACGGCGACATCAGGGTGGACTCCGAGCCCGGCGACACCAGGTTCACCGTCTGGCTGCCGCTGCGCCGCCCCCAAGCGGAAGTCGTCGCCACGACCGACCAGGAAGGACAGGCATGACCGAGCAGATCGCGGGCATCGACCCGGCCGCACCACCGAGCGGTCCGGGGTGCCTGGAGTGCGAGCAGGTCTCCGGCTGGTGGGTGCATCTGCGCCGCTGTGCCCAGTGCGGGCATGTCGGCTGCTGTGACACCTCACCCGCCCAGCACGCCACCGCGCACGCCAAGAGCACCGGGCACCCGTTCATCCAGAGCTTCGAGCCGGGCGAGGACTGGTACTACAACTTCGAGACCGAAGAGATGTTCAGCGGCGGACCGGAATTGGCGCCGCCGCACAGTCATCCCGCCGATCAGGGCGCGCCGGGCCCGCGCGGACGGGTGCCAGCGGATTGGCAGGCACACATCCACTGACCGCGCCGCAACCGGTACGCTGCTGCGAACGCCGGGGCCTCCGGCGCAACGATCCACCCGGGAAAGCACGGTATGAAACGAACTTCCGCCATCGTCCTGGTCGCCGGGACGGTGGGTTTCCTGCTGGCAGGCTGCGGCGGAGGGGACGAGTCCACCGACGCGAACGGATTGCGCAAGGGCTCGGTGAGCGCGACGGCGGCAGCCTCGGCCGCCCGTACGACGACCGCTTCCGGCACCGCGACATCGACCGCCCCGGCGGATACGGACACCACCACCACGACGAAGCAGCGCGATCCCGCGCTCGGTCCGGCGTCGAGCACCACCTGCGGTGAGTTCCGCAAGCTCGACACCGACGCGGAGAAAGCGCTGATCGAGCAGATCCTCGCGGAGAACCCGGGCGGCCCGTTCGACGGCAGCCCGAATGTCGCGCTCGGCACCGCCAAGCTGGTGTGCCTGGCGCCGAGCGTGGCCGACACCTCGGTCGCGGTCGCCGCCGGAATCGTCGAGAAGTAGCCGCAGATCAGCTCGCGGGCCGTGACCGATCACCGGCCGCGCGGCAGAATGGCACAGTGGCAGAACTGGCACTCACCGCCCGCCTGAATTCGTCGGCCGCCGATGCCCGGCGCGGGGTGGTCCGCCTGCACCCGGAGGCGCTCACCGCGCTGGGGCTGCGGGAATGGGACGGGATCATGCTGGTCGGCTCGCGGCGCACAGCCGCGGTGGTCGGCATCGCCCGCCAGGGCACGCCCGCCGGGGTGGCCCTGCTCGACGACGTCACGCTGTCCAACGCGGGGCTGCGCGAGGATGCGACGGTGGTGGTCTCCCCCGCGACCGTCTACGGCGCGAAACAGATCACGGTGAGCGGTTCGGTGCACGCCACCCGCACCATTCCGGCCGCGACCCTGCGCCAGGCGCTGCTGGGCAAGGTCGTCACCGTCGGCGACGCGGTCTCCCTGCTGCCGCGCGACCTGGGCCCCGACATCAGCTCCACGGCGGCCACCCAGGCGCTGTCGCGCACCTTCGGCATCGCCTGGACCACGGAGTTGCTCACCGTCACCGGCACCGACCCGCGCGGGCCGGTGAGCGTGCAGCCGAATACCGCGGTGTCCTGGGGGGCCGGCGCGGTCGCCGCGCGGGACGCCGCCGATCTGGCCGGGGCGGGCACCCCGATACCGGTGGGCACGGCGTCGTGGGGCGCCACCGAAGCCGCCGCCATGGACACGGCCGCGGCCACCAACGGCGCCGCGATGGCCAGGATCTCGGCCGCCGACCTGCCGAGCATCTCGGTCGAAGAGCTCGCGGGCGCGCGCGGCCAGGCCGCGAAACTCCAGGAGTGGCTCAGCCTCGCGTTGGACGAACCCGAGTTGCTGCGCACGCTGGGCGCGCGCCCACATCTCGGCGTGCTGATCACCGGTCCGGCCGGTGTCGGCAAAGCCACGCTGGCCCGCGCGGTCGCTGGATCGCGGCGCGTGGTGGAGCTCGACGGCCCCAGCGTGGGCGCCGCCGAGAGCGGAGCGCGGCTGCGCGAGGTCGCCGAGGCGGTGGCCGATATCGGCTGCGGCAAGGGCGGCATCCTGCTGATCACCGACATCGACGCCCTGCTGCCCGCGGACCCGGAGCCGGTCGCCACGCTCATCCTCGACCAGCTGCGCGCCGCGATCGCCGGACCGTCCGTGGCCTTCCTGGCGACCACGTCGCACCCGGCCGGCATCGACCAGCGCTTGCGCGCCCCCGATCTGTGCGACCGCGAACTCGCGCTGCCGCTGCCGACCACCGCCGTGCGCAAGGCGCTGCTCGAGTATCTGCTGCGCCGGGTGCCGACCGCCGAGTTGCGGCTCGACGAGATCGCCGAGCGCACGCCCGGCTTCGTGGTGTCCGATCTGGCGGCGCTGTGCCGGGAGGCGGCCCTGCGCGCGGCCTCGCGGGCCAGGGAGCACGGCGAGCCGCAACTCACCCAGCCCGACCTGCTCGGCGCGCTCGAGGTCATCCGGCCGCTGTCGCGCTCGGGCATGGAGGAACTCGCCATCGGCAGCCTGAGCCTCGACGACGTCGGCGACATGGCCGAAACCAAGCAGGCGCTGACCGAGGCGGTGCTGTGGCCGCTGAAGCATCCGGATTCCTTCGCCCGGCTCGGCATCGAGCCGCCGCGCGGTGTGCTGCTCTACGGCCCGCCGGGCTGCGGCAAGACCTTCCTGGTGCGGGCGCTGGCCGGTACCGGTCAGCTCAGCGTGCACGCGGTCAAAGGCGCCGAACTGCTGGACCGGTGGGTCGGCTCGTCGGAGCGCGCGGTGCGCGAGCTGTTCCAGCGCGCCCGCGATTCCGCGCCATCGCTGATCTTCCTGGACGAGGTGGACGCGCTTGCCCCGCGCCGCGGGCAGAGCGCCGACGCGGGCGTCGGCGATCGGGTGGTCGCGGCGCTGCTCACCGAGCTCGACGGCGTGGAGCCGCTGCGCGACGTGGTGGTGCTCGGCGCGACCAACCGGCCTGAGCTGATCGATCCGGCGCTGCTGCGTCCTGGCAGGCTGGAGCGGCTGGTGTTCGTGCCGCCGCCGGACGCCGACGCGCGCAGGGAGATCCTGCGCACGGCGGGCCGCGCGGTGCCCTTGGCCGCCGACGTCGACCTCGACGCGCTCGCGGAGGAACTGGAGGGCTACTCCGCCGCCGACTGCGCCGCGCTGTTGCGTGAATCCGCGCTCGCGGCCATGCGCAGGGACGTGCACGCGGCCGACGTGACCGCCGCGGACGTGCTCGCGGCCAAGGCGGTGGTGCGGCCCTCGCTGGACCCGTCGCAGATAGACACGCTGCGCCGGTACGCGGACAGCCGCGGCTAGGTCACCAACCACCCCCATTGGACAATCTTCGGCAAATCGTCGCTTCCCGCATTTTTCCCATCGGAGACATTTACGGGCGAATCGTCGGCAATCACAAGATCACGTGATCACCACGGGTATGTTCGACAACCGTGCGCAGGGTCGGCGACATTGTCGACGCGACCACGGCCTTCACGGGAGCCGCGGTCGCGGGCGTCACGCTGTTCCTGCCGGTCACCGTCAGCCCCTCCGGCCAGTCCGCCTCGTACCGGATCGCCGGGCTGCTCAACAGCGTGCCGCGCAGCGCGGCGCTGGGCGTGATCGTCGCCGTGGCGGTCGCCGTGCTGGTCGCCACCACATCGCGGCCGCTGACCGGGTGGGCGACGGCGACCGCCGCCGCGCTGGCGCAGCTGATCAACCACTTCGCCGGACACCGGGTGGCCACCGCCGAGATACTGACCACGCAGAACTACATCGACTCGATCTGCGCGGCGGTGCTGCTCGGCGGCCTCGGCGCCGTGGTGCTGCGCAGGCCGCTGCCCGCCGCGGCGTTCGCGGTGGGCGGCGTCGGCTTCTTCGGCTTCGGCGATCTCGCGGGCGTGCTGAACATCAACGCCGACCCGTACGCGGTCCTGGAGACCCCCACGCGCTGGATGATCGGCGTGGCGCTCGCCCTGCTGGTGATCAGCACCTTGCACAACTGGAAGCGCACCGAGGAGGCGAAGACGCCGCGCATGGCGATCGCCCTGCCGGTGACGCCGATCCTCGCCGCCATGGTGCTCGCGCTGGTGGTGCTGGCGGGCACCGAATGGCTGGGCCGCCAGTACAGCAAACTGCCGGCGGAAGGTCACGCGGTGGAGATCGCGATCGTCGTCGCGGCGACGATCGTCAGCGCGACGGCGGCCGCCATGCTGCTGCCCGGCCGCGACGGCACCGGCGTGTATCTGGCCGTGAGCCTGACCGCCGCGGTCGACGCCGTGGGGTACGCGGTGCGGCCCGGCTGGACCTCCGCGGTGCTCATCGCGTTGACCGCGGCCGGACTCGTCGTCGGCGTCAGGATGCCGTCGACCGCCCTCGCCATCCTGCTGCTGACGGGCATCACGGTCTTCGCCCTGATCACCTCGACGTCCGCCGGCACCGTCGCCTTCGCGGTGATCAGCGGAGTCATCGCGCTGACCGCCGGTTACTGCTGCGGCACGGCCCGGCCGCACTACGCGCCCAGCGGCGTGCTCGCGATCAGCGCGCTCTATCTGCCTTCGGCGGTCTCGGTGATGCCGGACCGGGTCAAGGACTGGCGCGAGGACGTGGCGGTACACGACGCGGCTCCGGGCCGCACCGCGCTGGCCATCGTCATCGGCAGCGCCGTCGGGCTCGTCATGCTGCGCAGCCTGCGGCCGCGCAGCAAGTCCCAAACGAATGGGCAACCGGAGAGCGAGTCATTAGCGGACATATAGCTTCGGTTCGGGCGGATGGCGTACACCATACTCACCCTTTCCCCGGAAAAAGCACGCCTTCCGTAGGCTTGTGCCGGACACCCCGCCGCCCCTACCCGACGGAGTGAAGTTTGCTCGCAATCCTGCTCGTGCATGCGGCAGCCGCCCTGGCGGCTCCGCTGTGGGTGCGGGCACTGGGGCGCAACGCTTTCTACCTGCTCGCGGTGGTCCCGCTCGGCGGCTTCGTCTGGGTGCTCGCGAATTGGTCCGAGCCGCAGCGAGTTCGGCTCACCTGGGCGCCTAGCATCGGCCTGAACATCGATCTGGGCTTCGACACGCTCGCGGCGGTGCTGTGCGCGCTGGTCCTCGGCATCGGGGCGCTGGTGCTGGTCTACTGCGCCCGGTACTTCGAGGACGACGAGCCGCGCCTCGGGGTGTTCGCCGCCGAGCTGGTCGCGTTCGCCGGAGCCATGTTCGGACTGGTGACCAGCGACAACATGCTGCTGCTCTATGTGTTCTGGGAGGCGACGACGGTGCTGTCGTTCCTGCTGATCGGGCACAACGCCGAGCAGGCGGCCAGCCGGAGGGCGGCGATCCAGGCGCTGCTGGTGACCGGCGCGGGCGGGTTGACGATGCTGGCGGGCATCGTCGTGCTCGGCGCCGCGAACGGCAGCTATCTGCTGTCGGATCTGCTCGGCGCACCCGCCCCGAGCGGGACGGCGGTGAATGTCGCGGTGGCCCTGATGCTGGTGGGCGCGCTGACCAAATCCGCCGTGGTGCCGTTGCATTTCTGGCTGCCCGGCGCGATGGCGGCGCCGACGCCGGTGAGCGCGTACCTGCATGCCGCGGCGATGGTGAAGGCCGGGGTGTATCTGATCGCGCGGCTCGCACCGGCGTTCGCGCAGAATCCGGTGTGGCATCCGCTGGTGCTCACTCTCGGCCTGGCCTCGATGCTGCTGGCCGGGCTGCGCTCGCTCCAAGTGGTGGATCTGAAACTGGTGCTCGCCTTCGGCACGGTGAGCCAGCTGGGATTCCTGATCGTGCTGGTCGGCCTCGGCACGCCCGCCGCCGCGCTGGCCGGAGTGACGATGATCATCGCGCACGCGCTGTTCAAGGCCTGCCTGTTCCTGGTGGTCGGCATCATCGATCACGGTGCGGGGACGCGGGATCTGCGCCGGCTGTCCGGGCTGGGCCGCCGGGCTCCGGTGCTGTGCGCCACCGCGGCGCTCGCCGCGCTCAGCATGGCGGGCATACCGCCGCTGATCGGCTTCGCCGGAAAAGAGAGCGCGCTGAACGCCGTCCTGGACTCGGACGTGCTGGCCGCGCCCGTGCGGGGCGTGGTATTCGCCGGGGTGGTACTGGGATCGATGCTGACCGTCGGCTACAGCGTCCGGTTCGTCTGGGGCGCTTTCGCGGACAAGCGCGGCGCGCCGGAACCCACTGCCGGCGCGACGCCCGTCGCCCACCATCCCAGCGAGGTACCCGTCGCCGAGGACCAGCCGGAAGCCGAGCGTCGCTTGCGCTGGCACCCGCCGGGTGCGCTGTTCCTCGCGGCGCCGGTGATCCTCGCCGTCGCGAGCCTCGCGGCCGGCTTCGCCCTGGCCTGGCTCGACGCACGGTTGAGCCCCTATGCCGAGACACTGGCCGGGCCGCCGCCTCCGCATCTGGCGTTGTGGCACGGATTCGACCCCGCGCTGGCGTCGACGCTGCTGATCGTCGCGGTGGGTGTGGTGCTGTGGCGGCTGCGCGACCGCTTCGCCGAATCGGCGCACCCGCGCCTCGGCAACGCCGACCGCGCCTACGACGCCACGCTGCGCGCGATGGACACCCTCTCGCTGCGGATGACCGGCGCGGTGCAGCGCGGCTCACTGCCGTTGAGCCAGGCCGCGATCCTGGTCACGCTCATCGTCCTGCCGACGGTCCTGCTCGCCGTGGGCACCCGCACGGGTGTCACGCTGCGCCTGTGGGATTCGCCGCTGCAAGCGGCCGTCGGCGCCGTCATGGCGGTGACCGCGCTCGCCGCGACGGTGCTGCGCAACCGGCTGGCGAGCGTGCTGGTCGTCGGCGTGACCGGATACGGCAGCGGCGTGATCTTCGCGCTGCACGGCGCCCCCGACCTCGCGCTGACCCAGTTCCTCGTGGAAACGCTGACCTTGGTGATCTTCGTGCTGGTCCTGCGCGCTTTTCCCGCGCGGATCGAGGCGAGCCGAACCGCCGCATTCAAGGTGCGCAGGGCGATGCTGGCCGCCGGAACCGGGACGGTGGTCGCGGTCATGGCCGGGTTCGCCGTCGCGGCCCGCACCGCCGAACCCATCTGGCCCCGGATACCCGACGCCGCCTACGCGTTCGGCGGCGGGAAGAACGCCGTCAACGTCCTGCTCGTCGACCTGCGGGCCTGGGACACCCTCGGCGAGATCTCGGTGCTCGTCGTCGCGGCCACCGGGGTCGCCTCATTGGTGTTCCGCAGCAGGCGTTTCGGCAGCGCGCCGCGTGCGACGGACTCCCCCGACTACGATCCGGAACTGGTGAGCTGGCTGCCCGCGGGCAGATTGATCGGCCGGGCCGAACGGTCGATGGTCCTGCAGATCACCACGCGGCTGGTGTTCCCGACCATCATGGTGCTGTCGGTCTACTTCTTCTTCTCCGGCCACAACGCTCCCGGCGGCGGGTTCGCGGGCGGGCTTACGGCGGGGCTGGCGCTCACGCTGCGGTATCTCGCGGGCGGACGCTACGAATTGGGCGAGGCGCTGCCCGTGGACGCGGGCCATGTCCTCGGCGCGGGCCTCACCCTGGCCGCCGGCACCGCGGTGTCGTCGCTGCTGCTCGGCGCGCCGCCGCTGTCCTCGGCGATCATCGACGTCTCGCTGCCGGTGATCGGCCACGTCAAGGTGGTCACCGCGCTGCTGTTCGATCTCGGCGTCTACCTCATCGTGGTCGGCCTGGTGCTGGACGTGCTGCGCAGTCTCGGCGCGCGGCTGGACAGCGAACTCGCCGACGCCGAGCCCCCCGCGGCGAACGGAGGTCCCCGGACGTGACCGCGAATCTGACCCTGCTGGTGGTGATCGGCATCCTGGTCGCGTGCGGGGTGTATCTCATCCTGGAACGCGCCGTGTCGAAGATGCTGCTCGGGCTGATCCTCTTCGGCAACGCGGTGAACCTGCTGATCATCACCGCGGGCGGCGGCAACGGCAAACCGCCCATCCACGGCTCGGCCGACACCGAGGAGATGGCCGACCCGCTCGCCCAGGCGATGGTGCTCACCGCCATCGTGATCACCATGGGCATCGCGGCGTTCGTGCTCGCCCTCGCCTACCGCGCCTACACGCTCACCACCAGCGACGACGTCGCCAACGATCAGGAAGACGTCGATGTCGCCCGGCGGCGCGCCGGAGAGGACCCGGAGACGTGACCCTCTCCCCCGGCCTGCTGCCGATCCTCGCTCCGCTACCGGTGCTCGTCCCGCTGCTGGGCGCCGCGGCCACGCTCGTGTTCGGCCGCAGGCCGCGCATCCAGCGCGCGGTCAGCGTCGGTGCGCTCGCCGGTGGCGTGGTGATCTGCGGGCTGCTGCTGTTCCTGGTCGACCGGGACGGCACCACGGCGGTGCAGGTGGGCGACTGGGCGGCGCCGATCGGCATCACACTGGTGGTGGACCGGCTGTCGGCGGCGATGCTGCTCGTCTCGTCCATCGTGCTGCTGTCGGTCAACCTCTACGGCGCGGGCCAGAACATCCGCGACGGCGACGAGCGGCAGCCGACCTCGATCTACCGGCCCACGTATCTGGTGCTCAGCGCCGGCGTCTCGGCCGCGTTCCTGGCCGGAGACCTGTTCAACCTCTTCGTCGGCTTCGAGATCCTGCTGGCGGCGTCCTTCGTGCTGCTCACCGTCGGCGCGACCACCGAACGCATCCGCGCGGGCGTGGCCTATGTGATGGTCTCCATGGTCTCGTCGCTGATCTTCCTCACCGGCATCGGACTCACCTACGCCGCCACCGGAACCCTGAACCTCGCCCAGCTCGCGGTCCGGTTCGGCGCCGTGCCCGACGGCACCCGCACGGCGATCTTCGGCGTGCTGCTGGTGGCGTTCGGCATCAAGGCGGCCGTCTTCCCCCTGTCGAACTGGCTGCCCGACTCCTATCCGACCGCTCCGGCGCCGGTCACGGCCGTGTTCGCCGGTCTGCTCACCAAAGTCGGTGTGTACGCGATCATCCGGACCCATTCGCTGCTGTTCCCCGACGGCGGCTTCGACTCGGTGCTGCTGGTGTGCGGCCTGCTCACCATGCTCATCGGCATCCTCGGCGCCATCGCGCAGAGCGACATCCGCCGTCTGCTGTCGTTCACGCTGGTCAGTCACATCGGATACATGGTGTTCGGCGTCGGCCTGGCCAACGCGGCCGGGCTGTCGGGCGCGGTGTTCTACGTGGCGCACCACATTCTGGTGCAGACCACCCTGTTCCTGGTGGCCGGTCTGATCGAGCGACAGGCCGGATCGACCTCGCTGCGCAGACTGGGCGGGCTCGCCGCGGCCAGCCCACTGCTTGCCGTGCTGTTCCTCATCCCAGCGCTGAATCTGGGTGGAATACCGCCGTTCTCCGGGTTCATCGGCAAGGTCACGCTGTTGCGGGCGGGCGCGGAGAGCGGCAGCGTGCTGGCCTGGGTGCTGGTCGGCGGCGCCGTGCTCACCAGCCTGCTCACCCTCTACGCCATGGCCAGGGTGTGGAGCAAAGCCTTCTGGCGGCCTCGCGAGGACGCGCCGGAGGGCCATCTCACCGCCGCCAAGCCGCCCACGCTGATCGAGGAAGCGACCGACGTGCACTACGACGAGCGCACCGATCCCGGCCGGATGCCGCCGCTGATGGTGCTGTCCACGGCGGCGCTGCTGGCGGTGGGGTTGGGCCTGACGGTGCTGGCCGGGCCGATCCTCACGATCGCCGACCGGGCCGCGGCGGACCTGCGCGATCCCGGCGTGTACATCGGCGCGGTGCTCGGTGATCCGCACGGAGGCCCGCGATGAGCATCGAGCAGACCGGGCGGAGCCGCAAGCGCGATCTGACGGTCCGCATCGGCATCCTCATGTGGCTCACGGTGGTCTGGGTGGCTTTGTGGGGCGATCTGAGCACGGCGAATGTGCTGGGTGGACTGGCGGTCGCCGCGCTGATCATGGTCGCGCTGCCGTTGCCCCGCGTGCCGGTGTCCGGCCGGCTGAACCCGCTTCCCCTGCCCGAATTGATCCTGGCGAGCGCGTATTACGCGCTGGAGTCGAGTCTGCAGGTCGCCTGGTTGGCGATCCGCCCCGCGCCGCCACCGGTGTCCGGGGTGCTGCGCGTGTATTCCGCCACGCGCTCGGACCTGGTGCTGGTGCTGTGGACCGACCTGCTCAACCTGATCCCGGGCACCATGGTGCTGGAGATCGACCGCAGGCGCTGTGTCGTCTACGTGCACGTGCTCGACGTCGGCAGCGACGCGGCGGTGGCCGCCTTCTTCCGCACCACCCGGCGGCTGGAACGCCTGCTGATCGAAGCCTTCGAACGCCCGACCGGGTGGCCGTACTCCCGGCCGCCCTCACCCCCGGAGGTGACATCGTGACCGTCGTCGCCGTCATCGCCGCCGTCATCCTGACCGCGGCGGCACTGCTCACCACATATCGCGTAGTCATGGGCCCGAGCACGCTGGACCGGGTGGTCGGCATCGACTCGTTGATGGCCATAGCCGCCTCCGGGCTGGCCGTGTGGGCCGCCTACAGCGCCGACACCACCGTGGTGCCCGCGATCGTCGCGCTGGCGCTGGTGGGGTTCCTCGGCTCGGCCGCGGTGTCGCGATTCCGGGTGCGAGACGACACATGAATCTGTGGCACGTCTTCGCGGGCGTCCTGATCCTCCTCGGCTCGACGCTGGCGCTCACCGCCGCGATCGGGATCGCGCGCTTCCCCGACACCCTGACCCGGATGCACGCCGCCACCAAGCCGCAGGTCATCGGGTTGATCCTGGTGCTGGCGGGCGCCGCGATCCAGCTGCGCGGGCACGGCAACGTCTGGGCGCTGGTGCTCGTCGGGCTGTTCACCCTGCTCACCGCCCCGGTGATCGCCCACCTGATCGGCCGCACCGCCTACCGCGAGCAGCGCCACCGCGACGGCCTGCTGCGCGTCAACGAGCTGCGCGACGACGACATCGATTAGCCGCGACCGGCCTCAGCGCGCGACGGGCTCGACGCCGACCAGCCGCACGCACGGGGCCGCAGCGCACCACGGGCTAGCGCACCACGGGCTCAGCGCCACGACGGGCTCGACGCCGACCAGCCGCACCACGGGCTGGCGCACCACGGGCTCAGCGCCACGACGGGCTCGACGCCGACCAGTCGCGCGCACGGCTCAGCGCGCGACGGGCTCGACCTCGGGTGTCGCTTGCCGCGGCTGCCGCGCGGTCGCGAACCACGTCGCGTGGAACGCCGCGGCCAGTCCGGCCAGCAGTCCGAGCACGACCGTGCCCGCGAGCACCGGATACTCGGCCATCGGGACGGCGAGGTACCGGTAGGACAGCAGCAGCGCGGCAAGCACGACCGCACCGGTGCCGACCAGCCGGATCCGGAACCATCCCCAGCCGCGCTCCGGTTCGCGCAGCGCCGACTCGACGGTGAGGCACAGCACCGCGCCCGCGACCAGGTCGACGCCGTAGTGGTAGCCGAACCCGAGGGTGGCGGCGAGCGTCGCCAGCAGCCAGAACGCGCCGCCCCAGCGCAACCAGCGCGGGGCGGGTTCGCCGTCGTCGTCGCGGCGGGTGTGCAGGAACACCGACAGCGCCCACGCGGTGTGCATCGAAGGCATGCAGTTGCGCGGAATCGGCGCGTCGAACGACAGCGGCATCGGCGTCCGATCGATCGGCGGCACCACTCCCGGCCAGTAGTTGCCCAGTTGCAGCCCGTTGCCGTCCGGCCCGTACGCGAACATCGGACCGACCACGGGGAAGAGCACGTACACCAGGGGGCCGATCAAGCCGAGCACCAGGAAGGTGCGCACCAGGTAGTGCGACGGCCACCGGCCCGACGACGTCACTCGGCGCAACTGCCACACGGCCACGACGATCGCCGCCACCGGCAGCTCGATGTAGACCCAGTGCAGTACCGCGTAGGCGACGGGCCCGAGCGCGTCCACTGCCCGCCCGAGCACCCACGACGGATCACCCAGCGCGTGATCGGCCAGGATCACGTATTCGTCCAGCACCGTGGGGCTGCCGAGCACGGTGATGTGCAGCCAGACATCGCCGACCTTGGTGGCCAGCACGAGCAACGCGCCGAGCGCGACGGCGTGCAGCGCGTCCCGCCGTTCGGCGCCGGACCAGCGCAGCCAGGCCACCAGCGCCAGGCCGGTCAGCACGAGCACGGGGCCGTTTCCGATCGCGAACGGCTCGCCCGCAAGCAAGCGGACGGCCGCCCACACCACGTCGACGGCGACCGCGGCGCCCACCGCGATCACCCGGCGCCGGGCCGAGAGGCCGACCAGCGCGAGCACCAGTCCGGCCCACGGCACCGACATGGATTTGGGTGTGCCGATGTAGTCCCGCCCCAAGCTCTCCAGCGGACCTTCGAATCCCTGCCACATGGCGACGCCCTGCAGCACGATCAGCAGAACCGGCACCGCGCCCACCGCCGCGGCGACCCGGACCCGAGTGGGCGATACGCGGCGCGCGACCGCGCTTCCTACGCTGGAACCCGGGTTTTCGACAAGCATCCGACCATAGTAAACGGGGGGTGAACGCCGTCCCCCTGGCCAGCTGAACAGCAACCGACCGGTACCCGGCGGGTCGTTACTGTTTCAACTCCTCGACCAGCGCGTCCACCACGGCGACCAAATCGCCCTGCGACGCAGCGGCAACCCGGCGCTGCCGCTGATAGGAGGCTCCGCGCTTGGGGATCTCGGCGACCAGCGCGAGTTCGTCCGCGCAGCCGAGGCGCGCGGCCGTCGGCTCCAGCCGGTTCAGCAGATCGTCCAGATCGTCGGTGACCAACCGCTCGTTGCTGTCGGAGTCGGTGATGATGATCGCGTCCAGCCCGTAACGCGCGGCGCGCCACTTGTTCTCCTGCACGTGCCACGGCGGCAGCGTGGGCAGCGTCTCGCCGTTCTCGACGCGGCGGTCGAGGTCGACGATCAGGCAGTGGATGAGCGCGGCCATCGCGGCGAGTTCGGCGCGTGTGGAGATGCCGTCGCAGACCCGCACCTCGATGGTGCCCCACTTCGGCGCCGGGCGGATGTCCCAGTGCATCCCGCCCAACTGCGTGAACACACCGGTTTTGACTTCGTCGTGCACGAAATGCTCGAACTGGGTCCAGTTCTCGAACTGGAACGGCAGACCCGCGGTCGGCAACTGCTGGAACATCAACGTCCGGTTGCTGGCGTAGCCGGTATCCGATCCGGACCACATCGGCGAGCCCGCCGACAGCGCCAGCAGGTGCGGGTACGACAGCAGCAACGAGTTGAGGATCGGAAAGACCTTGTCGCGGTGCGAGACTCCGACGTGCACGTGCACGCCCCAGATCATCATCTGGCGACCCCACCACTGCGTGCGCTCGATCAGCTCGTCGTAGTGCTCCGACCGGGTCAGCTGCTGGGCCGACCACTGCGCGAACGGATGGGTGCCCGCGCAGAACAGATCGACGCCGAGCGGGTCGGCCGCGCGCCGCACCGTGTTCATCGTGCCGGTGAGATCCTCCACCGCCGCGCCCACCGTGTCGTGCACGCCGGTGACGAGTTCGACGGTGTTGCGCAGCAATTCCTTGGTGACCTGCGGCGTTCCGTCGTGGGCGCGCAGGTCACCGAGGGAATCGAAGACCTCGGCGGCGGTATTCGACAGATCGCGGGTCACCTTGTCCACCAAGGCGATCTCCCATTCGACCCCGATGGTGGGCCGGGGCGAACCTTCGAAGGGAACGTGCTCGATTCCTGCCCCGGCCATATACCACCCGCGCTACTGGATCACGCCACAGGCGACACGGCCACCCGCGTCGCCCGTCGCTAGGGTCGACTCGTCGGGACCCGCGACGCCGTCGGCGCGGGAGTAACGGTTGGGGATGTTGCCGAAGTTGTCGGCGTCGGCGTGGATGATCAGGGCCTTGCCCTTCACGTCGTCCAGCGTCACCGCGTCGGTGGTGGTGACCAGCTTGCCGACGCCGTCGCCACGCACCTCGAGCGAGGTCAGATCACCGCTGGCTGGATGCGCGTTGGCGCTGCCGACCTGCAGGTGACCACCGGCGGAAAGGAAATCGCCCGCCGGGCCGCCGGTCGGCGCGACCGAGTTCGGCTCGCACTTGCCGACTTGGTGCACGTGCAGGCCGTGGAAGCCGGGACGCAGCCCGTGGGCCTCGACGGTGATCTGCAGGTGGTTGCCGTCCTTGGCGAAGTTCGCGGTGCCGACCGAGGCGCCCGAGGGGTCCTTCAGCTGGACGTTCACGCCCTGCTCGGTGTTCGGCGTTCCGCCGTGCTCGGTGCTCGACTGCCCGGCGGGGGCGGGGGACCCGGTCCACACCGGCGGAGTCGTTCCCTGGACGTCACTCGACTCCTGGCTGTTCGAGCAGGCGGCGAGGCCGAACACCGCGACCGCGAGCACCGGGGTCACAGTCCGCCAGGAAGGGCGTCGAGTTGTGGACGGGGCCATCGGGGAACTCCTTTACGAGTACCGAGTTTACGAGTAAAGCTGGGTGGACACGTTCGTTACCGGACAAGATGATGCCACGCCGTCCCGCCGTGCCCCCGACAGGGCGGCGCGCCCTCACCTGTGTTCGCCGGTCGGAGCGTGCGACCAGCGTCCACACGGGTCAGTTACCCGTGACGATCACCGTTACACCCGGCGCGGTGTCCCCGATCGCGCTCGACTTCGGCGCCACCGACGCGCCGAGCTGGTCCGCGATGGCCTGCGCGGCCTCCTTGTCACCGGACGAATCCCCGTAGTACACGGTGGTTTTGGCGATGCTGGCGCCCGGGTAGTTGCCCGTTTCCGCGATCGTCCACCCGCTCGCCTCGAGCTGACCCGCGGTTTTCGCGGCGAGTCCGGGCACCATGCTGTTGTTGAGCACGCGTACCGGGACCGAGCGCGCCGCCGTGGAGGTGGTCGGCGCGGCGGTGGTGGTCGGCGTCACGGTCGCCGCCGCGGTGGACGAGATCGACGCCTTGGGCGCGGTGGTGCTCGCCGGCACCTGAGGCGCGGCGCTCGCGCTCGAGGTCGGCGATTCGCTGGTTCCCGAGGCGTCGGTGTCGGCGTCGGAATTCGACAGCGACATCGCGCCGAGCCCTGCGAAGACGATGGCCAACGCGATCAGCACCATCGCCAGGGCGCGCAACGGTGGCCCACCGGAGGTGGGGTTCGGGTAGCTCACGTCCGCGAGCCTAGTCGCACGAAGCGGGTCCGGGTCCGCATCGCCGGGTCAGGCCTGGAATCCGAGCCGCCGCGCCGCGCGCGCCTTCTGCCTGCTCGCTCGCAGCCTGCGCAGCCGCTTGACCAGCATCGGGTCGGCCGCCAGGGCCTCCTGCCGGTCCACCACCGCGTTCAGCACCTGGTAGTACCGGGTCGGCGACATGGCGAACAGCTCGCGGATCGCCTCCTCCTTCGCCCCCGCGTACTTCCACCACTGCCGCTCGAAGGCAAGGATGTCGAGTTCGCGACGGGTCAGTCCGCTACCGTCGGCCTGCTCGGCCGCGGCGTGCTCCGTCGTGCCGTCTTCGCTCGCGGAAGGGCCGTTGTGGGTCGCGGGAAGATCCCGTGCCGCTGCGCCGTCCATCTCGCTCCCTCGCCGAGTGACCACCAGACGAAAATGGTGCTTGTACGTCGCGGAACATTCAACCACGCGCCGGGAGAATCGCCCGGCCCACAGCGCGGCGTGTTCCCTACCGGCCGGTAGTCCCGGTCACGGGTTCGGCACCCGAGGCGCTGTGACGTGGCGCGCACGGCAATAATTGGCGCATGGCAATCCTCCCGATCGTGATCGTCGGCGACCCGGTTCTGCACAACCCGACCGAGCGGGTCACTCGATCGCCGGAGGAATTGGCTCCGCTCATCGCGGACATGTTCGAGACGCTGGACGCGGCGCACGGCGTCGGGCTGGCGGCCAATCAGGTGGGCGTTCCGCTGCGCCTGTTCGTCTACGACTGCCCCGACCTCGGCGCGGACGGCACCGCCACCCGCCGCCGCGGCGTCGTGGTCAATCCGGTGCTGGAGACCTCGGAGGTCCCCGAGACCATGCCGGACCCGGACGACGACGAGGAGGGCTGTCTGTCGGTGCCAGGCGAGCAGTTCCCCACCGGCCGCGCCGAATGGGCGAAGGTGACCGGCACCGACGAGCGCGGCGAGCCGGTGGAGGTGGAGGGCAAGGGCTTCTTCGCCCGCATGCTCCAGCACGAGGTCGGGCACCTCGACGGGTTCCTCTACGTGGACGTGCTGATCGGCCGCAACGCGCGGGCCGCGAAGAAGGCGATCAAACGCAACGGCTGGGGCACACCGGGTCTGAGCTGGCTGCCCGGCACCGACCCCGACCCGTTCGGGCATGACGACTGATCCCGCGGCCGGCCTGCCCGATATCCCGCTCGGCCGTCGCGTGGTGCTGCGCTACCAACTGCCCGCGGGTTATCCACAACCACTGACCGACGTGATCGGCGAACTCGTCTCCCTCGATCCGCCGACGGTGCGCGGCGCGGGCGGCGAGCTGGTATCGGTCGCGCCGGAACGCGTGATCGCGCTGAAAGCCATCGGTCCGCGACCGATCCGCATCAGGGAGATCCGCGCGCTGGAAGCCGCGGCCGCCTACGGCTGGCCTGGCGTCGAGCACGCGTGGATCGACGGCTGGCTGGCGCGCGCGGGCCACGGATACACCGGGCGCGCGAATTCCGCTGTGCCGCTGGGCAACTCCGACGGTCCCGCCACCGTGTCGGCGGAGACGCTGCACCGGATCGGCGAGTGGTACACCGCGCACGGCCTGCCCGTGCAACTCGCGCTGCCCGATCGGCTGGCCCCGGTGCCGCCCGGCTGGCACAGCTGGCGGGAGACGATCGTGCTCGCCATCGATATCGACAACTTCGTGCTGCCGCAAGGCCCTTCGATGGTGCGGATCGCGCCCGCTCCCCACGCGGACTGGCTGGAGATGCACCGTCACAGCGGTGAAGACCCCGGCGCGCAGACGGTTCCCGCGCCCGATCCCGACGTGCTCACCGCGGTCATCGGCGGCGAACTCGGCTTCGCCTCGCTCGGTCTACCGCGTCCCATCGCGATCGGCCGCGGCGCGCTGACCACCGCCCCGGACGGGCGACGCTGGATCGGCCTCACCTGCGTGGCCGTCGCCGCCGCGCACCGCAGGCACGGACTCGGCTCGCTGGTCTGCGCCGAACTGATCCGCTGGGGCCGCGACCGCGGCGCGACCCACGCCTATCTCCAGGTGGAAGCCACCAACGAACCGGCCCGCGCGATGTACCGCGAACTGGGCTTCATCGAGCACCACACCTATCGCTACGCCGCGCCGGAACCGATCGCCGGGCCCGGCGGCCTGCGGTAGAACAGATCTGACACCCCGAAGGAAGGCCGTAGTGCGTCTCGCCACCTGGAACGTCAACTCCATCCGCTCCCGGCTCGACCGCGTCGCGGACTGGCTCGACCGCCAGGACATCGACGTGCTCGCCATCCAGGAGACCAAGTGCCGCGACGACCAGTTCCCCTTCGAGCGCTTCGACGAACTCGGCTACGAAGTCGCCCACCTGGGGATCAACCAGTGGAACGGGGTGGCGATCGTCTCCCGCGTCGGCCTCTCCGACGTCGAGTTCGCCTTCCCCGGCCAGCCCGGCTTCGACAAAGACGCGGGTGAGTCGCTGATCAGCACGCCGGTGGTCGAGTCGAGGGCGATCGGGGCCACCTGCGGCGGCGTGCGGGTGTGGAGCCTGTACGTGCCCAATGGGCGAACGCTGGGCGATCCGCATTACACGTACAAGCTGGAATGGCTTGCCGCGCTGCGCGACAACGGCGCGCGCTGGCTGGCCGAGGACCCGCAGGCCAAGATCGCCCTGGTGGGCGACTGGAACATCGCGCCGACCGACGACGATGTGTGGTCCGTGGAGTACTTCGCCGAGAAGACGCACACCTCGCAGCCGGAGCGCGACGCCTTCCAGGCCGTCGTGGACGCCGGGTTCGCGGATGTCATGCGTCCGTTCGCGCCCGGACCGGGCGTCTACACCTACTGGGACTACACGCAGCTGCGCTTCCCGCGCAAAGAGGGCATGCGCATCGATTTCATCCTCGCCTCCCCCGCGCTCGCCGCCACTGTGAGGGACGCGATGGTCGATCGTGAGGCGCGAAAGGGCAAGGGCGCCAGCGACCACGCCCCGGTGATCGCCGAGTTCGCCGACGAACCCGGGTCCGCGTGACCCGCCCGGCACAGCCGCCCTTCCCCCGCCGCAGCAGCGGCAACCGGACCACCGGCGGCAGGTTGGGCGGCATGAACAGCGACGCGTCCGTGGGGCAACGGCAGCGGGCGCAGCACCTCGGCCCGGAACGCCGCCGCCCGCAGGTGCTCGACACCGCGCTCGCCATCGCCGTCGAGGACGGCATCGCCGCGGTCACCATGGCCGCGATCGCGGAACGGATGAACGTGACCAGGCCGGTGGTCTACGCCTGCTTCGCCGATCGCGTCGAGCTGATCGAGGCGTTGATCCAGCGCGAGGAGGGCTACCTGGTCAGCGGCGTGCTCGAGGTGGTGAAGCCACGCGATGTGGACGCCGACGAGACCGTGTTCGTCCAGGGGTTTCGCGCACTGCTGACGAAGGCGGCGACCCGGCCCGACGCCTGGCGGCTGGTCTACGGCAATCCCGACCCCGCCGTCGCGAAGTCGTTCGGGCGCGGCCGCGCGCTCGTCATCGAGCGCTGCACCAAACTCCTGCGCCCCACGCTGCGCGCGTGGGGCACGGTGGACGCCGAACGCAAGTTGCCCGTGCTGGTGGAGCAGTGGGTGTCGGCGGGGGAAGGGGCGGTGCGCGCGCTGCTCGCCGACCAGGACGGCTGGACACCGGCCGACCTCGGCGCGTTCGTCGGGGCCTCGGTCTACCGCGCCCTGCGAAACGCCTGATAGACGCGTCGGCCGCACTACGATGGTGATCAACTGTCCGACCACCGGCTGGCGGAGGAACGGTCATGGCGTTCTATCGGCAAGTGGGTACGGTACCGCCGAAGCGGCACACCCAGCATCGTGACGAGCAGGGCCGGCTCTACTACGAAGAGCTGATGGGCGAGGAGGGCTTCTCCGGCGACTCCTCCCTGCTCTATCACCGCGGCCTGCCGCCGGCACTGGTCGATTCGACGGTCTGGGAGCTGCCCGATCAGCGGACCACGCCGAACCATCCGCTGCGTCACCGCCATCTGCGCCTGCACACGCTGTTCCCCGGCGACACCCCGGCGGAGACCGATGCGGTGACCGGGCGCCGCCTGCTGCTCGCCAACGCGGACGTGCGCATCTCCTACGTCGTCGCGAAGGGCGGCTCGCCGCTGTACCGCAACGCGATCGGCGACGAACTGGTGTACGTGGAGGCCGGCGCGGCGGTGGTGGAGACCGTGTTCGGCGCGTTGCCCGCGCGGCAGGGCGATCAGGTGCTCATCCCGCGCGCCACGACGCACCGCTGGCGGCCCACCGGTCCGGAACCGTTGCGGGCGTACGTGATCGAGGCGACCGGTCACATCACGCCACCGAAGCGCTATCTGTCGAAATTCGGCCAGCTGCTGGAAAACGCCCCGTACTGCGAGCGCGACCTGCACGGCCCGGCCGAGACCATCACCGCGACCGGCACCGAGGTGGAAGTGCTGGTCAAACATCGTCCCGGCGGACAGGTCGTCGGCACCAGGATGGTCTACGCCACCCACCCGTTCGACGTGGTGGGCTGGGACGGCTGCCTGTACCCCTGGACTTTCGATATCGCCGACTTCGAACCGATCACCGGCCGCATCCACCAGCCGCCGCCCGTCCATCAGGCTTTCGAGGGCGGCAACTTCGTGATCTGCAATTTCGTTCCGCGCAAGGTGGATTACCACCCACTGTCGATTCCCGTGCCGTACTACCACTCCAACGTCGATTCCGACGAGGTCATGTTCTATTGCGGCGGCAATTACGAAGCGCGCAAAGGCTCCGGGATCACGCAGGGCTCGGTGTCGGTGCACCCCGGCGGCTATGCCCACGGTCCGCAGCCCGGGGCCTACGAGAACAGCATCGGCATCGAGTATTTCGACGAGCTGGCCGTCATGGTGGACACGTTCCGCCCGCTCGAACTCGGCGAAGGGGCGCTGGCCTGCGAAGACCCGACCTATGCGTGGACCTGGTCGGGCCGGGGCCCCGCGTGAGGACCAGGGTCGAGGTAGCGCCGGCCTCGCTGTTCGGTCCGGACAATCTGCCGTACGGGGTCTTCGCGACGACCGGCGCGCGCCCCCGCGTGGGGGTGCGGCTCGGTGACCATGTCATCGATCTGGCTGTGCTGCTGGATGATCCAGTTTTCGCCGAGCCGAGCCTGAACGCCTTCCTGGCGCAGGGACCTGCCCGTTGGCGCACGGTGCGCGACCGGATTCGCGAGGCGGTCGACGGCGAGCTGGACGACGCCGCGGTGCACCGCCTGGCCGACGTGGTGTTGCGGCTGCCCGTGCGCATCGGCGATTACGTGGACTTCTACGCCAGCATCGACCACGCGACGAACCTCGGCCGCCTGTTCCGGCCGGACGGCGACCCGCTGCTGCCGAACTGGCGGCACCTGCCGGTGGGCTATCACGGGCGGGCCGGCACCGTGGTGGTGTCGGGCACCGCGATCGCACGGCCGTACGGGCAGCGCAAGACCGATTCCGGCGCACCGGTTTTCGGCCCGTCGCGGCGGCTGGACATCGAGGCCGAGCTCGGTTTCGTGATCGGCGTCGGCTCGCGGCTCGGCGTGCCGGTCCCGATCGACGAGTTCGCCGAGCGGGTGTTCGGCGTCGCGCTGGTCAACGATTGGTCGGCCCGCGACATCCAGGCCTGGGAGTACCAGCCGCTGGGCCCGTTCCTCGGCAAGTCGTTCGCGACGTCGATCTCGCCGTGGATCACGCCGCTGGCCGCCCTGGAGTCCGCCCGCATACCGCTGCCCGAGCAGTCGCCCGCGCCGCTGCCCTACCTGCACGGCGCCGAGCACTGGAGCCTGGACATCGACCTCACCGTGGCCTGGAACGGACAACCGGTCACCTATCCGCCCTACTCCCGGATGTACTGGTCACCGGCGCAGATGCTGGCTCATCTCACGGCGAACGGCGCATCGACGCGCACCGGCGATCTGTACGCCTCCGGCACCATCTCCGGCCCCGAACCGGATCAACGCGGCTCGTTCATCGAGTTGTCCTGGGGCGGCAGCAGGCCGGTATCGGTGAACGATCGGCAACGTACCTTCCTGGAGGACGGCGACGAGGTGACCATCACCGCGTCGGCTCCGGGCCCGCACGCGGCCAGGATCGGGTTGGGCGAGGTCACCGGCCGTATCCTTCCGGCACACCCGCACTGAACACGGCCGGGCGCTCGGCGTCGTACCAGGGGCGCGACCCGCCCGGTACACCATGGCGGATGTGCTGCGCGGTACGGAGCTGATGCCGCGATCGACTTCTTCGGCCGATCTGTCGAACGCCCGCTTACGAAACGGGCGGACTGCCGTCCGGCGAACGCCATCGGCAGGGCGGCGATGGTGTGCCCGACTTCCCTTTGTGGCCGGTCGATCGGCCTTCGCCCGAGGTTGCCTCGGACGGGCACTCGATGCTTGAGAACGGCGTCGCGCGGGTACGCCGCTACCCGAGCGCCTCGATCTCCGCCGCCGGATCGCGGAGTTCACGGCCGCACCCACCCTCCGGACAAGGAGCGAGGTCATGAACGATCGCCCGGATACAGCGCACTGCCGCCCCACCGGCGTGGACGACAACACGGTCGCCGCCACCGGCAAACTCTCCGAGGCGCTGGAGACCATCGAGCGTGCCCGCGGCCATCTGTACGCCTTCCACCAGCTGACCGGCGGGGCGGATCTGGCGCTGGACACGGCGGTGGAACTGTTCCGCGAAGCAGGGCACGATCACATCGCCGACCGGATCTCCACCGAGTTGATCGGCCGCAACGTGCTGGCCGGGCGCTGGACCTTCCAGATCGTCGAGGAATACGAGGACGGCTACTACGGTCTGTTCCGCGACATCGAGCGGGCCGCCAGGGACGAACTGCTGGACGGCCGCCGCCACGTCTACGAAGCCGAGATGAAAGAAGCCCGCCGCACCCACGGCGCACCGGGCCATTCGGCCAAGCCGGAGAGCGCCGAGAAGTCCTGATCGCGGCCAGGATTCCCGGCGACCGGACTCGCTCGCTCGGCGCGCGAACTGGATACCCGGTCCTGGCGCACTCGATTCCCACCCGACCCGTGCGAGTGCGGACACCCCTGCCTGGAAGTTCGCCCGATCGCGCCGAATCGCCGGGCGCGCGCCCGTGCGGTCCGGGTATGGTCGGGCGGGGAAATTTCACACACCAACGGGGGCTCGCACCAGCGGGCTGAGAGGACGGCTAGCCGAGAGGCGTCAGGGCCGTCGACCGTATGAACCTGACCGGGTAATGCCGGCGTAGGGAGGAAGAATGGCACGCGCCGCTGCGTCCGACGGTGGATCCGCACCCGTCGACAGCGTCACCACCGGCCCCATCGAGGGCAGCGTCAAGCACTATCTCGAGGTCGATGACCTGCGCATTCCGGTGCGCCGGATCAATCTGACCAATGGCGAGCACTTCGACGTCTACGACACGTCCGGCCCGTACACCGACGAGTCCGCGACGATCGACCTCGAAGGCGGTCTACCGAAACTGCGCGACACGTGGACCAAGCCCGAGGGGAAAGGTCCGCGCACCCAGCTCGCGTGGGCCCGCGAGGGCATCGTCACGCCGGAGATGCGCTTCATCGCCGCGCGCGAAGGCGTCGCGCCGGAGCTGGTGCGCGACGAGGTCGCCGCTGGCCGCGCGGTGATCCCGGCCAACCACAAGCATCCGGAGCTCGAGCCGACCATCATCGGCAAGAAGTTCCTGGTGAAGATCAACGCGAACATCGGCAACTCGGCCGTGTCCTCATCGATCGCCGAGGAGGTGGAGAAGATGGTGTGGGCCACCCGCTGGGGCGCGGACACCATCATGGACCTGTCCACCGGCAAGAACATCCACGAGACCCGCGAGTGGATTCTGCGCAACTCCCCCGTCCCGGTCGGCACCGTGCCGATCTACCAGGCGCTGGAGAAGGTGAACGGCGATCCGACCGCGCTGACCTGGGAGATCTACCGGGACACCGTGATCGAGCAGTGCGAGCAGGGCGTGGACTACATGACCGTGCACGCGGGCGTGCTGCTGCGCTACATCCCCCTGACCGCCAAGCGGGTGACCGGCATCGTCTCGCGCGGCGGGTCGATCATGGCGGCCTGGTGCCTGGCGCATCACCAGGAATCGTTCCTGTACACGCACTTCGAGGAACTCTGCGAGATCCTGGCCCGCTACGACGTCACCTTCTCCCTCGGTGACGGCCTGCGGCCCGGCTCCATCGCCGACGCCAACGACGAGGCGCAGTTCGCCGAACTGCGCACGCTCGGCGAGCTGACCAAGATCGCCAAATCGCATGGCGTGCAGGTGATGATCGAGGGTCCGGGGCACGTGCCGATGCACAAGATCGTGGAAAACGTGCGGCTGGAAGAGGAGCTGTGTGAGGAGGCGCCGTTCTACACCCTCGGCCCGCTCGCCACCGACATCGCACCGGCCTACGACCACATCACCTCGGCCATCGGCGCTGCCATCATCGCGCAGGCGGGCACCGCCATGCTCTGCTACGTCACCCCGAAGGAACACCTCGGCCTGCCCAACCGCGACGACGTGAAGGTCGGCGTGATCAGCTACAAGATCGCCGCGCACGCCGCCGACCTGGCCAAGGGCCATCCGCACGCCCAGCAGCGCGACGACGCGCTGTCGCAGGCGCGCTTCGAATTCCGCTGGCGCGACCAGTTCGCGCTGTCCCTCGACCCGGACACCGCCCGCGAGTACCACGACGAGACGCTGCCCGCCGAACCCGCGAAGACCGCGCACTTCTGCTCCATGTGCGGCCCCAAGTTCTGCTCGATGCGAATCTCGGCCGACGTCCGCGAGTACGCCGAACGGCAGGGTTTGAACGAGGCCGAGGCGCTGGAGGCGGGCATGGCGGAGAAGTCCGCCGAGTTCGCCAGCCGCGGCAACGCGGTCTATCTGCCCGTGGTCTCGTGACGACCCGGCGCCGTCCCGCCGCATCCCGACGATGCGGCGGGACGGTGCTGACGCCGGTTCACCGCGGGGCTGCTCGTGGCCGCCGGCTGCACTCGGCGGTCGAGCCTGCCGCTGTTGCCGTGCACGGGGCCTGACGCACAGGCGGTCGATCACGACCGAACAACCGTCGTCTGGCGCGAGCCGAGGCCAGAAGGTGTCACAGCGGCGTTGGTAGGTCAAATGTCTTGCTGTGGTATGGGATCGGTGTCGGAGTGGAAGCGCGCGGTGGCGGCAGGCGATCAGTACTGTTTGCGGTGCCGGGGGCGCATACGAGGTAGGTGGGTGTATGGACAGCGTGCGAGATCTGCTCTTCGCGGCGAAACGCGGGATGTATCGGGGCAACCGTCCGGGGATGTTCGCCCGGGTGCTGAACCGGGCTTCGGAATGGATGTATTCGGCGGGTGTGCTGTCCCCCGGCTATGCCATGACGCTCGAAGTGGCCGGTCGGCGCAGCGGGCGCCCGGTGAAGTTGCCGATCGTGGTCGCCGAGTACGAGGGTCGGCGTTACCTGGTGTCGATGCTGGGCCGGGACGCGGGGTGGGTGCGCAACGTCTACGCGGCGCACGGCCGGGCGTTCCTGCACCGGCGCGGCCGCGAAGCGGTACACCTGACCGAGGTGGAGGTGGGGGAACGGGCGCCGATCCTGCGCCGCTACCTCGCCGTCGCCCCCGGAGCCCGCCCACACTTCCCGATCGACCGCACCGCCCCGCTCGACGAGTTCGCGCGGATCGCCGACCAATACCCGGTCTTCCGGATCGAACCCGCAGGCTAGCTCGACGCTGGCGACCGCGCAGGCAACCGTCCATGGAGGCGAGCCGCTCCGCCTGAGTCGACGGGTCGCAGATGCCGCCGACCGCCGTACTCAGTAAGACTGAAGTTCGATCAGCGTCCCCTCCGGATCGCGCAGGTGGGCGGTGCGCAGCCCGGGGCCCCACTGCGGCCGATCGGCTGGAGCCGCGACAACGGTCGCGCCGTGCCCGGCGCACAAGTTCGCACCCGCGTCGACGTCGCGCACCCGGCAGACGAGCATCGCCGCGTCCTGAGATGGCGCGGGCCGCTCCGGCCACGACGTCGTACCCACGACCTCCGCCATCGCGGCGCGATCGAAGAGCACCAGCGCGCCTTGGTCCCCGACATCCCAGTTCGCGTACGGGCCTGCGGCGGTTCCCGTGACCAGAGTCGCCCCGATCAGCTCGGGCAGCACCGCCGCGTAGAACTCGAAGCAGTCGGCGAAGCGGGTGACCAGGAGCCTCGGATGCAGCGCGTCCACGGCGAGCCTCCTATCAGTTGGTAGGTACCTATTGTAGGTCGAGACCTACAATAGGCCGATGAGCACCGAACGCGCACTCCCACCGCGCCTGCTCGGCCTCGACGTCTATCTCCTGTCGCGGGTCGGCAAGGCCGCGCGTGCCGGGTTCGCCGACCGTCTCGCCGCGCGCGGACTGCGCCTGTGGCACATGGCGATCCTCGCCGCGCTCGCCGACTTCGGCCCGCATGCCCAGCGCGACTTGGCCGAGCGTCTGACCATCCACCCCAGCGACGTGGCCAAGGTCGTCGACGAACTCGAAGTCGCCGGTCAGGTGGAACGTGCGCGGGATGAGCGCGACCGTCGCCGCATCACCGTGCGCATCACCCGGACCGGACGCACCGCACTGCGTTCCCTCGACCGCGAAGCCCGCCGGGTCGGTGACGAGATCCTCGCCCCGCTCGACCCGGCGGAGCGACAACAGCTGCATGCGATCCTGGAACGCCTCTTCGCGCATGCGTACCCGGAGTCCCGGCCCGAGTGATCGCCGCCGCGAGAGACCATCCGGGCACTACGATTACCCCGCCGTCGTCGCGGAGCGAGTCGCACACGTGGGGCCACGGCCGTGCCGAGCAGCAGCGCCGCAAGCGTGGGATACCCCCGATTCCGTCTGGCCCGAGGTCACGGTCCAGCAGCGACCGATGCGTTCGACTCACGATCACCCCCCGCCGTCACGGACATTCAGCGCAGCCCGACGAACCGCAACAGCGTCGCTACCGGATTCCACCGTCACCGGCCGCACCACCGCCCGGACGCCGCTCACTGCCGATGCGCCGATGCGCCGATGCGCCGACAAGACAATCAGCGCACCGTCTGTTCGATCAAACGGCGGGCCGCGCGATCGGTGCGCTCGACCTCTCCGGTGATCAGCCGGTCCTGCAAAATGCCCCGCAGGCCCGAAATCAAGAGCGTGGCAATAATTTCCGGGTCATCGACAGAACCGAGGCCGCGCAGTCCGTCGGCCAGCGCCGATACGAAGACGGCGATGGCCGAATTGGCGTAATCGGCATACGGACTGCGGGACGCACAGGCCGCACCGAGCACTTGCAGCATCACCCTGACGCTCGTGCGGCCGTCGCCCGACACGTTCGCGGTCCAGAAGTCCCATAGCCGCTCGCGCAGATCCGAAGCGTCGGCGATGTCGGCGAAGACGGCAGCGATGTCGGGCCGCTGCGTCGCCAGGGCTTGGACCAGCAGTTCTTCCTTGGTCGTGAAGTAGTAGATGAGCATGCGCGAACTGGTGCCCAACTCGGCGGCCAGGGGGCGCAATGAGAGGTCCGCGAGGCCGTGCTCGGCGATGTAGCGCACGACGGCGGCGAGCAGTTCGGCGCGTTTGGCGTGGTCGAGGGGGCGAGCCATAGGTTGACTGTAGCGATCGGTACAGGTATCCATGACACCGTGACTGTAACAATCGCTTCAGAATTTCGGGATTCGGTCGTGGTCACCGGATACGCGGCGACCACGTCGCTGGCCGACGACATGGACACGACCTGGTCCGAATTGCTGGCGGGGCACAGCGGCATCGGCGCGCTCGACGACGATTTCGTCACCGAGTACGACCTGCCGGTCCGCATCGGCGGCAAGTTGACGTCACAGCCCGGCGCGGAACTGAGCCGGGTCGAACAGCGCAGGCATTCCTACGTCGAGCAGATGGCGCTGGTGCTCGGCCGCCGGGTCTGGCGCGCGGCGGGCGCGCCCGAGGTGGACGGCGACCGCTTGGCGGTGGCCATCGGCACCGGGCTCGGCGGAGGTGACGCGCTGATCTCCGCCGTCGACGCGATGCGCGCGGGCGGCTACCGGAAGGTGTCGCCGATGTCGGTGCCGATGGTGATGCCGAACGGTCCCGCCGCCACCGTCGGGCTCGAAATCGGGGCGAGAGCGGGAGTTTTCGCTCCCGTCTCGGCCTGCTCGTCCGGTTCGGAGGCGATCGCGCACGCTTGGCGGCTGATCAGCACCGGCGAGGCGGACGTGGTGGTGGCGGGCGGGGTCGAAGGACACATCGACGCGGTGCCCATCGCGAGCTTCGCCATGATGCGCGCCATGAGCACCCGCAACGACGAGCCCGAACGCGCGTCCCGCCCGTTCGACCGGGACCGCGACGGGTTCGTCTTCGGTGAAGCGGGCGCGCTGCTGGTGCTCGAGTCCGACCGGCACGCACGCGCGCGCGGCGCTACCGTGCACGGGCGGGTGCTCGGCGCAGGCATCACCTCCGACGCCTACCACATCGTCGCCTCCGAGCCGGAAGGGCTCGGCGCGGCCCGCGCGATGCGCAAGGCCATCGAGACCGCCGGATTGCGGCCTTCGGACATCCAGCATGTGAACGCCCACGCCACGTCGACCTCCATCGGCGACGCCTCGGAGGCCAACGCGATCGCCTCCGTCGTGCCGGACGCCTCGGTCTACGCTCCGAAATCCGCGCTCGGTCACTCGATCGGGGCGGTCGGCGCGTTGGAATCGCTGGTCACCATGCTCACCCTGCGGGATCAGGTCGTCGCGCCCACGCTGAACCTCGACAATCTCGATCCGGAGATCGATCTGGACATCGTGGCGGGCGCGCCGCGCACTCAGCGCATCGATTTCGCCCTGAACAACTCGTTCGGGTTCGGCGGGCACAACGTCGCGCTCGCGTTCGGCCGGGTCTGAGGATGAACCGCGTTATGGTGCGCGTTACCGTCGTTGTGCAACCGACCGATCGGCCGAAGGATGGACGACGACGTGAGCGAGCGTCAGAGAAGTAACCGAGGACTCGGCGCGCGGGCGCACATCGAATCGAGCGCGGGCGAGGCACGGTCATGACTGACGCCTTCTACCTCCCCGATCCCGACCGGCCGGACCGCTTTCTCTCGACCGAACTGACCCGCGGCCCCTGGTCGCCGGACGCGCAGCACGCGGGACCGCCCTCGGCGCTACTCGGTCACGTGATCGAGCGCTGCGAGCCGCGCGCCGGATTCCAGGTGGGCCGGGTGGCGGTAGAGATCCTGGGCCCGGTGCCGCTGGCACCGCTCACCGCGCAGGCGCGCGTCGCGCGTCCGGGCCGCAGCGTCGAACTCATCGAGGCGACGTTGTCCAGCGAGCGCGGGCCGGTGATGCGGGCGAATGCCTGGCGATTCAAGCTGTCCGAACCGGAGTTGCCGCTGCCGGAACGCTTCTTGCCGACCGGCTCGCGACCGGGCCCTGAGCACGCGGACGCGCCCGAGCCGTTCCCCTCCAACCAGCCGATCGGCTTCCACACCGCCATCGACTACCGCTTCGTCAGCGGCTCCTTCGCCGAACCCGGCCCGGCGATCTGCTGGATCAGGATCAAGCACCCGATCGTCGCGGGCACCGACCCGAGCCCGCTGGAGCGCACCCTCGCGGCCGCCGATTCCGGCAACGGCGTCAGCGCGGTCCTGGACTGGTCGAAGTACCTTTTCATCAACACCGACCTCACAGTCACCCTGCACCGCCAGCCTGCGGGCGAATGGGTCTGCCTCGACGCCGTCACCTACCCCCAACCCCATGGCATAGGTATGGCCGAATCGGCGCTCTACGACGAAAAGGGCCCTCTGGGCCGCAGCACACAAACCCTCTTCCTCGGCCCCCGATAACCGAGGCAGACCCACCCGGCGTTCGTCACCGACGCACTCACGGACGGGTCTGGATCTGATGGACCGCCGCGCTGGCGGCCACCATCGAGCGGGTCCGGATGTTCGGATCTGCCGCCCTGGATCTGGTGTGGGTCGCCGAGGGGCGCACCGACGCCTGCGTCATGTTGTCCAACAAGCCCTGGGACACCGCCGCCGGTGTGCTCATCGCCCGCGAGGCGGGTGCTGTCGTCCTCGACTCGACCTCCCGCCGCCACAGCCTCGGCTCCCCCGACACGATTGCCGCCTCCCCCGTCCTCGCCGACCGACTGATGAGCTTGGTCAACGAATCGATCCGCTGACCCGCGCGGCCTGCGCCGTGCCGCGCTCACTGCCTTGCCGTCGATAATCGCTCGGGAGGAACCACCGTCCGCACGGGGTCGCTCATGGACGGGTCGAGATCTGTTGCACCCCCCAGCCGTTGCCGTCCGGGTCGGTGAAGAAGAAGAATCCGACGTTGTCGAGCGGGTCGGGCACGGGGCGCGGGTTTTGGCCGAGGACTTGGATTTCGGTGACCTCGACGCCGCGGGAGGTCAGTTCCTCGTGGGCTTTGCGCAGGTCGTTGACCACTAGTTGCAGGCCCTGCTGGGAGCCCGGTGGCATGTCCGGCACCGCGCCGTGGCCGATCACGATCGAGCAGCCGGAGCCGGGCGGGGTGAGCTGCACTATTCGCGCGTCCTCGCCGATCTTCGTGTCATGGTCGACGACGAAGCCCAGTTGCTCTGCGTAGAAGCGCTTGGCGCGGTCGATATCCGAGACGGGGACGATCACGACCTCGAGTGTCCAGTTCACGGCGCATCCTTTCGGGCGGGCAGCGGTATTCGTACCAGTGCCGACCGGTTCGCGCGGGGAAATTCATCGCCGCGCCCAACGCCAGGAGAATTCGTCCGGCGCGGGCGGCGGGCCCGGGAGTTCGCCTTCGGCGCTCAGCCCGGCCACCAGCATCGCGAGCACGCGGCGGCGCAACTGGGTGGTGCGCTCCGGGCTGGGCACCGCGACTGCCGCGCAGGACTCCAGAATCAGGCCGAGGTCCTGCGGGGTGACGTCGGGGCGCAGCTTGCCGGTGGCGTGGGCGCGGCGGACGAGTTCCTCCGTCGCTTCGGCGGAGCGCCGCACGTCGGGCAGTATCGATTCGTCCGGGGTGAAGGTGCCCGCCAGGTGCACGGCGAGGGAGTGGACGTCCGCGTCCACCACGCGCTCCAGGAAACCGACCAAACCGCGCCATCCGTCCGCATCCTCCAGCGCCGCATCGGCTTCCGCGTTGTACCGCCGCAGCCCCTCATGGCAGAGCGTGCGCAGCAGCACCTCCTTGCTCGGATAGCGGCGGTAGAGCGCGCTGATCCCGACGCCGGCGCGTTCGGCGACGGCGGAGATGGGGGCCGTGGCGTCGGCGAGGAAGACCGCGCGGGCGGCCTCCAGGATCAGGCCGTCATTACGCGCGGCCTGCGCCTTGCGGCCGGGCAGACCCTTCTGAGCTGGGGCGGCGGATGTTCTCGGCATGGGTTCAGCGTAGCACTTGAAACGGAATGGTCCGTTCTGCTACGGTTCAAACAGAACAGAGCATTCCGTTTCACGAGGAGCTGGACATGACCGCGATCACCCCCTTCCGCATCGACATCGACCAAGCCGAGCTGGACGATCTGCGCGACCGGCTCGCCCGCACCCGCTGGGCCGAGCAGATCCCCGGCTCGGGCGATACCTACGGCGTGAGCGTCGAGCGGGTGCGCCACCTGGTCGGGTACTGGCGCGACGGGTTCGACTGGCGCGCGGTCGAGAACGCGCTCAACGCCTACCCGCAGTTCACCACCGAGATCGATGGCCAGAACATCCACTTCCTGCACGTGAAGTCCACGCGGGACGACGCGTTCCCCCTGATCCTCACGCACGGCTGGCCCGGCACCTTCGTCGAATTCGTCGGCATCATCGAGCCGCTCACCGCGGCCGGATTCGATCTGGTGATCCCCTCGGTGCCGGGCTACGGCTTCTCCGGACCCACCACGGAGGCCGGCTGGAACGACGCCCGCATCGCCCGTGCCTGGGCCGAATTGATGCGGCGGCTCGGCTACAACCGCTACGGCGCGGTGGGCAACGACGGCGGATCGCAGATCTCGCCGGAACTGGGGCGCGTCGCGCCGGAAAGCGTGGTCGGCGTGCACGTCACGCAGGTGTACTCGTTCCCGTCCGGCGACCCGGCCGAACTGGCCGATCTGAACGAGGACGAGCAGCGGTCACTGGCCACCCTGGACTGGTTCATGCGGAACAAGATGGGCTTCAACGTGCTGCAATCGCAGCAGCCGCAGACGCTGGCGCACGCGATCACGGATTCGCCGGCCGGATTGGTCGGCTGGAACGGCCAACTGCTCGGCCCGGACTTGGACGACGACTTCGTGCTGACCAACATCGCCATCCACTGGCTCACCGGCACCGCGGGCTCGGCGATCCGGCACTACTTCGAGAAGGACAAGGCCGAACACCCCACCGCGCCGAGCACGGTTCCGCTCGCGCTGTGCGGCTCCACCGGCGATTTCCACGGCATCCGCCGCTTCGCCGAGCGCGATCACAACATCGTCTCGTGGCGCACGCACGACGTGTTCACCCACTACCTGCACCATGTGGCGCCCGCGCTCATGGCGCAGGAGATCACGGAGTTCTTCGCCCCGCTGCGGTGAGACAGTCGCTTATGGCATCGAGCGTCGCGGCCATGGTTCGTCTCGATCCACGCTGATGTACTGGATTCAGCAACAGCACAACAGCTTTCGAACCAGGAGAGAAACCATGCGAATCGCGGTCTTCGGAGCCACCGGCACCGTCGGGCGTCTCGTCGTCGAGCGGGCGCTGCGGGAGGGCCACGAGGTGACGGCCTTCACCCGCAGCGCCGCGAGCGTCACGCAGCGGCACGAGCGGCTGCGCGTCGTGGAAGGCGATGTGCTGGACCCGAATTCGGTGCAACGCGCGGTGGAGGGCCAGGATGCGGTGCTGATTTCGCTCGGCAACGGCCGCAACGGCGTGGTTCGGGCCGGTGGGACCGAAGCGATCATCGACGCGATGCGGCGCACCGGCGTGAAACGGCTGATCTGTCAGACGACGCTCGGCGTGGGCGACAGCAGGGGCAACCTGAACTTCCTGTGGAAGTACGTGATGTTCGGGCTGCTGCTGCGCCCGGCCTACGCCGATCACGTCGAGCAGGAGAAGCACGTCATGGCGAGCGACCTGGACTGGACGATCGTGCGGCCGAGCGCGTTCACCGATGGGCCGGCCACCGGCAGCTACCGGCGCGGGTTCCCGGCGAACGAGCCCGGACTCACCCTGAAGATCTCCCGCGCCGACATCGCCGACTTCATGATCGAGCAACTGACCGACACCACCTACCTGCACCAGGCGCCCGGCATCTCGAACTGAGCGCGTGATGCGGCGGCACAGAGACGTGTGGGTCGACACAGCGCTCACACGTGCTCGTGCAGTTCACCCCAGGCCGGGAAGGGATCGGGATACTCGGCCCAAGCGCCCGGGCCCGCGGCGAACTCCGCGTCGGTGAGAAGTGCTTCGTCCAACAACGCGCGCACCTTCGCGTAATGCAGCTTCACCCCTATGAACACGATCTCCTGCCGCTTTCGCGCCACTGCACCGCCACGCCAACTGGACATGAGCCCATCCACCTCCGCCGAGGCGAAGCGAAGTCCGTTGATGCGGTTTCCGGGTTGTTGGGCATCACCTGTGCAGGTGATGTGCCCGCCAGGATGCGAAGGAGGCTGTGGCGCTTCGGTTTGTAGTGGGTGGGTGCTGGTGGGGCGGCGGTGTGGATGTCGGCTGGTTTTTGGGGTGTGAGGCTGTGAGGATGGGGGCTGACTGAGATTTCGGGTTTCTTCGGGATAGAGGGGGTTGCCGTGGCTTCAGGGCAGGCGGTGAGGCGCGTGATGGTTCCCACGGCTGCTACAGCGGCGTTGTCGACAGGGTTGGCGGTGGCGGTGAACTACGCGACCGGCGGCGGTCATTCGGTGTGGATGTGGCTTGCGGTCGCGGTATTGACCGTGGGCGTGTTCGCAGCGTCGCTGTGGATGCAGCGCGCCCAGTCCTCTGCTGTGGTGGCGGAACCCGCCAGTGGTATCGAGCTGGGGAATGTGAGAGCCCGAGGGGGTTTGCGGGCCGAGGGGGTTCGCGCGCCGGGCACCGGTGTCAGAGTGAGCAAGGCGCGTTTCGGCGGCGACTTGGATTTCAAGGACATCGACGCTGGCCGCGGTGATGCCTCACACCCGTGAGCAAGGCCCGAGAAACCGCCGTGCCAGGGGTGGCTGCCTCCATGCAGGAGGTGTCTGCGGGCGGCGACATCCGAGTCACGAGCAATCACCACTATTACGGGGGCAGCGGACCGGTGGGGCGGGTGCAGTTTTCTCCGTTGGCGGGGGTGACTGTGGGGGTGTCGGGGCTGATTCCGCAGAAGCCGCAGCATTTCGTGGAGCGTGAACAGGTCGATGATGTGGAGGGGGGGTTGGCCGCGGACCGGAGCGCGGTGGTCGTCACCGGGATGCGAGGAGCGGGGAAGACTCACGTGGCCGCCGCTTATGCCCGCCGCGTGCTCGATCGCCGGGAAGGGTTGGTCGGTTGGGTCAACGCCGAAACTCCGGAAACCCTGTACACCGGGCTGGCCGCGATCGCCGACCGGCTCGGTGTCGCGGCCGCGGATGGCGACACGATCGAGTCGGCGCGTCTGCTGCGGGACTATCTCGGCTCCACGCAGGATCGGCATCTGCTGGTGTTCGACAACGCCGAACACGTCGACCTCGTGCGTGAACTGCTCCCGGTCCACGGCGGCACCCGGGTCGTGATCACCACCACCAACCAGGCCATGCTCGGGCTGGCCGCGGTCACCGTCGATGCTGGCACCGGGTACACCCCTGATCAGGCGTATCGCTACCTGCGCGAGGCCACCGGCATCACCGACGACCCGGACGGCGAGAAAGAACTCGCCGCCGAACTCGGTTACCTGCCATTGGCGTTGGCAGCCGCGGCCACCGCGATCGCACCGCCCTACGGGCCTCGCTTGTCCTACCGAACCTATCTGCAGCAGCTGCGGGCGCAGCCACTGCCGCAGGCTCTGCAACGTCGTGAAGGCCAGCAATACCCCTGGCGCGTGGACCAGGCCATCCTGCTCGCCATCCACGCTGCCGAAGCACCCACCGGCAACTCCGATCTGGACGAAGTGGTCGGCTGGGTGCTTGGGCTCTTCGCCGTCCTCGCTCCATCCGGGGTCGATCGGTCCCTGCTCGTGCACCCGGATCCCAAGTGCAACGAGTTCGTCGACGCGGCGATCACCCACTGCGTGCAGCGATCCCTGCTGAGCTGGTCGACCACCAGCGAAACGCTGCTCGCCCATCGGCTCACCGCCCGGGTGCTACTCGAACGAGCCCGCGACCACGGCACCACAGACAGTCTCCTCACACACGCACTGGAGCTGATCGAGCCGCGACTGTTCGACAACAGCGAGGCGTGGACACGACGGGTCGAAGGTGCGCATCTGGTCGACCAGATCGACGCCATCCATAGGGCGGACCTGGTCGACTTCACCACACCAGCGCCCCGCAGAGGGTGGCTGCGGCGACGTCGGCAGCCACTTTCTCTTGTCATCAGATTTCTGAATGTCCTTGTGTGGGCGACCAGACAGCTGGTCACCGCCGTGGACGTGCAGCGCGCTATCCCCCTCACTCAACACCTGCTCAACCATTTCGAGCGGCTCCTCGGCACCCACCACCCACTCACCCTGACCGCCCGCAACAACCTCGCCCGCGCCTATGACTCGGCAGGCCAGACGGACGAAGCGATCCCGCTGCATGAGCAGAACCTCGCCGACCGCGAGCGGGTCCACGGCCCCCACCATCCCGACACCCTGACCGCCCGCAACAACCTCGCCCACGCCTATGACTCGGCAGGCCGGACGGAGGAAGCGATCAGCCTGTACGAGCAGACCCTCGCCGACCGCGAGCAGGTCCACGGCCCCCACCACCCCAACACCCTGATCTCTCGCAACAACCTCGCCAGCGCCTATAACTCGGCAGGCCGGATGGAGGAAGCGATCAGCCTGTACGAGCAGACCCTCGCCGACCGCGAGCAGGTCCTCGGCCCCCACCATCCCGACACCCTGATCTCTCGCAACAACCTCGCCAGCGCCTATGACTCGGCCGGCCGGACGGACGAAGCGATCGCGCTGCATGAGCAGACCCTCGCCGACAGTGAGCGGGTCCTCGGCCCTCACCACCCCAACACCCTGATCTCTCGCAACAACCTCGCCCACGCCTATGACTCGGCAGGCCGGACGGAGGAAGCGATCAGCCTGTACGAGCAGACCCTCGCCGACCGCGAGCGGGTCCTCGGCCCCCACCATCCCGACACCCTGAACTCACGCAACAACCTTGCCCACATCTACCGGGCGGTGGGTCTGACGGACGAGGCGATCAGTCTGTACGAGCAGATCCTGGCCGACCGCGAGCGGATTCTGGGCCTAGATCATCCCCGCACGGTGGTCGCCCGCGATCACCTCGCTTCCCTGCGTGGTTCGGATGATGGAGTTCCATCGGACGGCAGCGATCAGTGACATGCGAGATGGGTCAGGCTGGTGCGGCGCCCGCCCGCAGGTAGCTGTAGACAGTTTCGCGACTGACCCCGAACTCCTTCGCCAGTACGGACCTGCGCTCCCCCGCCGCGGCCTGTGCGCGTAGCGCATGGGCTTGTTCGGTGGTGAGGGCAGGTTTGCGGCCGGTGTAGACGCCGCGGACCTTCGCCGCGGCGATGCCCTCGCGCTGTCGTTCGAGGATGAGGGCGCGTTCGAACTCGGCGAAGGCACCCATCACGCTCAGCAGCAGGTTCGCCATCGGCGAGTCCTCCCCAGTGAAGGTCAGCGACTCCTTCACGAACTCCACCCGCACGCCCTTGCCGGTCAGGGTCCGCACCAACCGGCGAAGGTCATCCAGGTTGCGGGCGAGGCGGTCCATGGAGTGCACGATCACGGTGTCGCCGTCGCGCACGAACGCGATCAGCTCGTCCAGCTGCGGGCGTGCGGTGTCCTTCCCGGAGGCCTTGTCGACGAATGTGCGCTCGACCTCGATCCCGTCGAGCTGCCGCACGGTGTTCTGCTCGACCGTACCGCGGCGTCGGAGACGTAGTGCGCGGTCGCGACGGCGGCGGCTTGGTCGGCGGGCACGAACGGCACCCGGGACGGGTCGAAACCGGGTTCGTCTTCGGACCTCATGCTCGCGACGCCCCGGTAGTCGTCGTCCAGGAAGGTAATCGGGTTGGCGTCGGGGTAGTTGGCGAGCGCCGGACCCAGTGTGGCGACGGCGGATTCAAGCGCATCGACTGCCTGCGCCAGGCGCCCGGTATCTCGAACTGAGCACGTCATGCGGCGACACCGAGGCGCCTGGAGCGACACAGCCATCAGGCGTGCTCGTGCAGTTCACCCCAGGCCGGGAAGGGATCGGGATACTCGGCCCAAGCGCCCGGGCCCGCGGCGAACTCCGCGTCGGTGAGAAGTGCTTCGTCCAACAACGCGCGCACCTTCGCGCAATCGAGTTTCACCCCGATGAACACGATCTCCTGTCCCGGCGGCACCTCCAGCGACGACCACCAGGCGGCGGGTTCGAACACCAGGTTCGGTCCCGCTTGCGACCACACCGCGGCCAGTGTCGAGCGGCTCGCGATCCAGCAGAATCCCTTGCTGCGCAACAGCCCACGCAACCGCTCCAGAGCGTCGGCCAGACGCAGCGGATGGAACGGCCGGTCGGCGGTGTAGGTGAGGCTGCGGATGCCGTACTCCTCGGTCTCCGGCGTGTGCCCTCCCGCCAGTTCTTCGGCCCAGCCGTCGGCCTCCGCCGCGACCACCGGGTTGTAGCGGCCGGTGTCGAGCACCTCGCGCAGGTCGACCACGCCGTTGCTGGTGCGCAGCACGTGCGCGCGGGGATTGAGTCTGCGTACCGTGGCTTCCACCGCGCCCGCCGCCGCGGCGCCGACCAGGTCGGTCTTGTTGACCAGCACGACGTCGGCGAACTCGACCTGATCCACCAGCAGGTCGGCGATGGTGCGCGCGTCGCCGTCGCCCGCCTCCAGGTTCCGTTCGGCCAGCGCTTGGCCGCGCGCCACCTCCGCGAGGAAGGTCGAGGCGTCGACCACGGTCACCATGGTGTCCAGCCGGGCGATATCGCCGAGCCGGAATCCGTCCTCGAACTCCCAGTCGAAGGTCGCGGCCACCGGCATCGGCTCGGAGATGCCGGTGGACTCGATCACCAGCTGATCGAACCGTCCTTCCCGCGCGAGGCGGGCGACCGCCTCGATGAGGTCCTCGCGCAGGGTGCAGCAGATGCAGCCGTTGGTCAGTTCGACCAGCTTCTCCTCGGTGCGGTCGAGGTGGCCTTGGCCCGCGACCAGCGCGGCGTCGATGTTGACCTCGCTCATGTCGTTGACGATGACCGCCACCCGGCGGCCGTCCCGGTTGGCCAGGATGTGGTTGAGCAGCGTCGTCTTGCCCGCACCGAGGAAGCCGGACAGCACGGTGACGGGAAGCAGATCGGAGTCCATGAGATTAATGATAACGATTTTCATTTGCCGTCGACGGGTGGGGCCGGTTGCCCGTCGCGGGTGGACGAGGTCGCCCGTAGGGTTTGTGTCGTGAAATTGCTGCCATTGCCCGCCGAGGGGCAGACCCCCGTCCGGGCGCTCACCATTGCCGGTACCGATTCCGGCGGAGGCGCCGGGATCCAAGCCGATACCCGCACCATGGCCATGTGCGGCGTGCACGCACTGGTCGCGGTGGCGGCGGTGACCGTGCAGAACACGGTGGGCGTCAGCGGATTTCACGAGATTCCGCCGCAGGTGGTCGCCGATCAGGTGCGCTCGGTCGCGGGGGACATCGGCGTCGGCGCCGCGAAGACCGGCATGCTGGCCTCCACCGCGATCATCGAGGCGGTCGCGGCGGTGTGCCAGGAGGTCGGCATCGGCCGCGATGGCGAGATTCCGCTGGTCGTCGATCCGGTGGCGGCCTCGATGCACGGCGATCCGCTGCTGCACGCGGAAGCGCTCGACGCGCTGCGCGGCACCCTGATTCCGCTCGCGACCGTGGTGACGCCCAACCTGGACGAGGTCCGCCTGCTCACCGGCATCGACGTCGAGGACGACGATTCGGCGCGGCGCGCGGCCGAGGCGCTGCACAAGCTGGGACCGCGGTGGGCGATCGTCAAGGGCGGGCACCTGCGCTCCTCCGAGTACAGCACCGACCTGCTGTTCGACGGCGAGCAGTTCCTGGAGTTCACCGCACCGCGCATCACGACCGGCAACGACCACGGTGGCGGCGACACGCTGGCCGCCGCGATCGCCTGCGCGCTGGCCCACGGGTATCCGGTGCCCGAAGCGGTCGAGTTCGCCAAGGAATGGACCTACCGCTGCCTGGCCGCGTCCTACGATCTCGGCGCGGGCCACGGGCCGGTGTCCCCGCTGTGGCGGTTGCACCGGAGCTGAGCGTCGTTTCTTGTCGGTGGGCGCTGCGATACTGAGGACGTCGCCGACACGGATGGCTTCAACGGCGAGGCGATCGGAACAACGACGTTCGGCGTGGACGCGGCAAGACCTCGGCGCCCGGCCCGGGGGGCGCTCCGGTCACAACGTGGAAAAGGCGTCACAGCGTGGAAAAGGCGAGGTGCAGCGGACGATCGGCCGCGATGGCGATGCCGTGCAGCCGAGCGCTCGCCGCCACCAGCGCGAAGATGATCTCGCTCAGATAGGCGGCGAACTGCTCGACCGGCATGGCGGGCGGCTCCGGCCGGTTCACGCCCAGCCACCAATCGGTGGCCGAGGCCACCGCGCCGAAGATCGAATAGATCACCAGCTCGATGTTCTCGATCCGCACCGACTCGTCGTCCACCACGCCGGCGAACAACTCCGCGGCGCGCCGGGCGGACTGCCTGGCCGCTCGCAGCGCGCGGTCGGCGTCGCCTGACCGTTGTGTGAAGTGGCTGTGCAGCATGAACCGGAAGACGTTCGGCTGCCGCGACACCACGAGCACGTATTCCGACGCGGCCCGGCGCACCAGGTCACCGGCCGAGTCGCCGGTCAGGTCGAAGCTGGTCATGACCTGTTCCCAGAGCAGGTCGCGAACCCGGTCCAGGATCGCGTTGTAGAGGTCGGTCTTGTCCTCGAAGTGGCGATACAGCTTGGGCTTGGCCGCGCCGGCCTCCTTGGCGATGTCGCCCATGCTGACGGCGGGACCGAATTTGTCGAGCGCGCGCAACGCCGCGTCCACGAACTCCGCGCGCACCTTGTGGCGATGCTCGCGCCAGCGCTCGGTGCGCGCGTCCGCACGTTTCGGCCGCTGGTCGTCTTCCGTCCGGCCGCGCATCACGAATCCGGATGCTACCTGCACCGAACGGCCCGGTTGACCGGGCGTCTGCCGGGCCTCACGGCTACCAGGAACCTCACAGCTGAGGCCCAGCCGTGTGGCAGTGTGGGCCTCGACTCTGGTTCGCATGACCGAGACCTTGACCGTCGCGGCGACGGAACGGACCGAGACCACGGGTGCGCCCGTGCTGGACGTGGTGATTCCCGTCTACAACGAAGAGACCGATCTCGGCGTGTGCGTCCGCAGACTGCACGCCTACCTGCGCGACGGGTTCCCCTTCCCGGCGCGCATCACGGTCGCCGACAACGCGAGCACCGACGCGACGCTGCAGGTCGCACAGCTGCTCGCGGAGGAACTGGACGACGTGCGCGTCGTGCACCTGTCCGCCAAGGGGCGCGGGCGGGCGTTGCGGGCGGTGTGGGAACGCTCGGACGCGCAGGTGGTCGCCTACATGGACGTCGACCTGTCCACCGATCTGAACGCCCTGCTCCCGCTGGTCGCGCCGCTGATCACCGGGCATTCCGACCTGGCGATCGGCACCAGGCTCGACGCCGCGTCGCGCGTGGTGCGCGGACCCAAGCGCGAAATCATCTCCCGCTGCTACAACCTGCTGCTGAAAGCCTCGCTGCGCGCGCACTTCTCCGACGCCCAGTGCGGCTTCAAGGCGATGCGCACCGAGGTGGCGCGCCGCCTGCTGCCGCTGGTGCACGACGGGGAATGGTTCTTCGACACCGAATTGCTGGTGCTCGCCGAGCGGGCGGGCCTGCGGATCCACGAGGTCCCGGTGGACTGGATCGACGATCCGGACAGCCGCGTGGACATCATCGACACCGCGCGCAAGGATCTGCTCGGCATCTGGCGGCTGGGCCGGGCGCTGGCGACCGGCGCGCTGCCACTGGACGAACTGCGCCGATCGGTGGGCCGGGAGCCGCTGGTGGCCGGGGTGCCGCTGGGCATGGTGGGACAGTTGGTGCGGTTCGCGATCGTCGGTGTGCTGAGCACGCTGGCTTATCTGCTGCTCTACATGGTGCTGCAACCGTTGACCGGCGCGCAGGTGGCGAACTTCGCCGCCCTGCTGATCACGGCGGTGGGTAACACAGCGGCCAACCGGGCCTTCACCTTCGGCGTGCGCGGCTCCAACGGCGCCGTGTCGCATCAGTTCCAGGGCCTGCTGATCTTCGGCATCGGGTTGGCGCTGACCAGCGGTTCGTTGTTCGCGCTGCATCGGTGGGCGCCGGACGCCTCGGTGCATCTGGAACTGTTCGTCCTGGTGGCGGCCAATCTGGTGGCGACGCTGCTGCGGTTCGTCGGGTTGCGCTGGGTGTTCCGCGACGGGGGAAGCGATCGGGAGGCTTCCGCGGTGGAGGTTCGTCGATGACGGCGACGCTGACCGCGCAACCGGTCGCGGCCGAACCGCGGCCACGGGCCACGAGGAATTGGGAGTACCCGGCGCTGGCGGCGCTGCTGTTCGGCACGGCGGTGGCCTACCTGTGCAACCTGAGCGCCAACGGATGGGCCAATTCGTTCTACTCGGCAGCGGTGCAAGCCGGTTCGGTCTCGTGGAAGGCGTTCTTCTTCGGGTCCTCCGACGCGGCGAACTCGATCACCGTGGACAAACCGCCCGCCTCGCTGTGGGTGATGGAGCTCTCTGTGCGGGCCTTCGGGCTCAACAGCTGGAGCATCCTGGTGCCGGAGGTGCTGCTCGGCGTGGCCAGTGTGGCACTGCTGTGGGCGACGGTGCGCAGGCCGTTCGGACCCGCGGCCGGATTGCTCGCCGGGTCGGCGCTGGCGGTGACGCCCGTCGCGGCGCTGATGTTCCGGTTCAACAATCCCGAAGCGCTGCTGGTGTTCTTGATGGTCGCGGCGGCTTGGGCGATGACGCGGGCGGTGGAGGACGGACGCTGGCGGTGGCTGGTGCTCACCGGCGCTCTGATCGGTTTTGGCTTCCTCACCAAGCAATTGCAGGTGCTGCTGGTGGTTCCTGCGCTCGCGCTGACCTACTTGCTCGCGGGGCCGCCGAAACCGGGCAAACGCATCCTGCAACTCTTCGCTGCCGCTGCCGCGATGGTGGTGGCCGCGGGCTGGTGGCTGCTGGCGGTGGAACTGTGGCCCGCCTCCTCCCGTCCGTGGATCGGCGGCTCGCACGAGAACTCGATCCTGGAACTCACCCTCGGCTACAACGGGCTCGGACGGCTCAACGGCAACGAGCGCGGCAGCGTCGGACCGGGCGGCGATCTTCCGCCCGGCGGCAACGGCATGTGGGGGGAAACCGGCATCACGCGGATGTTCGAGCCCGCGCAGGGCGGCCAGATCGCCTGGCTGATTCCCGCGGCGCTGGTCGCGCTGGTCGTCGGAATCCTGCTGCGCGGCCGGGCCGCTCGCACCGATCGGCAACGCGCTTCGCTCGTGCTCTGGGGCGGCTGGCTGCTGGCGACCGGGCTGGTGTTCAGCTTCATGGCCGGCATCTTCCACCAGTACTACACCGTCGCCCTGGCTCCGGCCATCGCCGCGCTGGTCGGGGCGGGCGCGGTGCTGGCGTGGCGGGGACGGCACCAGCTGTGGGTGCGGCTGGCATCGGCGCTCGCGGTGGGACTCACCACCGCGACCGCGTGGATGCTGTTGTCCCGCAGTCCGGAATGGCAGCCGTGGCTGCGCTGGGCGGTGCTGGTCGTCGGTGTGCTGGCGACGATCGCCGTGCTCTTGCCCGCGCCGCGCAAGCTGGCCGTGGTGTCGGCGCTGGCGGTCGCGTTCACCTTCCTGGCCGGGCCCGTGGCCTATGCCGTCGACACCATCGCGACGCCGCACGCCGGTTCGATTCCCTCCGCCGGACCGAACGTCGCGATGCGCGGCAGGCCCCCGTGGGGCGAGGGCATGCCGGGAATGGGCCGCCGCATGCAGGACGGAACGGGAACCACCGGCCGCGACGGCGGCGCGCAAGGTCCGGGCGGCACGCCGCCGGACGGCGGTTCGCCTGGAACGGCGCCGAACGGCCGAATCCCGCAGCCGGGCAGCGCGGCTCCCGGCGCCGGACCGCAAGGTAACGTGCCCGGCCAGGCACCGGACGGCGCGATGCCGCAGGCAACCGGAGGTATGCCCGGTGACGGCGGCCCCGGCCCCAATGGCGGCGGTGGTATGGGCGGTCTGCTCGGGGCGAGCGAACCGAGCGCGCGGATCGTGTCCCTGCTCGAGCAGAACGGCGGCGACTACACCTGGGTGGCCGCGGCCATCGGCTCGAACAGCGCCGCAGGGTTGCAGCTGGCCACCGAGCTTCCGGTGATGCCGATCGGCGGCTTCAACGGCAGTGACCCCTCGCCCACGCTGGAGCAGTTCAAGCAGTACGTGGCCGAGGGGAAGATCCACTACTTCGTCGGCGGCGGCCGTGGCGGACCGGGTTCATCGAGTTCCTCACCCAGCGCGCAGATCACGCAGTGGGTGGAGGAGAACTTCACCGCCATCCAGGTGGACGGCGTCACGCTGTACGACCTGACCGCCACCCACTGAAACCACGCGGTGCGGCCCCGCCGCCCTGCATTCCCTCGGGACCGCACCGCTTTCCAGTGTTCAGCGCGAATCCCCCTGCGTCCGCTGAACACCGCGTCCGCACCGGCGTCATACCTCGGCGCCGGTGCGGATCGCGTTCCCGCCCCTGGCATCCGGCTCTTGGCATCCCGCAAAACTCCAGCGATGATGTTCGGACGTATGACGGGCCCCGGCCGAGTACCGGGCCATCAGGTCACGTGTCCATCGCGAACATGCAGGGAAACAGTTGAACGCTTTCATGAAGCTGGCCGTGACGGTGGTCAGCGCACTGGTCGCAACCGCGCTCACCGTCGGATTCGCCGCCACCGCGTCGGCCGCGCCCGCCGACCGCGTCGAACCGGTCGCCGCGGCGACCAGCGAGCCCCCGCAGGTCACCTACATCAAAGCGTGCCTGCCGCCCGGCGACACGATCGAACTGCGCACGGGCATCGGCGCGGCGATCGGCGCCGCCATCGGCGCGCTGGTCGGCCTGCCCGTCTTCTTCATCGGCGCGATCCCCGGCGCGATCATCGTCGGCCTGATCGGCGCGGCCGTCGGAGCCTCTTCCTACGCCATCGATTCGGGCCGTCTCGAGCAGCGAGGATTGTGCTGATCGGTCGCGGTGCACAGGCGCGCCGAGAGCCGGAGGACAGGTAGCGCTTCCGGCGACCGGCGCGCACCCCCGCTCAGCGCGGTGCGTGCAAAGCGGCGTGGAGCGTGGCCGCCCATTGCTCGACTATCCGCTTGCGGCGGGCCGAGTCGTCGGTGAGGACGTCGGCCAACCCCAGGCCGCGTGCCATGTCCAGGGTCGCCTGGACCAGGTGGTGGGTGACCGGATCGGAGTCGTCCACACCGAGCGCCTCGATCGCGCGCCGGTGTGACGCACGGCCGAAGCGAGCTTCCAGCGGGACGATCCGTTCGCGCAGCACCGGGTCGGCGGCGGCGTGCGTCCACACCTGCAACGCGGCTTTGAACAGCGGGCTGGTGTAGGACTCCACCAGCCCCGCCACCACCGCCTCGGTGCGGGCGACGCCGTCGCCCAGCTCCGTCAGCGTCGACGCTTCCTGCACCGCCTGCCCGCTGCGCGTGTCGAACATGTACTCCAGCGCGGCGGTGATCAGATCCTCCCTGGTGGGAAAGTGATGCTGCGCCGCGCCGCGCGACACCCCGGCCCGTTCGGCGACCACCGCGACCGTCGCGGCCGCCCAGCCCATCTCGGCCAGGCAGTCGATGGTCGCCTCGAGCAGGCGCTGCCGGGTGGCTCGGCTGCGGTCCTGCTTGGGTTCGTGGGGTGTCGCCATGGTCGCTATTCTGCCCAGCTCGGCGGGCGGCGCTGCAAAAAGGCCAGCATGCCCTCGTGCACTTCGGGGGTGCCGAAGAAGCTCGCCGAACGCCGCGCGAGCTCCTCGGCGGAGGCGTCGAACTCGGCGAGGATGCCCGCGTTGACCAACCGTTTGGCCTCCGCCAGCCCCTGCGGTGAGCCCTTGCGCACCTCGCCGCACAGCCGCGCCACCTCGGCGGCCGGATCGTCGGCGGTCACCGTGACCAGGCCGATCTCCCGAGCCACGTGCGCGTCGAACTTCTCGCCGGTGAGGTAGTACCTGCTGGCCGCACGCGGATCGAGCCTGGGAAGCAGGGTGAGCGAGATCATGAACGGCGCCAGCCCGATGCGCACCTCGGTGAGCGCGAAACTGGAGCCCGGGCCGGCCACCACGATGTCACAGCCCGCCACGATGCCCATGCCGCCCGCCCGCACGTTGCCGTCGATCCGCGCGATCACCGGCTTGGGGATCTCCACCAGCCTGCGCAGCACGCCGATCATGACCCGGGTGCGCTCGTCGGCGGCCACGGCCGGATCGGCGTCGCTCGCCTCGCTCAGATCAGCGCCGGCGCAGAAGGTGTTGCCGGTGTGCGCGAGCACGATGACCCGCGCCTTTTCGTCGGCAGCGGCGTCGTCGAGTCCGCGCAGCAGCTCGGCGACCAGCTTGGACGACAGCGCGTTGCGGTTGTGCGGCGAGTCGAAGGTGAGCGTCGCGACGCCACCGCTCACCTCGTAGCGGACGAACGGAGCCGTCTCGGTCATGCGCGTCCTCTCAGTACGACTTCGGCAGACCCAGCGAGTACTGGGCGACGAAGTTCAGGACCATTTCCCGGCTCACCGGCGCGATCCGGCCGATGCGGGCGGCGGCGAGCATGGCGGCCAGCCCGACGTCCTTGGTCAGGCCGGAGCCGCCGTGGGTCTGGACGGCCTGATCCAGCGCCTTGATGCTGGCTTCCGCCGCGGCGTATTTCGCCATGTTGGCTGCCTCGGCGGCGCCCATCTCGTCGCCGGCGTCGTAGAGGGTGGCGGCCTTCTGCATCATCAGCTTCGCCAGCTCCACTTCCACCTTCACCTGCGCCAGCGGATGGGAAATGCCCTGATGCGCACCGATCGGCGTCTTCCACACCGTGCGCTCCCTGGCGTACTCCACGGCGCGTTCGATGGCGTAGCGACCCATGCCGACGGCCATGGCCGCGCCCATGATCCGCTCCGGGTTCAGGCCCGCGAACAGCTGCATCAGCGCCGCGTCCTCCTTGCCGACCAGCGCGGTGGACGGCAGCCGGACGTCGTCGAGGAACAGGTTGTACTGGTGGTCCGGCTCGATGATGTCCATCTCCTGCGCCGTCTTGGTGAAGCCTTCGGCGTCGGTCGGCACGATGAACAGGGCGGGCTTGAGCTTGCCGGTCTTGTGGTCGGAGGTGCGGGCCACGATCAGCACGGCCTCGGCCTGGTCGACGCCGGAGATGAAGATCTTGCGGCCGTTGAGGATCCAGTCGTCACCGTCGCGGCGCGCGGTGGTGGTGATCTGGTGGGAATTGGAGCCCGCGTCCGGCTCGGTGATGCCGAACACCATCTTGCCGGAGCCGTCGGCGAGCTTGGTCAGCCACTCCTGCTTCTGCTCCTCGGTGCCGTACTTGGCGATGATGGTGCCGCAGATGGCCGGGGACACCACCATCAGCAGCAGGCCCGCACCCTGCGCCGACAGCTCCTCCATCACCAGCGACAGCTCGTACATGCCCGCGCCGCCGCCACCGTATTCCTCCGGCAGGTTCACGCCGAGGAAGCCGAGTTTGCCCGCCTCCTGCCACAATTCGTCCAGCGGCTCGTTCTTGCGCGCCTTCGGCAGCACGTAGTCGCGGTAGTTGTACTTCGCGGCCAGCGCGGCGACGGCGGCCCGCAGCGCCTTCTGCTCGTCGGTTTCGATGAAGGACATCAGCTCTCCTGGTTTTCTACGGGTTCGACGACCGCGAGCACGGCGCCGACGTCGACCTGCTGGCCGACGGTGACGTTGACGGCGCTGAGCACGCCCGCGGCGGGCGCGGCGATGGTGTGCTCCATCTTCATCGCCTCCAGCCACAGGATCGGCTGACCCTGTTCGACGTGGCTGCCGACCTCGGCGGCGAGCCGGATCACGCTGCCCGGCATGGGGGCCAGCAGCGAGCCGGTCGCAACCTGGTCGGCCGGGTCGCTGAAGCGCGGCAGCCTGCGCAGGGCCACCGGCCCGAGCGGCGAGTCGACGTAGACCTGATCGCCGTAGCGGGCGACCTCGAACTGCCTGCGCACCGGCCCGCGTTCGCCAGGCACCGACAGCACGACGCGATCGGGAGCCGACTCGACGAGCTCGAGCCCGTCGTGACCGTCCACGGTGACGCCGCTACGGCCGAACCGGTAACCCACCTCGTGCGTCCCGGTGGCGCGGCTCTCGTAGGACTTGCGCTGCGATTGCGAGGGCAGGTTCCGCCACCCGCTGGGCAGGCCGCCGCCCACCCGAGCGCCGCGCCGGTTGGCGGCGGCGTCGGCGAGCGCGGCGGCGATGACGGACAGTTCCTCGTCCGGCTGCGACACCAGCGGCGCGGCCAGCGCGTCCAGCCCGTGCGTGGCGAAGAACGCGGTGTCGGTGTCACCGGCCAGGAACGCCGGATGACGCAGCACGCGCACCAGCAGGTCCCGGTTGGTCACCAGGCCGTGGATCTTCGCGCGGTGCAGTGCCGAAGCCAACAATCGAGCTGCCTCGCCCCGCGTTTCGGCATAGGAGATGACCTTCGCCAGCATCGGGTCGTAATGCACGCCCACCACCGAGCCGTCCACCACACCGGTGTCCAGGCGCACGCCAGGGCGGTCCAGCAAGTCGAACTCGGTGCGCACCGCCGGGATATCGATCCGGTGCACGGTTCCGCTCTGCGGCTGCCAGTCGTGCGCCGGGTCCTCGGCGTAGAGCCGCACCTCGATCGAATGTCCGTGCATCTCGGGCGGTTCGGCGGGCAGGGCGCCACCGGCGGCGACCTCCAGTTGCAGCCGGACCAGATCCAGGCCGGTGGTGCACTCGGTGACCGGATGCTCCACTTGCAGCCGGGTGTTCATCTCCAGGAAGAAGAACTCGCCCTGCTCGTCGGCGAGGAACTCGACGGTGCCCGCGCCGGTGTAACCGATGGCGCCCGCCGCGAGCCGCGCCGCCTCGAACAGCCGCGCCCGCATCCCCTCGGTGCGCTCCACCAGCGGCGACGGAGCTTCCTCTATCACCTTCTGGTGGCGGCGCTGGATGGAGCACTCGCGCTCGCCGACGGCCCAGATCGTGCCGTGCGTGTCGGCCATAACCTGCACTTCGATGTGCCTGCCGGTCTCCAGATAGCGCTCGCAGAAGACCGTCGGATCACCGAACGCGGACTCCGCCTCGCGCCGGGCGGCCTCGATCTGCGCGGTCAGGTCGGCCAGCTCGCGGACCACCCGCATGCCGCGCCCTCCGCCACCGGCGGACGCCTTGATCAGCACCGGCAGGTGCGCCTCGGTGACCTCGGCCGGGTCCAGTTCGGCGAGCACCGGCACGCCCGCGGCGTCCATCATCTTCTTCGCGGCGACCTTCGAGCCCATCTGCTCGATCGCCTCGACCGGCGGGCCGATCCAGACCAGTCCGGCGTCGAGCACGGCCTTGGCGAATTCGGCGTTCTCGGAGAGGAATCCGTATCCGGGATGGATCGCGTCGGCGCCCGCGGCGAGCGCCGCCTCGATGATCAGCTCACCGCGCAGGTAGGTCTCCCCCGGCGTGTTTCCGGGCAGTCGCACCGCGGCGTCCGCCTCGGTGACGTGCGGCGCGGCGGCATCCGCGTCGGAATACACCGCGACGCTGCCCAGACCCATCCGGCGGCAGGTGGCGAAGACCCGGCGGGCGATTTCGCCACGGTTGGCGACCAGAACGTTCGAGATAACCATCCGCGGCCTCACATTCGGAAGACGCCGAAGCCGTCGGCGCCTTTGATCGGGGCGTTGTGAATGGCCGAAAGGGACATTCCCAACACGGTGCGGGTGTCGCGCGGGTCGATGACGCCGTCGTCGTAGAGCCGCCCGGACATGAACATCGCCAGCGATTCGGCCTCGATCTGCGCCTCCACCATGGCGCGCATCCCGGCGTCGGCCTCCTCGTCGAACGGCAGGCCCTTCGCCTCGGCGGCGGCCCGGCCGACGATCGAGATGACGCCCGCCAGCTGCGCGCCGCCCATCACGGCGGATTTCGCACTGGGCCAGGCGAAGACGAAGCGGGGGTCGTAAGCCCGACCGCACATGCCGTAGTGGCCCGCGCCGTAGGACGCGCCCATCAGCACCGAGATGTGCGGCACCTTGGAATTGGAGACCGCGTTGATCATCATCGCGCCGTGCTTGATGATGCCCTTCTGCTCGTACTCCTTGCCCACCATGTAGCCGGTGGTGTTGTGCAGGAACAGCAGCGGCGTGTTCGTCTTGTTGGCCAGCTGGATGAACTGGGTGGCCTTCTGCGACTCCTCGGAGAACAGCACACCGCGCGCGTTGGCCAGGATGCCGATCGGATATCCGTGCAGCTCCGCCCATCCGGTGACCAGGCTGCTGCCGTAGAGCGGCTTGAACTCGTCGAAGTCGGATCCGTCCACGATGCGCGCGATCACCTCGCGCGGGTCGAACGGGATCTTCAGGTCCGACGGCACGATGCCCAGCAGATCCTCCGGATCGTAGAGCGGCTCGATCACCTCGGCACGCGGAGCGGGACCCTGTTTGCGCCAGTTCAGCCGCTTGACGATGGAGCGGCCGATGCGGATCGCGTCCTGCTCGTCCACGGCGTAGTAGTCCGCGAGGCCGGAGACCCGCGCGTGCATGTCGGCGCCGCCGAGCGATTCGTCGTCGGACTCCTCACCGGTGGCCATCTTGACCAGCGGCGGTCCGCCCAGGAACACCTTGGAGCGCTCCTTGATCATCACCACGTGATCGGACATGCCGGGGATGTACGCGCCGCCCGCGGTGGAGTTGCCGAACACCAGCGCGATGGTCGGGATGCCCGCCGCCGACGCCTGCGTGAGGTCGCGGAACATCCGGCCGCCGGGGACGAAGACCTCCTTCTGCGTGGGCAGATCCGCGCCGCCGGATTCCACCAGCGAGATCACCGGCAGCCGGTTCTCCCGCACGATGTCGTTGATCCGCAACGTCTTGCGCAGCGTCCACGGGTTCGAGGTGCCGCCGCGCACGGTCGGGTCGGGCGCGACGATCATGCACTCGACGCCCTCCACGATGCCGATGCCCGCGATGGTGCTGCCGCCGACGTGGAATTCGCCGCCCCAACCCGCCAGCGGGCACAACTCCAGGAACGGCGAGTCCTCGTCGACGAGCAGTTCGATGCGTTCGCGCGCGGTCAGCTTGCCGCGCTTGCGATGCCTGGCCAGCTTGTCCGGCCCGCCGCCCGCGATGGCCTTGGCGAACTCCGCCTCGACCTCGGCGAGCTTGGCCGTCATGGCGTCGGCCGCCGCCTCGTATTCGGGGGCCGCGGTGTCCAAGGCGCTGCGCAGGATGGTCATGACTGGTACCCCAATCGCTTCGCCGCCAGTCCGGTCAGGATTTCGGTCGTGCCGCCGCCGATGCCGAGGATGCGCATGTCACGGTACTGGCGCTCGATCTCGGATTCGCGCATGTAGCCGAGGCCGCCGAAGAGCTGGACGGCCTGGTTGGCGACCCATTCGCCCGCTTCCACCGCGGTGTTCTTCGCGAAGCACACCTCGGCGATCAGGTCGGTCTCGCCTTCGGCGCTGCGCTGCACCACGTCACGGGTGTAGACGCGCGCGACGTCGATGCGCCGCGCCATCTCGGTGACCGTGTTCTGCACCGCCTGCCTGCTGATCAGCGGGCGGCCGAAGGTCTCGCGGTTGCGCACCCACTCCAGGGTCAGGTCGAGGCAGCGCTGCGCGCTGGAGTACGCCTGCACCGCGAGGCCGACGCGCTCGCTGACGAACGCGCCCGCGATCTGGTAGAAGCCGGAGTTCTCCGGGCCGACCAGGTTCTCCACCGGCACCCGGACGTCGACGTAGGACAGCTCGGCGGTGTCGGAGGCCAGCCAGCCCATCTTGTCCAGCTTGCGGCTGACCGTGAAGCCGGGAGTGTTCTTGTCCACGATGAGCAGCGAGATGCCGCCGGAGCCTGGTCCGCCGGTGCGCACCGCGGTGACCACGAAGTCGGCGCGCACGCCGGAGGTGATGTAGGTCTTGGCTCCGTTGACGATGTAGTGGTCGCCGTCGCGGCGCGCGGTGGTGGTGAGGTGCCCGACGTCGGAGCCGCCGCCGGGCTCGGTGATCGCGAGCGAACCGATCTTCTCCCCCGCCAGCGTCGGCTTCACCCAACGCTCGATCTGTTCGGCGTCGCCGGAGGCGATGATGTGCGGCACGGAGATGCCGCAGGTGAACAGGGAGGCGAACAGCCCGCCGGACGCGCCGGCCTGGTGCATCTCCTCGCAGACGATCATCGCGTCCACACCGTCGCCGCCGGAACCGCCCGCGGATTCCGGGAACTGCACGCCGAGCAGGCCGAGCGCGCCCGCCTTCTTGTGCAGCTCGCGCGGGATCTCCCCGGCGCGCTCCCAGCCGCCGAGGTACGGCAGGATCTCGCGTTCCACGAATCCACGCACTGTGGAACGCAATTCGCGTCGTTCCGGCGTTTCCCAGAGTTTCGTCATGCGGTGTCCTTTCTCGCATGACCGGGGGCCCTGCGTGGTGAAGCGAGCTGCCGCCTCCGGGCCTGACCGGTCATGCGTAAAGCTCCACTGGAATGTCGAGGTGACGAGACCGCAGCCATTCGCCGAGTCCCTTGGCCTGCGGGTCGAAGCGGGCCTGATACGCCACGCCCTGACCGAGCAGGCCTTCGATGATGAAGTTCAGCGCCCGCAGGTTGGGCAGGACGTGCCGGGTGACGGTCAGCGAAGCGGCTTCCGGCAGGAGTTCTTTGACGCGCTCGACGGTGAGCGTGTGCACCAGCCAGCGCCATTGCTCGTCGGTGCGTACCCACACGCCGACATTCGCGTCGCCGCCTTTGTCGCCGCTGCGGGCCAGCGCGATGGTTCCCAGCGGCACGCGGCGGGTTTCCCCGGCCGGCAGCGGTTCCGGGGCGGGCGGCTCGGCGACGGCGGCGAGTTCGGCCGTCTCCGTCGCCGGGGCGATCTCGACGCGGGCGCCGTCCGGCAGCACCGCCGTGTGCGGCACTTCGGCGGCGTCGACGAAGCCCGGCGTGAACACGCCATAGGGAGAGCCGTTGCCGGGCAAGGTGGTGAAGCTGCATCCCGGGTAGCTGGCCAGCGCCAGTTCCACCGCGACGTTGGAGAACGCGCGCCCGACCTTGTTCGGGTCCGGGTCGCGGACGACGCAGCGCAGCAGCGCGCTGGCCTGCTCCTCGGTTTCGGCGTCCGGGCGGTCCAGGCGGGCCAGGGTCCAGGTCAGTTCGGCGGGGCGGGCCGGCAGCCAGGACTCCAGCTGCCGCTGGGCCAGTTCCGCTTTCGCTTCGATGTCCAGACCGGTGAGCACGAATTCCATCTCGTTGCGGAACCCGCCGAGGGTGTTCAGCGAGACCTTGAGCCGGGGCGGCGGGGCCTCACCGGTGACGCCGCTGATCCGCACCCGATCGGGGCCGTCCTGATCGAGCCGGATGGTGTCCAGGCGGGAGGTGACGTCGGGCCCGGCGTAGCGCGCACCCTGGATCTCGTACATGAGCTGGGCTTCGACCGTGTCCACCGTGACCGCGCCGCCGGTGCCCGCGTGCTTGGTGATGACGCTGCTGCCGTCGGCGCGGATCTCCGCGATCGGGAAGCCCGGCCTGCCCAGATCGGCGAGTTCGGTGAAGAAGGCGTAGTTGCCGCCGGTGGCCTGGGTGCCGCACTCGATGACGTGCCCGGCCACCACTGCGCCGGCCAGGCGGTCGTAATCCGTTCGGCCCCAGCCGAAGTGCGCGGCGGCCGGGCCGACGATCACCGACGCGTCGGTGACCCGGCCGGTGACCACGATGTCCGCGCCCGCGTTCAGGCATTCGACGATGCCCCACGCGCCGAGGTAGGCGTTGGCGGTCAGCGGCGCGCCGAAGCCGAGGTCGCCGGCCCGCGCCACCAGGTCGTCGCCCTCGACGTGCGCGATCTTCGCGTCCAGTCCGAGATCGGCGGCGACCTTGCGCAAACGCTGCGCCAGACCCGCCGGGTTCAGGCCGCCCGCGTTCGCCACGATGCGCACGTTGCGTTCGAGCGCGAGGCCGAGGCAGTCCTCGATCTGCTTGACGAAGGTCTTGGCGTAGCCGAGGTCCGGGTCCTTCATCCGGTCCCGGCCGAGGATCAGCATGGTGAGTTCGGCGAGGTAGTCGCCGGTGAGGACGTCGAGCTGTCCCCCTTCCAGCATCTCGCGCATGGCGCCGAGCCGATCGCCGTAGAAGCCGGAACAATTGCCGATCCGGAGCACGTCCGGGTCGGCGGCCAGCATACTCATCAGCGGGAATGCCTCCTGTGCGGCGAACCGGCAGGATGGGCCGCATGCCGCACCCGTGAAGTCCGCGTTCCGCGACCAGCATCACACCGGGGCAAGAAAAAAGCAAGCATGCGTGATTGTTAATTACTACTGCCCGCCCCGGCCGCCGGGTGATCGAGCGGGCTGGAGCAAGATGGCACCGTGTCCAGCGACGTCACCGTGATAGTTCTGTTCGCCCTGTCGGGCTTCCTGCTCGGCGGCGTCTACACCACCTGGAAGACGGCCCGGCCGCTGTCCATCGCGCTCGCCGTCTGCGCCGTCCTCGCGGCGGGCGGCGCGCTCGCCTGGTGGCTGGGGTAGGCCGAGCGAGGCAGCCGGTCAGCCCTTCGACAACCGGAAGATGCGCAGGTCATCGGGGACGCCGTTGAGCGGGGCGGCGAAGAAGCTGCGCCGGTACTGCTTGACCGCAAGGCCCAGTTCCGCCAGCGTCTCCGGCCGCAACGCCTGCAACGTGGACTCCGAAAGCATGGTGTTGCCGTTGCCGCCCGCTTCCATGACCCTGGCCGCGATGGTGACGTCCACCCCGAGCCAGTCGCCTCCGATCTCGCGCGGGGAACCGGTGTGCAAACCGATCCGCATCTGCGGGGTGTAGCCGCGCACCTGCACGTCGGCCAGATTGCGCTTGGCGCTCACGGCGGCGCGCACCGCCCGGTCCGCCGAGGGGAACACCGCCATCAAGCCGTCGCCCATGCGCTTGACCACGTGTCCGCCGCGCTCGGCGATCGGCGGCTCGATGGCCTTGGCGACCTTGCGCAGCAGTTCGAGGGTGGCCTCGTCACCGGCCGACAGCGACCAGCGCGAGAAGGCCACCAGATCGGTGAACATGACAGTTACTTCTTGGCTACCTCTGCCGCGTCCCATCCGCTCCAGGGCGGCCTGCCAGACCTGCAAGGCGCCGAAGCCGATCTCGCGCGCGGCGCTCGGGGAGTCGCCGACCAGTTTGTCCGCCGCGCGGGCGACCGCTCGCGCGCCGCCGGGCCCGGAAACCGACAGCGGGTCGCCGAAAGCGGGGTCCCCCGGCAGCTGCTGACGCGCCTTCCGCAGCACGCCGATCAGATCCGCCCGTTGATTCGCCGCGCTCACCAGCGCGGATATCTGACCGCGGCGAAATCCGGCGGAACGGCGGGGAGCATCTTCCGCATCGGACGGCTCCAACGGAATGACCACCTCGGGCGGTACGCCTCCATCGGCCTCCGGCCCCGGCCCCGGCTCGGCGCCGCCGGAAGGTGTTTCACTCACGCCCAGAGGGTATCTCAGCCGATCGGACGTCGGCAGGTCACCGATCAACACCATGCGCCCCTCCGCTACGAACCTCAGCGAGCACGTCGTCGGGCCCGGCGTTGGATAACGAGCTGGTTGCTGCACCGACGCTACTCGGGTGAGAAGGGGTCTCGAAAGCGCCGAGCGGCATAGTTTCCTCGATGTTCACACGCATGATCGGCCCGGCGCGAGCAGTCGCACCGGGCCGATCATGGCACCGTCCGCCGGGCAGTGACGGGCGGTGGCGGGAGCGCCGGACCTCCCGACAAGGTCGGCGCCCCGTCAACCCGAGTGGCGAGGGAGGGCGACTCGGGTCGTCAGGGGGACTCGCCTCAAGCGTCCCGCTGGTTCACCACGACCAGGGCAGCGCCGAAGACGATCGCGACGAAGACGGTGAAATACAGCAGGCTGCCCCACGGCCCCCAATGCCAGTTGGCCGTGGACGGCGAGGCGCTCATGAAACGGTTCGCGTTCGCGAAAGGAAGGAACGGGGTGACGTTGCGCCCGAAGCTGCCGAACGCGCCGAGCAGCCCCTCGATGAGCAGCGGCCACAGCACGATCAGCGAGATCGCGGCGGCGGACTGCCGCACCAGCACGCCGACGCCGACCGCGAGCAGCACGCACAGGAACGCGTAGATCGGGATGGCGTAGACCTCGCGCCAGTCGGCCGCGCTGGACAGGGTGAGGGCCACGCCCGCGTCCGGGCCGCTGATCGCCTTGGCGACCACGTAGGCCAGCAGCGCCAAGGCAAGGGTCAGCACCGCGCCGTAGACGCTGACCAGCCCGGCCTTGGTCAGGATGACCTTGGTCCTGTCCGGCGTCGCCTGGAACGTCGTCCGGATGATGCCGAAGCGATATTCGCTGGTCACGGACAGGGTGGCCATGATCATCAGGACCATCACGCCGAAGCCGCTGACCCCGACCACCGCGGTGGAGACCGTCAGGTCGATCGCGCCTTCGGTGCCGTAGGACGCGCGCGCCACCGAGGCGAGCAGGGCGGCCATGCCGAGCGCGAGGGCGATGACGATCGCCGAGCACCACCAAGGCGACCTGGTGGAGGTGAGCTTGATTCGTTCCGCTGCCAGCACGCCCATCAGAGCGCACCTCCCATCGCTGTGTAGGAGCCGCCGTCCGCGGGGCCCTTCGTGGTTACGCCGGCTGCCGCCTGCGGGCCCGTCGCTCCCGGCGAATCGAAACCTTCGCCGTGGTACTCCACCGCGCCGCCGGTCATCCGCATGAACGCCTCTTCCAGCGACGCGCGCTGCGGGGCCAGCTCGAACAGCGTGATGTTGTGTTCGCCGGCCAGCTTGCCCACCGCGTCGCTGGACACGCCCGCCACCATGAGCGCGGGGCCGTCGGCGCCCGCGCCGTCCTCGCGGACGGTCATGCCGTTGGAGGTGAGCACGCTGCGCAGCTGGTCGAGCTGCGGGCTGCGCACCCGCACCGACTGTTCGGAGGCGCGTTCGATGAACTCCTGGGTGGTGGAGTCGGAGATGAGCTTGCCGCGCCCGATCACCACCAGGTGCTCGGCGGTCTGCGCCATCTCCGACAGCAGGTGGCTGGAGACCAGCACCGTGCGCCCCTCGGCGGCCAGCCGCTGCATGAACCGGCGGATCCACAGGATGCCCTCCGGATCGAGGCCGTTCACCGGCTCGTCGAACAGCAGCACCTCCGGGTCGCCGAGCAGCGCGCCGGCCAGGCCGAGCCGCTGCGACATGCCGAGCGAGAAGCCGCCCGCGGACTTGCCGGCCACCTCGGACAGGCCGACCAGCCGCAGCACCTCCTCCACCCGGGACTTCGGGATGTCGTTGGATGCGGCCATCCACTCCAGGTGAGCCCGCGCCGAGCGGTTCGGATGCACCCACTTGGCGTCCAGCAGCGCCCCGACGGTGCGCAGCGGATGGTCCAGCTCCCGGTACGGCTTGCCCTTGATCAAGGCGGTGCCCGCGGTCGGCTTGTCCATCCCGAGGATCATGCGCATGGTGGTCGACTTGCCCGCGCCGTTCGGTCCGAGGAAGCCTGTCACCTGCCCCGGTCGAACGGTGAAGGTCAGATCCTGCACCGCTACGGTCTGCCCGTAGTGCTTGGTGAGGCCTTTCAGCTCGATCATGCCGCCCAGCATTCCGCAAATCACCGGCGCGCGCGTCGGTAATTAGTGCCGAGTTGGATCATCCTCGAGGATGAGGGGAGGAATCGGGCACCCCTAAGGGGCGTGGGGTCCCATACCGGGATGGTCGTAGCGCCGGTCAGCGCAGTTCGTGTGCTCGAGCGAGGTCGATGTCCCGGCGGCCGAGCAGTTCGGCGACATGGAGCAGTGGCGCGACGTAACCGGGGATCGTGGTCGGATCGCGCAGCGCTCCCGACGTTCGAACGTAGGTGAGCAGCTCGGCCCCGGCGAGGGTCCACGGCGGGACCGCCCTGGCGACGTGCGCGCCGATCAGCGGCGGACCCAGCAGTGCTTTCGCGCAGCCCGGATCAGCGGTGACGACTTTGTACTGCGAGTCGAACAGGGCGTTGCCCGTCGCCGTCGGCTTGTCCCCGAAAAGGGCGCGTCCCATCTGGGACAGCAGGCCGCGGGGAACCACCCCGATCGGCGGATACATCCGATCGAGCAGGACGAGCGCCACGACGAAGTGATGGGTGGTGGTCGTGGTCGTGGTGGTGCCGGTCGTCGAGGAACTGCTCGACGACGTCGTCCGGTACGAGTACTCCGCCACCGTCACCCAGCGGCCACCGAGTTGCCGGCTCAGGATCACGCCGAGCCCGCGCGAGTTGTGGCCGGGTAAGCGCGCGGTCCACTGGGCGCGGCCGGACTCGGCGAACGTCCATCCGTTCGCCGCAGCCCACTGCCGGATGGCCGCCTTACGGGACTTCTCGGCTCGAATCGACAGCGGAATCACCACGGCCATCAGCACGACGACCGACACGAAGATCATCACTATCAGCACGCCCATGGTCGGTCCCGCTTCCCATTTACGTTCTCACTGCGCAGATGCTGTCTCCCGGTCGAGACGACCCTTTCGTCAGGATGGGGGAGCGACCTTGCCGCAGCTTGGAAGATCCTGGCAGCGCCGTTCGAGCAAATCCTCTGTAAACAGGATCGCGGCAGGGCCGTGGGACGTTTACAGCGCGAGCACGCCGGCGAGCGCGGCGGCCGCGTCGAGCAGGGCGCGGGAGCGTGCCGTGATGCTCGCGTCCCGGGCCGCCAGCGCCGCCTCCACGTCATCGGTTCGGTGGCCGCGCGGCAGATCGGGCATCAAGGTCTTCAGCGTGTCGACGCGGTATCCGGCCCTGCGCAGCTGATGGACGATCCTGGCATCCCTGACCTGGGCGGGCGAGTACCGTCGCGTGCCCTGCGGGGTCGCGCGATCCGGGACGACGAGTCCCTCCGCGTCCCAATGCCGCAGTGTCGACGGGCGCACTCCCAGCGCGGCGGCGAGTTCGGCGACGCTCATCGCGTCCGATGGCCGCACGTCGGCGATCGGTTCGGCGGAGATCACCTCCGCCGCCCGCTTCGCCAAGGCCAGATCGGCGCGCTCCCGGTCCAGCCGGGCATGTGCCGCGTCGAGCAGGGCGAGCACCTGGGCGAACGGTTCCTCGTGGGCGGCGCGGACGATGCGCTTCGCCTCCACCGGACCGACGCCCGCCGCCAGCGCCCGATAGGCGAGCGCGGACCGCACATGCACCTCGCCGTATCTGCGATAGCCGGTGGCAGTGCGCATCGCCGTGGGCAGGACCCCGTCGCGTTCGAGGTTGCGTATCTGCTGCACGGAATACCCGGCCCGCCGCGCCACATCGGCCGTGCGCAGGAACGGGGCGAAAGGAACCCCGCGTTCTTCCATCCAGCAGCCTCCAGGAACGCTCGATCCGCGGCCGTGCCGCCCCGGTGAGGCCGCCGAGCCTCGGGCTGCCCGACTCGGCATGCATCAGCCAGTTGAGAGTTGACACTCCATATTGCGGCATATCCGCGTCGAAGTCTCCACAAGCACTTCAATGAAACGCTGGATGCCATGACCATCGAAGAGATCATCGCCTTCGTATCCGGCCTAGAGGGCGTCCTGACACTGCGCCCAGGCCCCGGCGACGGCTCCCCCGAAATCAGCTGGGGCGATACGTTCTTCTACTACTCACCAGACGGCGTGGTGCCGAAGGCGACCCAACCCTTCGCGACGATCGTCACGAAGAACTACCCCGGCGACGAGAGTTCCGATCTCAACCGCCCGAACACGTTCCGCGTCAACATCGCCGCAGGTAAAGAGGCCTTCACCCACTGGACCGGCCACACCCCCCGCGAACACCCCACCCCGGCCGATCCCAGCGCGGTAGACACGGTGCTCCCCCACCCCGTCTACGCATCCGCCGCGTGGCTGGCAGTCATCAACCCCGGCCCCCGAACCGCCGAACCCGCCCGCACCCTTCTCCACACCGCCTACGAACTAGCCCGCACCCGCCACCAACGCCGCCCGGCTCGCGCGTAGCGGCCGCGAGTGGCACATGGTTGCGGCGAAGCGCGAGAAGGGTCTCCACCATGTGCCACTCGCGGGAATCGATACGGGGTTTGACATGGAGCGCACTCCAGCTTTTAGCGTCGGGGGCGACGGATTCGAGTGCAGGAGGTAGCAGTATGAGCGACATTCGCAGGCGGCAGCTCGGCGAGTTGGCGGTATCGGCGCAGGGTCTCGGGTGCATGGGTATGAGCCACGCATACGGCGCCGCGGACGACGAGCAATCGATCGCGACGCTGCACCACGCCCTCGACCTGGGGGTCACCTTGCTGGACACCGCCGACTTCTACGGCGCCGGGCACAACGAGGAGTTGATCGGGCGGGCGATCGCCGGGCGCCGTGACGACGTGGTGCTCGCCACGAAATTCGGCTTCGCCAACCGCTTGGGCGAGCCCACCCGCATCCGCGGCGACGCCGTCTACGTGCGACAGGCATGCGAGGCTTCGCTGCGCAGGCTCGGCGTCGACCACATCGACCTCTACTACCTGCACCGGGTCGACCCACAGGTGCCGATCGAGGAGACCGTCGGCGCGATGGCCGAACTGGTGCGGGAAGGAAAAGTCCGGCACCTCGGGCTGTCGGAGGCGAGCGCGGACACCATTCGGCGCGCGCACGCGGTGCATCCGATCGCCGCGTTGCAGAGCGAGTGGTCCCTGTGGACGCGCGACCTGGAGACGGAAATCGTCCCGGTCTGCCGCGAACTCGGTATCGGCGTGGTTCCGTTCTCCCCGCTCGGGCGCGGGTTCCTGACCGGCCGGTACAGCTCGGTGGACGCTCTGGCGGACAACGATGTGCGGCGCAGCCAGCCGCGCTTCGCCGACGGCAACCTCGAACGGAACCTGGCGATCGTCGCGAAGCTGAACGAACTCGCCGCCGAGAAGGGCGTCACCGCAGGGCAGCTCGCGCTGGCCTGGGTGCAGCACCGCGGCGAGGACGTAGTGCCGATTCCCGGCACCAGGCGGCAGCGCTACCTGGAGGAGAACCTCGCCGCGCTGACCATCGACCTGTCCGCCGACGACCTCGCCGCCATCGAGGCCGCCGCCCCGCCGGAGCAGATCGCGGGCGACCGCTACGACGCGACGAACCTCGCCTTCGTCAACGGCTGAGTCCCGAACCCGGCGTCGGCGACTCGACTCGACGCCTCACAGCGCCGGGGACGACGCCTGGGCCCAGAACCGTTTCGGGATTCGTCCGGCCAAGCGCGCCGCGTAACCGGCGCGCACCGCGTCGGCCATGGCCGCGGCCATCAGCTCGGGGCGCTTCGCGCGGGTCACGGCGGTGGCGAGCAACACCGCCGAGCAGCCGAGTTCCATGGCGAGGGCGGCATCGCTGGCGGTGCCGATGCCCGCGTCCAGGATGACCGGAACGTTCGCGTCGGCGACGATCATCTCGATGTTGTGCGGATTGCCGATGCCGAGACCGGTGCCGATGGGCGCGCCCAGCGGCATCACCGCCACGCAACCCGCCTCTTCCAAGCGGCGGGCCAGCACCGGGTCGTCGTTGGTGTAGGGCAACACGACGAACCCGTCGTCGACGAGCTGTTCGGCGGCGGTGAGCAGTTCGACCGGGTCGGGCAGCAGGGTGCGCTCGTCGGCGACCACCTCGAGCTTCACCCAGTTGGTGTCCAGCGCCTCACGGGCCAGCTGCGCGGTGAGCACCGCCTCTGCCGCGGTGCGGCAGCCCGCCGTGTTCGGCAGCGGCGCGATGTCCAGTCGTTTCAGCAGGTCCAGTACGCCGGTGCCGCCCGCGGCGTCGATGCGCCGCATGGCCACGGTGGTCAACTCGGTGCCGGAGGCGATCAGCGCCTCTTCCAGGACGGCGAGGTTCTCCGCGCCGCCGGTGCCCATGATCAGGCGGGAACCGAACTCCCGGTCGGCGATCCGCAGTGGGGCATGCGCGGACGCCGCCGCAGCCTCAGCCACCTTGGACCGCCGTCAGCACCTCGATCTGCCAGCCGCGCCCGACCGGTTCGTCCCAGCGGGACTTGGGGAACACCGCTCCGTCCACCGCGAGCGCGACGCCCCGGCACGGCAATTCGAGGCGTTCCAGCAACTCGCGCACGGTCAGCGACTCGGCGAACTCGTGCTCCTCGCCGTTCACCGTGACACCGATGGGGACGGATGACAGCGTCATCGTATTCCTCCTACAGTCGTCGAAAAGCGTTGCGGGTCGGCTACTTCCGCTTCGGGCAGCGTTGCCCCGCCGAGCAGGCCCGCCACCGCGTCCACCGTGAGCGGCATGGTCAGCATGCCGTTGCGGCCGTGCCCGGTGGCCGCGATGATCCGGTCGGTGAGCCTGCCGATCAGCGGCAGGTTGTCCGGGCTGCCTGGCCGGGAACCGGCGCTCGCCTCGGCGAGCTCGTATTCGCCGATGCCGGGGAACACCGCCTCCGCGTCGGCGATCAGGTCGCGTACGCCCGCGACGGTGACCGCGGTGTCGAAACCCGCCTCGTACTGCGTGGCGCCGACGACGATCCCGTCGCCGCGCGGCACCAGGTACACCGCGCGCCCGTGCACCCTGGCCCGGATCACCCGGCGCGGCGCGGGAGCGACGCCCGGCCGGTGCCGCAGGCGCAGGATCTCGCCCTTGACGGGGCGGACCGGCAGCTCCGGCCACAACCGGGCCGATACGGCGCCCGCGGCCAGCACGATCTGGTCGTGCGGAAGTTCCGTCAGCGAGTCTACGGACTGCGCGCGCACCACGACGCCCGCTGCCTCCGCCGCCTGCCGCAGCGCGGCGACCAGCTTGCGATTGTCGATCGCGGGTTCGGCGGGCGCCAGCAGCGCGGCGCGCACCGTCCTGGCCAGGCCGGGTTCCAGCTCGCGCACCCCGGCACGGTCGAGCAGCCGCAGCTCGTGCCCGCGCGCGCCGACCCAGTCGGCCACCGTGCGCAAGTCGGCCGCGTCGGCCGCGTCCAGCGCGAGGGTCATGGTCTCGTCCGCCACGAAGACCGAGACGCCGGTCGCCGCCGCGAGTCGGGCGGCGAACTCCGGCCAGCGGGCCAGCGACGCCGCGCCGAATTCGAGCACCCGGTCCTCGCCGGGCCAGCCCTCCGACAGCGGCGCGAGCATGCCACCCGCCACCCAGGAGGCCCCGGTCGCGATCGCCGGATCGAACAGCGTGACCGACCAACCGGCCTCGGCGGCCCGCCCGGCCACGGCGAGCCCGATGGCGCCGCCACCGACGACGGCCAGAGTCCGCATCCGATCCACCTGCCTCCTGTTTCGCATCCCCACGGTAGCGCGGCTACGGTCGAAGGCGTGCAACCCTCCCACCCCAATCGACCCGCCTCGCCGCGGGAGCGTCTGGCGAACGCGCGGCTGTATCTGTGCACCGACGCCCGCCGGGAGAAGGGCGATCTGGCGAAGTTCGCCGAGGCCGCGTTCGCAGGCGGAGTCGACATCATCCAGCTCAGGGACAAAGGATCACCGGGCGAGGCCAAGTTCGGCCCGTTGGAGGCCAGGGCCGAGCTCGGCGCGCTGGCCGAGCTGAAGGCCGCCGCGCGCAGGCACGGCGGGCTGGTCGCGGTGAACGATCGCGCCGACATCGCGCTGGCCGCGACCGCCGACGTGCTGCACCTCGGGCAGGGCGACCTGCCGCCGTGGTACGCGCGCCGGATCCTCGGGCCCGACGTGGTGATCGGACGATCGACGCACAATCGCGCGCAGGCCGGACTCGCCGCGATCGATGAGCACATCGATTACTTCTGCACCGGTCCCATCTGGGCGACCCCGACCAAACCCGGCAGGCAGGCGGCGGGCCCCGAGCTGGTCCGCTCCACCGCCGACGCCCATCCCACCCGGCCCTGGTTCGCGATCGGCGGGATCAACGCCGACAACCTCGCGCAGGTGCTGGAAGCCGGAGCGAAGCGGGTCGTCGTGGTGCGCGCGATCACCGAGGCGCGAGATCCGGAAGCCGCGGCGCGCGAACTCAAGACGGCGCTGCTGGCGAACGGGTGAGCGCCACGGTCAGGAAAGCACCTGTCCTCGGGTGAACGAGAGCGCGGTCTCCACGGCCGTGTTCCCGTTCGACGCGGGCTCCGCGGCCTGCGCGCCGGGCTCGTCGACGATCCTGGCGTAATCGCCGGGCCCGCCCGGATCCGAGTGCAGCCAAACGAAACCGAGATCGGCGAGGTCGAGCGTGCGCGGCAGCGCGGCGGCGACGGCTCGATCGTCGCCGAGCTCGGCGAGCAGCACCCGCGCGGGCGCGGCGCGCAGGGTGGGCCAGGACGCGGCGAAACCGGGGTGCAGCGGACGGGCCTCGACCTCGTCCTCCGGAACCCAGGCCAGCTCGAGGCTCTCGCGATTGCTGCTGGTCGGCAGGGTCATCACCGCGTCGGCGACGACCGTGGTGTAGGTCCAGCCGCTCAGCGCCGACGCCGTCACCCGCTCGCCGCGCACCCGGACGTCGGCGGGATCGATGCCCGCCTCTTCCCACGCCTCGCGGACCGCCGCGTGCACCGGCGTCTCGTGACTGTCCCGCGCGCCGCCGGGCAACGCCCAGGTGCCGCCTTGATGACTCCACGGAGCGCGGTGTTGCAGCAGCACCGCCGAACCGCCACCGGCCAGCGGAGCGCGCAGGAGCAGTCCGGCGGCGCCGAAGCGCCCCCAGTGCCGCAGTCCGTCCGGGCCATGCGACCACCCGTCACCGTCACCACGCATGTCCTACCCATCCTCGTCCAGCCGTGGCAGCGCCTTCTCCTCCCAATCGGGGGTGTTTCACACGCCGCGGCGCCCGTACGACCACAATAAACTCCGCACCAACACGCACGGATCGATCGGATATCCGGTCCAGCCGTCGAGAAATCCGCGTACGCGGCCCAAACTGGGGAGGTGGACATGGCTAGCTCCGAGCCGACGACGGCCGAACTCCGGCCGTCGTCCGCGCCAGAGCCCGCCGGTCGGGACGATCCGGGCGGCCTGAGCGTCGCGGTGGTGCGCGAACGTCTCGACCTGGCCAATCTGCGTTCGTTCGCCAATTCCTCACCGGGACGGCTGATCGCGCTCGGACTGCTGCTCATCGGGTTGTGCCTGGCCGCGGGCTCCGTCACCGCGGGGACGGTCGGTGATCGACAGCACGACCTCGACGTGTTGCTGCGGGACACCGAACCGGACGCGCACTCGGCGCTGCGGCTCTACACCTCGCTGTCGATCGCCGACGCCGCGGCGAGCACCGCCTTCATCGCGGGCGGGCTGGAACCACAAGCGGTGCGCGATCGCTACACCCAGGCGATGGGCGAAGCAGCCGCGGAATTGGTGACCCAATCCGACGCGGCGACCGATCCGGATGCCCGGCTGCGCACCGGCATAGTCACCGGCCTGCCGGTGTACTCCGGTCTGGTGGAAACCGCACGGACGAACAACCGCAGCGGGTATCCGGTCGGCGCCGCGTATTTGAGCGAGGCGTCCAACCAGATGCAGACCAAGCTGCTGCCGATGGCCGAGGAACTGCACAATCATCGCTCGGCGGCGGTCACCACGGCGCAGCGCAACCACGTGCGGCCGCCCTGGTCGGCGATCGGCCTGCTGCTGCTCACCCTCGGCGTGCTGGTCTGGGTTCAGCGTGATCTGGCGCGCCGCTGGCGGCGGGTGCTCAACCCCGGCCTGGTGCTCGCGTCGGTGGCCATGCTGATCCTGCTGGCCTGGACGGTGATCGCGGGCTCGGTGTCGGCGGCGGCGATGATCAGCGCCCGTGACGACGGCGCGGTGCCATCCTCGCGCTTGACCGAGAGCCGGATCCTGGTGCAGCAGGCCCGGGCCGCGGAGACCTTGAAATTGGTGCGCCGCGACGCGACCGGCGACTACGACCGCACCTACGACGCGAACATCGAACGGCTGGCCGATCTGATCGGCAACTACCCGGGCTCCGCCCCCGCGGCGAACGAGATGCGCAATGCCGTACCGGCGCTGGCGCGCTGGCGCGTGGCGCACCAGCGCATGAACGACGCGCTGGCCAAGGGCGATTTCAACAGCGCGGCCGTGGTGGCGACCGGCCCCGGCTCGGCGGACGTCACCGTGCAGGTGGAGGCGCTGGACCGTTCGCTCGAGCAAGGCGTCGCCGCGACCAGGGACACGCTGCGGGACAAGATCTCCCATGCCGCTCGCATCCTGGACTTCCTGGGCGCGGGCGCGATGGTGCTCGGCATTCTGGCGGCAGGCTATGTCGGACTGGGCATCTGGCCCCGGCTTCGGGAGTACCGATGAGATCCGCGCGCGGCATTCTGGTGACCGCCCTCGTCGTGGTGACGGTGGCGAGCGGCTGTGCGAGCGATACCGGCGCGCCGGTGTCGAGCAAGACGCCGAAATACACCGATCCCCCGTTGCCGGCCAAGGCCGTTCCGGTGCTGACCGATTCGCCGGTCCCGCCTGCGCCGGGCGCGTCGCGGTGCGGGGACCCGACCGCGAGCCTGCGTCCGACCGGAGCGGGCGCGCGTGGCCCCGCGATCGACGCGATCCGGGCGCGGGGCAGGCTGCTGGTCGGATTGGACACCGGCAGCAATCTGTTCAGCTACCGCGATCCGGTCTCCGGCGCCATCGTCGGTTTCGACGCCGATATCGCCAGGGAGGTGGCCCGCGATCTGCTCGGCAGCCCGGATCTGATCGAGTTCCGCAGCCTCGGCTCCGCCGAGCGGGAGTCGGCGTTGCAGAACCGCACCGTCGACCTGGTCGCCAAGACCATGACGATCAATTGCGAGCGGCGCGAGAAGGTCACGTTCTCCACCGTCTACCTGCGCGCCAATCAACGGGTGCTCGCGGTGAAGAACTCCGGGATCCGCAGCCTGGCCGATCTGGCGGGTCGCCGGGTCTGCATCGTCTCCGGCACCACGTCGCTGGAGCACATGCGCCGCAACCAGCCCGCCGCGACCATCCTCACCGTTCCGAGCTGGGCCGACTGCCTGGTCGTGCTACAACAACGCCAGGTGGACGCGGTCAGCACCGACGATGCCATCCTCGCGGGCCTGGCCGCCCAGGACCCGTACACCGAACTGGTCGGCGCCAGCATCAGCGAGGAGCCGTACGGCCTCGGCATCACCAAGGGCAACGACGACCTGGTGCGCTTCGTCAACGGCACGCTGGAACGCATCCGCAACGACGGCACCTGGGTCGGGCTGTACCAGAAATATCTCACCGTCCTCGGCCCCGTCCCCGCTCCGCCCGCCCCTACCTATCAGGATTGACGGGCCGATGAACACACGGTCCGCCCCCGAGCCCGACCCGGACGAGAACGCCGCGGGAGGGCCCGGCCCGGCCGCCGTGTGCGAGGGTGAATCCACCGCGTCGGCCGGGCGACAGCAGGGACAGGAGGCGGCCGAACCACCGCGCGCAGACCACGCGAGCCCGCGCCACCTGGGGTCTCGCCCCGCGGGGACGGGGCGGCGCGGAAGGATCGACGACGCCGAACCTCTTGCGCCCGAAGAACTCCAGCACACCACATACACGCCGATCGGTCGCGCGGCCACCGCGTTCGGCACGGTCGCCTGGAACCGCGCCGAAGACACGGACCCGCCCGACGACGCACCGGCGATACCGAACCCAGCCGCCCCGGCCGCCGGGGAATCGACCTCCCCCACCGATGACGCGCAGGCGAACCCGAACCAGGCCGCTCGCGAAGCCGGAAAATCGGCCCCGCCCACCGACGACGCACCGGCGACGCCGCACCAAGCCGCACCCGTCACTGGGGAATCGGCATCCCACACCGATGACCCACGCCACCGCACCCGCACGGAACAGCACGGCACGGCCACGCGGGACAGCGCGCGGGACGCGAAACGCGAAGCGTCGTCCAAGGACGCGCAACAGTCGGCAGCCGAGGCGGGTTCGGACGCGACCCGACCGCAGACGAACCGACCGGAAGCGACGTCGAGCACGGCCGCATGGTCGCCCGATCCCACCGGACGCCAACAGCCACCGGAAGCGGTGGATATCCAGGGCACGGCTGCGCACGAGCCGGCGACCGCAGCAACATCGGACCAGACGCGGCGCACGGACTCCGAACCCGCGTCGGCTCCGCAGCGCACCTCCGGACGCAGCGTGCGCACCGCGCGCACCCGCCCGGCGGTCCGGCGACTGGGCGCGGGGCTGGTGCCGATCCCGACGGTGACGCCCGCCGATCCCCGCGACGCCGTCCTCACCGACGCGGTGGTCTCCGAGGGGAGGCGATTCTGCTGGCGCTGCGGCAAACCGGTCGGCCGGGCGACGGCGACCAGGCCCGCGACCACGGCGGGCACCTGCGCGACCTGCGACGCGCCCTTCGATTTCCGGCCCACGCTGTACCCGGGCGACATGGTGGCCGGGCAGTACGAGATCCAGGGCTGCATCGCGCACGGCGGACTCGGCTGGATCTATCTGGCGATCGACCGGAATGTCAGCGACCGCTGGGTGGTGCTCAAGGGCCTGCTGCACGCCGGTGACGCCGAAGCGCAGGCGGTCGCCGTGGCCGAACGCCAATTCCTCGCCGAGGTGGCGCATCCCAGCATCGTCAAGATCTACAACTTCGTCGAGCACACCGGCGCGGACGGCACGCCCGTCGGCTACATCGTCATGGAGTACGTGGGCGGCCGGTCGTTGCGCGACATCCTGGACTCCTACGAACGCCCGCAGCGCATGCCGGTCACCGAGGCGATCGCCTACCTGCTGGAGATCCTGCCCGCGCTGGACTACCTGCACTCGACCGGGCTGACCTACAACGACCTCAAGCCCGACAACGTGATGGTCACCGATGATCAGGTCAAACTGATCGATCTGGGGGCCGTCGCCACTATCGAAGCGTACGGAAACCTGTATGGCACCAGGGGGTTCCAAGCGCCCGAGATCGCGCGTACCGGCCCGACCATCGCCTCCGACATCTACACCGTCGGACGCACGCTGGCCGTGCTCACCTTGAACATGCCCTCGGAGCACGGCCGCTATCTCGACGGCCTGCCCGAGCCCGACGATCAGCCCGTGCTGGCCCGCTACCAGTGCTTCCATCGTCTGCTGCTGTGCGCCACCGACCCGGACCCCCAGCGCCGCTTCCCCTCCGCCCGCGCGATGTCCGCCCAGATGTCGGGCGTGCTGCGGGAGATCCTCGCCCAGGAGACCGACACCGAGCACCCGCAGCTGTCCACGGTCTTCACGCCGCCGCGGGCCAGTTTCGGCACCGAGGAACTGATCAGCCAGACCGACGCCTACACCGACGGCCGCCCCCGCAGCAGCTTGCTCGATGCCCCGGACGTGGCGGCGGCGTTGCCGATTCCGCTGCTGGACCCGGCCGATCCGTCGGCCCCCCTGCTCTCGGCCGCCGTGCACCCCGACCCCGCCCACGCGCTGGAGGCGCTACGGCAGGCACGCGAGCGAGCCGAGGCCGATCCGGGCAACGCCCCGAAGTCGCTCGATCTGGAACTCACCCTCGCCGAGGCGCGGGTGCGGCTCGATCTGCGTGAGTCCGCCACGGTCCTGGACCTGCTCTCGCGACTGCCGGAACGCGATTGGCGAGTGAGCTGGTATCGAGGCATGGCCGAACTGCTCGACCGGGAGTACGAGCGCGCCTTCACCGACTTCGACGAGGTCTTCCGCGTGCTCCCCGGCGAACTCGCGCCGCAACTGGCGCTCGCCGCTACCGCCGAACTGATCCTCCAGCATTGGGATTCGCCGGACCCCGAACAATGGCGCAGTTACGCCGAGCAGGCTTACGAGACCGTCTGGCGCACCGACCGCACCGTGGTGAGCGCCGCTTTCGGGCTGGCCAGGCAACTGGCGGCGGACGGGCGGGTGGACCAGGCCGTGCGGGCGCTCGACGCCGTGCCCGCCGCGTCGCGGCATTTCACCACCGCGCGGATGACGGCCGTGCTGCTCATGGTCACCGCCGAGCCGGTGGCCGAACTCGACGAGGCGACCCTGCACATCTCGGCGTCCCGCGTGCTGAGCCTGCCCGCGGGCGAGAGTCGCGCCGCGCAGATGCGGGTGCTGGTGCTCGGCGCGGCCCTGGCGTGGCTGCAGGCGGGGAACACGCCGAAACGTCCCGATGCCACGCTGTTCGGCGCCGCGTTCACCGAACGGGAACTGCGAGCAGGCGCCGAAGCGGGCCTGCGCTCGCTGGCTCGCGGAGCGCCCAACCGCAGGCATCGCTACGCGCTCGTCGACCTGGCCAACTCGATTCGCGCGAAGACCTGGATCTAGCCGTCGACCACCTGCCGCGCGGCGCGTGCGATGGCCAGTTCCTCGTTGGTCGGCACCACGAGCACCGCGACCTGCGCGCCGGGCGGGGAGATACGCCGCGCGGCGCGGTCTTCGGCGGTATTGGCCGCCGGATCGACCTCGATGCCGAACCCGCCGAGACCGGCCAGGGCGTCCGCGCGCACCTGCGGGCTGTTCTCGCCGACTCCTGCGGTGAAGGTGATCGCGTCGACGCCGCCGAGTTCGATCAGGTACGCGCCCAGGTAACGCCGCAGCCGATGGATGTACACGTCGTAGGCCAGCCGCGCCGCCTCGTCGCCACTGTCGATGAGGCGGCGCAGTTCGCGGAAGTCGTTCACGCCGGACAGGCCCTTGATCCCGGAATCCCGGTTGAGCAGTGTGTCGATCGCATCGATGTCCAGGTGCGCCGACCGCGCCAGGTGCGCCACGATGCCGGGATCGAGATCACCGGACCTGGTGCCCATCACCAGGCCTTCCAGCGGTGTGAGGCCCATGCTGGTGTCGATCGGATGCCCGCCGCGGATGGCCGACGCCGACGCGCCGTTGCCGAGGTGGAAGACGATCTGCCGCAGCTCGGCGGGATCGCGCCCGAGCAGCTCGGCGGCACGGCCGGACACGTACTCGTGCGAGGTGCCGTGGAAGCCGTACTTCCGGATGCCGTGCGCCGCCGCTACTTTGGCGTCGATGGCGTAGGTCTTCGCGGCCGCGGGCAGGCCGTGGAAGAACGCCGTGTCGAACACCGCCACCTGCGGCACGCCCGGCAACAGCTGCCGCGCGCTCTCGATCCCGGCGACGTTGGCCGGATTGTGCAGCGGCGCCAGCGCCGCGAGTTCGCTGATCGCGGCCACCACGCCGTCGTCGATCAGGGTGGGCCGGTAGAACACCTCGCCGCCGTGCACCACCCGGTGCCCGACCGCACGCACGCCTTCGCGCACCAGATCGTGACCCGTCGCGGCGAAGGTGTCGAAGATCAGTCGCAGCCCGGCGGCGTGATCGGCGATCCGCTCGCGGCGCTCGGTGGTCTCGCCGTCGGCGCGATGCTCGATCCCGCCTTCGTCCTCGCCGATCCGCTCGACCATGCCCGATGCCGCGACCACACCCGAATCCGGGTCCACCAGCTGGTATTTGATGGACGATGAGCCGGAGTTGATCACCAGCACCATGCCTTCGGCCGTCTTGCTCATCACGCCTCCTGTGTCGCGCGCTCGCGTCGCACTCGCTCGGCAACCACGATCACGACGCGCTTGTTCCGCGACGCGCACGCGCCGCGGCGGCGCCGGCGCGCATCAGCTGTCCTGCGCCTGGATGGCGGTGATCGCCACGGTGTTGACGATGTCGGCCACCAGCGCGCCGCGGGACAGGTCGTTGACCGGCTTGCGCAGCCCTTGCAGCACCGGGCCGATCGCGATCGCGCCCGCGCTGCGCTGCACCGCCTTGTAGGTGTTGTTGCCGGTATTGAGGTCGGGAAACACGAATACCGTCGCGCGCCCGGCCACTTCGGAATCGGGCAGTTTGGCGTCGGCGACGGTCGGTTCGATCGCGGCGTCGTATTGGATCGGCCCCTCCACCGGCAACTGCGGTGCGCGTTCCCGCGTCAGCTTGGTCGCCACGCGCACCTTGTCCACGTCCGCGCCGCTGCCCGATTCGCCGGTGGAATACGACAGCATCGCGACCCTGGGCTCGATGCCGAAACGCTCGGCGGTCGCCGCGGACGAGATCGCGATATCGGCCAGCTGCTGCGCCGTCGGATCGGGCACGACCGCGCAGTCGCCGTACGCGAGCACCCGGTCGGCCAGGCACATCAGGAACACGCTGGAGACGGTGGCGACGCCGTCCACCGTTTTGATGATCTCCAGCGACGGGCGGATGGTGTGCGCGGTGGTGTGCGCCGCACCCGAGACCATGCCGTCGGCGATGCCCTTGTGCACCATCATGGTGCCGAAATAGGAGATGTCCGCGACGGTCTCGCGGGCCCGCTCCAGCGTCATGCCCTTGTGTTTGCGCAGCTCGGCGTATTCGGCGGCGAACTCGTCCAGGTAGCCGGAGGCGCGTGGGTCCAGCACCTGCGCGGCGGAGATGTCCACCCCGAGTTCGGCGGCTCGGGCGCGCACCGTCGTCTCGTCGCCGAGGATGATCAGATCGGCGATCTTGCGCTGCAGCACCCGTCCCGCCGCGCGCAGAATGCGGTCGTCGTCGCCTTCCGGCAGCACGATGCGCTTGCGATCCGCCCGCGCGCGCTCGATGAGCTGGTACTCGAACATCTGCGGCGTGACCACCGGACTGGGCGGAACGTCGATGCGCCGCAGCAACTCCGCGCCGTCGACGTGTTGCTCCATCAGGGCCAGGGCGGTGTCCACCTTGCGCGGATTGCCCGCGGACATGCGGCCGCGGGTGCGGTACGCGGCGCCCGCCGTGTCGTAGGTGCCGAGCTCGGTGGTGAGGATCGGCAGCTTGGGCTTCAGGCCGGTCATGAGCCGGGCGATCGCGGGATGCGGCAGCAGGCCGCCGTTCATGATGATGCCCGACAGCGACGGAAAGCCCTCCGCTTCGTGCGCGTTCACGACGCTGAGCAGCACGTCGGACCGATCGCCAGGCGCGATCACCACCACGCCCTCGGTCAGCCGTTCCAGGATGTGCTCGGCCGTCATGCCGCCGACCATGACCTTCAGCGCCTCGCGGTGCAGCAATTCCGGGTCGCCGCTGTACATCTCGCCGCCGATCGCGGCGCACAGCTCGGCCATGGTGGGAGCGATCAGCAAGGGGACCTCGGGCAACGTCCAAGACGGGACGTCGAAGCCGCCCAGCGCCGCGGCCACCTCGTCCAGCCGCTGCGGGTCGCAACGGTTGGCGATGACGGCGACCAGCTGCGCGTGCTCGTGCGCCAGCTCCGACGCGCACAGCTCGGCCAGCTGCTTCACCTCGTCCGGCGTGCGGCCCGCGCCGCGGAGCACGAGCAACACCGGCGCGCCGAGGTTGACCGCGATCCTGGCGTTGAAGCGCAGCTCGCTGGGGCTGGCCACGTCGGTGTAGTCGCTGCCGACCACGACCACCGCGTCACAGAGCTTGGCGACCTCGTGGAAGCGCAGGACGATCTCGCTGATCGCCGCGTCCGGGTCGGCGTGGACCTGCTCGTAGGTGGTGCCGACCGCCTGCGCGTAGTCGATGTCCGCGGTGCTGTGCTCGAGCAGCAGTTCCAGGATGTAGTCGGGCTCGGTGGTCGAGCGGGTGATCGGCCGGAACACCCCGACCCGCGCGGTCGTCGCGCACAGCGTCTGCAGTACCCCGAGTGCCACCGTCGACTTACCGGTGTCGCCCTCGGGAGAGGCGATGTACACGGCGGATGGAGCGTTGTCGGCCATGTCCGAGAGCTTAGTGAACCAGCGGCAACCGGACCCCGCCGCGCGACGATCGTCACCCGCGGGGGTGCTGCTGCGGGCGCGAAGCCGCCGGGGTCGGGGCTCCCCTGCCGCTATAGTCCGGGCATGGCTGAGCAATTTCCGGATCGGCAGTGGGGTTCGCGGACCAACCTATTCGCTCGCGCGGCAAGCAGATTCGCGGCGACGAAGGCCGGCTCCCGGCTCGTTCGGGCGCTCACCCCGCTGGACCGGGCGGTCTTGGAGCGTACCGGCGCGAAGTACACCGTGCTCGGCCCGATCGGCGCGCCGGTCATTCTGCTCACCACCATCGGACGCAAGTCCGGTCAGCCGCGCACCCAGCCGTTGCTGTACGTGCACGACGGCGACACCCTCTACGTGATCGGCAGCAACTTCGGCCAGGCGCACCACCCCGCCTGGACCGCCAACCTCCTGGCCAACCCCACCGCGACGGTGGCGATCGCGGGCGAGCGCATCCAGGTCACCGCGACTCCGGTCCCGGACCCCGACAAAGACGCCATCTTCCAACGCTTCGTCGACATCACCGGCGCCTACGCCGCCTACCGCACCCGCACCACCCGCGACCTGCGCATCTTCGCCCTCCGCCGGGCGGAACCCCGGGCGTAACCCCGCGAGTGGCACACCACCGTGGCATCGGCCGAGAAGACCTCTCCGTGGTGTGCCACTCGCGGACGTCTAGGCCAGCGCGCGGAGGCGGGGGGCCAGGTCGCGCTGGAAGAGGTCGAGGAAGCGGCGCTGGTCGTGGCCGGGGGCGTGGAAGACCAGGTGGTTGAGGCCCGCGTCGAGGTAGGGCTTGATCTGTTCCACCGCTTGGTCGGGGTCGCTGGCGACGATCCAGCGCTTGGCGATCTGCTCGATGGGCAGCGCGTCGGCGGCGGCCTCCATCTCGATCGGGTCGGTGATGCTGTGCTTCTGCTCGGCGGTGAGCGACAGCGGAGCCCAGAACCGGGTGTTCTCCCTGGCCAGCTCCGGATCGGTGTCGTAGGAGAGCTTGATCTCGATCATCCGGTCGATGTCGTCGGCGCTGCGCCCCGCCTTCGCCGCGCCCTCCGCGACGGCGGGCATCAACTTCTCGGTGTAGAGGTCCATGCCCTTGCCCGAGGTGCAGATGAAGCCGTCGCCCGCGCGCCCGGCGTACCGCGCGACCAGCGGGCCGCCCGCGGCGACGTAGATCGGGATCCCGCCCTTGGGCACGTCGTAGATGGAGGCGCCGACGGTCTTGTAGTACTCGCCGTCGAAGTCGACGCGGTCGCCGGTCCACAGGGCGCGCATCAGGTCGACCGACTCGCGCAGGCGCGCGAAACGCTCCTTGAATTCCGGCCATTCGCCGGTGTACCCGGTGGCGATCTCGTTGAGCGCCTCACCGGTGCCGACGCCGAGCATGACGCGATCGGGGTACAGGCAGCCGAGGGTGGCGAACGCCTGCGCGATCACCGCGGGGTTGTAGCGGAACGTCGGGGTGAGCACCGACGTGCCGAGCTGAATGCGCTCGGTGCGCTCGCCGACCGCGGCCAGCCACGCCAGCGAGAACGGCGCGTGGCCGCCCTTGTGCCGCCAGGGCTGGAAATGGTCGCTCACGGTGGCGCTGTCCAAGCCGTGTTCCTCGGCCAGCACCGCGATCTCGACGAGTTCACGGGGACCGAACTGCTCCGCCGATGCTTTGTATCCGAGCTTGAGTCCGCTCATCTGCCACGCTCCTCGCGTTTCGTTTCGCCGCCATCGCGATCCGTCATCGACAGTAGTCAACCCCGCCGCCCTCCGCGCCGACGACCCGGCGCGGATGATCTTCACGGCGGAGAACGCCGCCGAGGGGGCGAAATGTTTCCGCCGTGGCGGATGCTGAGCGATAGCGGATAATGGCCGCGTGAACGCAGACGACGAGCCGATCCTGTCCTACTTGACCGATATGGACGGCGTGCTGGTGCACGAGGACCACCTCATCCCTGGCGCCGACAAGTTCCTCGCCGAACTGCGCGCCAACGACACGCCATTCCTGGTGCTGACCAACAATTCGATCCGCACGCCGCGCGATCTGCAGGCGCGGCTGCGGCACACCGGCCTCGACATCCCCGAAGAAGCGATCTGGACCTCCGCGCTGGCCACCGCCACATTCCTGAACGAACAGCGCCCCAACGGCACCGCGTACGTGGTGGGCGAATCCGGGCTCACCACCGCGTTGCACGAGATCGGCTACGTGCTGACCGACAGCGACCCGGACTACGTGGTCCTCGGCGAGACCAGGACGTACTCGTTCGAGGCGATCACCACCGCGATCCGGCTGGTCGAGCGCGGCGCGCGCTTCATCGCGACCAATCCGGACCCGACCGGCCCGTCCCGCGAGGGTTCGCTGCCCGCGACCGGCTCGGTGGCCGCGCTGATCACCCGCGCCACCGGCCGCGATCCCTACTACGTCGGCAAACCGAACCCGCTGATGATGCGCTCCGCGTTGCGCCGCATCGGCGCCCATTCCCAGTCCACGGTGATGATCGGCGACCGGATGGACACCGACGTCATCTCCGGCCTGGAAGCGGGCATGCGCACCATCCTGGTCACCTCGGGCATCTCCACCCGAGCGTCCTTCGAGGCCTACCCCTACCGTCCCACGATGGTCGTGGACTCGGTCGCCGATCTGATCGGCAAGACCAAAGCCCCGTTCACGGACTGATCGATATCCAGCCGCTCGCCACCGCGCGATGGGCACCGACCTGTCGGGCGATCGCCTCGAAAGGCGCAGCGAGGCAGGGCGCCCGTCCAGCGACCTCCGCCGAGCGGACAGTGGGCCGGGGATCGACGCCCCTTCCGACCGGACCCGCGCGACGCGGAACGCCGGCGTCCGAAGGCTTCGGATCGTCGCAGGATCAGTCGTCCGCGGGTGAAATCCACCCGCACCCCCGGTGCCGCCGTTACCGGCGCCCAACTGCGCGCGCCGTACTACGCGCGGCCGACGGTGATCGCGTCCAGCGCGGCGGACAACCTGGTGAGCACCTCGACGGTCAGCGCCAGCTGCTCGCGGCCGAGTTCTTCGGCGAGCCGCTCCGCCATCACCGCGTGCTGCGGATTGATCCGGCCGACCGCGGCCAGGCCCGCGTCGGTGACCGCGACGAGTTTCGCGCGGCGGTGCGCGGGATTGGGACGGTATTCGGCAAGACCCTTGTCCACCAGCAGATCCGCGATGCGCTGGACGCTCTGCCGGGTGATGCCCATTGCGCGGGCGATCCCCGCGACGGGTAACGGCGCTCGCAATACCGCGCCGAGCACCTGCCACCACGCGGCGGTGAGACCAGCCGGTCGCGCCAAATCCTCGGCCACCGCGAGGAATTGACCGTTCAGGCGGAACGACGTGATCGCCGCCCCCGCGAACAGTTCCTGTTCAGGGGTCATGCTCACCTCCGGTACCCGCGGCCGGTTTCCCGGATCACCGACGATTCTCGCTCACGCATGCTGCGCGTCGTACTCCGCGAGCACCGCCCATCCGGCCGGATCGGAGTGCGCGTACAACGCGTACCAGCCGTCCAGCACATGCGGCTCGTACACGCCGAGCCTGCCGAGCACCTCGCGGGCGAATTCGAACGGCGCGCTCGCACCGGCGGTGATCACGTCACCGTCGGTGACGGCCGGTTCGTCGACGTAGTGATCCGCGCCCGAATACCCGCTGTAGCGAAGGTACTCGGCGACATTGCTGGTGTGCCTGCGGGTGTCGAGCAGTCCCGCCTTGGCCAAGCCGAACGTCGCGCCGCAGATCGCGGCGACGGAACACCGGCGTCCACGAACTCGCGCGCCTTGTGCGCGAACGGATCGAGTTGCGGCCCCTCCCAGGTCTCCGCGCCCGGCAGGATCAGCATTGCGCTGTCCGCGGGGGTCAGGTCGGCGAGCGCGATGTCCGGCACGATGCGCATGCCACCCATCGTGGTGATCGGTTCCGTCGTCGGGCCGACCGTTTGCACCTGCCACGTTCCCGGCTCCCGATGCCAGTTCGGCTTGTTGATGTGCGCGGTGGCCGCGCCCACCTCCCAGTCGGCGAGCGTGTCGTAAACGGCCATGTGCACTGTCTGTATCATGACAGTATGCTGTCATATTTGACAGTATGCTGTCAATCGCGGAACGGCGGACCCGCGAACCGGCAACTACGCTGGACGCATGCGAATTTCGGTGGCGGCGGACGAGCGGGTGGGTGTGGCCGCGGAACTGGTCGACGAGCTGGGCAAGCGCGGCCACGAACTCCTGCTGCACGGCGCGCTGTCCGACGAGGAACGCGACGATTGGGCGTGGGCCAGCGAAGCGGCCGCCCGCGACGTCGCCTCCGGTCACGCCGAGCAGGCCGTCGTCTGCTGCTGGACCGGCACGGGCGCATCGATCGCCGCGAACAAGGTCGCCGGCGTCCGCGCCGCGCTCTGCGCCGACGCATCGACCGCGGCGGGCGCCCGCACCTGGAACGACGCGAATGTCCTTGCCCTGAGCCTGCGTTCGACCTCGAGCGCCGAACTCAGGGAAATCCTCGACGCCTGGTTCACCACCGAACCGAGCTCGGCCCCGGACGACCAGGCCAACATCGCCCATCTCACCGACATCGAACGCACCGACGGCTGACCAGCGGAACGCCCGGCGCCGGCAGGCCTGCGGGCCATCGCTCGGCCCTCGACAGCCGTCTCCGCATGACGCGCGGCATCGAAGCCCGCCCGCGCCTGCGGCCGAACCCGGCGCTACCGTCGAGGCATGTCCATCCAGAGCGCCGGTGGCACGTTCGGGAACTACTTCCTCGAACGCTTGCTGGGTCGTGGCGGCATGGGCGAGGTGTGGCTGGCACACGACCGTGACGGCCGCGCCGTGGCGCTCAAGGTGCTGTCCTCGGCATATACCGCCGATCCGCTCTATCGGCAGCGCTTCGAGCGGGAGGCGCGGTTGGGGGCTCGGGCGCGCAATCCGCATATCGTGCCCATCCACGCGTTCGGCGAGGTCGACGGCCACCTGTTCTTGGAGATGGCCTACATCGATGGCATCGATCTCGGCACCCGGTTGAGATCGGGCGCGCTACCGCCGGACCGGGCCGTGGACGTCATCGCCCAGGCCGCCGAGGCGCTGGATGCCGCGCATGCGGCCGGACTCGTGCACCGGGATGTGAAGCCCGGCAACATCCTTCTGCACACCAGCGGTTTCGTGTATCTGATCGATTTCGGCATCGCCCGCGCCGCCGACGGCACGGCGCTCACCGCGACCGGGCTGGTGGTGGGCACGCTGGGGTACATGGCGCCGGAACGCTTCACGGGCACGGTCGACGCCAGGTCGGATGTCTATTCGCTGGCCTGCGTGCTCTACGAGGCTCTGACCGGACAACCGCCCTACGGCGCTGGCGATCCGGCCCAGCAGATGCGCGCGCATCTGATGACCGAGCCGCCGCGCGCGTCACGTGCGGCCGACGGCGTCCCGGCCGCACTCGATGACGTCATCGCCCGCGGAATGGCCAAGGAGCCGGACGCGCGCTACGGCAGCGCGGGACAGTTCGCCGCCGCGGCATCGGCAGCCCTGAACCCGTCCGCGCGACCGAACACGCCGGTACCGGGCTCCATGCCACCGTCCGGCCGTACGCCGACCAGGATCATGCCCGTCGTCACCTCCACGCAACCGCCACCCGAGGTCCGGCCCCCCGCCCCGACCGGGCAGCGCGGCCCTCGGCGGAAACTTCGCATCGCGACCGCGGCAGCGGCGGCGGCGCTGGCCGCCGCGGCGGCGGTGTGGCTGGTGGCAGGCGGCATCGACAACGGGTCCGCGCCCGTCGCGAGCACGACCGACCGCGAAGCGATGGCGACCAATTCCTCGACCGGTGCGCAGTCCGCGAATCCTGGCCCCGCCACGCGCGACGGAAACTTCGCCTTCACCGTCACCGACGCGGCCACCGGAAGCGGTTCGCGCACGATCGTGACGCTTACCGTCACCAATGTGTCCGACCACGAACAGACTTGGTCCATCCCGGAGCAACGACTGGTCACCACCGGCGGGCGTTCGCTCCCGCCGGACGCGGCGGGCACCGCCGAGCTGAATCCGCCCGGCGACTTCGCGCGCATCGCTCCCGGCCGCGCCGGTACTTTCCGCCTAGCCTTCGACCTGCCCGGCAAGAACAAGAACGGCAAGAAGAACGACAAGAAGGACGAGGCCCCGAGCCATCTGGTCCTGCACGGCGATCCGTCGTCACCCGGCGTAACCGTGCCGATCCGCTGACCGCTCGGGCCACGGCTTCCCGGTCAGGCCAATGCTTGGTCGAGATCTTGGAGCAGGTCCTCCACGTCTTCCAAGCCCACCGAGATGCGCACGACGCCGTCGGTCAGGCCGATGGTGGCCCTGCCTTCGGGGCCCATGGCGCGGTGTGTGGTGGTCGCCGGGTGGGTGATCAGCGACTTCGCGTCACCGAGGTTGTTGGAGATGTCGACGACGCGCAACCGGTTGAGGACTTCGAACGCGCGCTTCTTTGCCTCGTTCTCGGGAGCGTTCAACTCGAAGGTGACCACGGTGCCGCCCCCGCTCATCTGGCCGGCGGCCAGTGCGTACTGCGGATGCGATTCCAGGAACGGGTACCGCACCCAGCTGACGGCCGGGTTGCTCTCCAGGAAGCGGGCGATGCGCAGGGCGGACTCCGTCGAATGGCGCACCCGCAGCGGCATCGTCTCCAAGCCTTTGAGCAGCGTCCACGCGTTGAACGGGCTCAGCGCGGGACCGGTGTGGCGCATCAGCGTTTTCACCGGCCCGTCGATGTAGTCCCGAGCCCCGAGTATCGCGCCGCCGAGCACGCGGCCCTGGCCGTCGATGTGCTTGGTGCCCGAGTAGACCACCACGTCGGCGCCGAGCTCGAAGCCGCGTTGCAGCAGCGGGGTGGCGAACACGTTGTCCAGCACGACCTTCGCGCCCGCCGCATGCGCCAGCTCGGTCACCCGCCGCACGTCGACCAGCGTCTGCATCGGGTTGGCCGGCGTCTCGAAGAAGACCGCCTGCGTGGGCACCGACAGCGCCTGCTCCCACTGGTCGAGGTCCTCGCCGTCGACGAAGACGGTCTCAACGCCCCAGCGCGGCAGGATCTCGTTGCACACCACGAAGCACGAGCCGAACAGGCTGCGCGCGGCGACCAGCCGGTCACCGGCGCCCAGCAGCGCGCCGAGCGCGGTGAACACCGCGGACATGCCGCTCGCGGTCGCGAAGCACGCCTCGGCGCCGTCGAGCAGGCGCATCCGCTCCTCGAACATGGCCACCGTCGGGTTGCCGTAGCGGGAGTAGACGAAGTGCTCGACCTCGCCGGTGAACGCGGCCTCGGCCGCCTCGGCGCTCTCGTAGACGAAGCCGGAGGTCAGGTAGAGCGCCTCCGCGGTCTCCTCGAAACCGGAGCGCCGCAGGCCGCCGCGCACGCCGAGCGTCGCGGGGCCGACGCCGTCGGGCAGCGGCTTGTCGAACGCGCCGCCGGTGATCACGACTGCCGCCACGGCAGTCCGAGAGCACGCCAGCCGGAGCCGCCGCGATGCCCGAATTCGTCGAGCGGGCCCTCGAAGCCCTCGAGCACGTTGTAGGAGGTGCGGTAACCCGCGGAGGTGGCGGCGATCGCCGCGCCCACCGAACGCTGACCGGAGCGACAGAGGAAGACCACCGGAGCCTCCGGGTCATGGCCGTCGAGCGCCTGCTTCAACTGCTCGACGAACGCCTCGTTGCGCGCGCCCGTCGAGTCGACCCACTCGATCAGCACGGTCGGCCGCTCGATCGAACTGGTGTCGGGGACGCCCACGAACTTCCATTCCGCTTCCGTCCGCACGTCCACCAAGACGGCTTCCGGATTGTTCTGCAACAGCTCCCATGCCTGCTGCGGGGTGATGTCACCGGCATAACTCATGTGCACCTCCTGTGAATCCGCACTTGCCGCGCCCGGGACCGAGGCGCCGCCAGGTCGTCACCCGGAGCACCCCACCGCGGAGGAGGGTTGCCGACCAGCAATGCCGGGGCTTGACACTGGTTCTCATGACCTTCGACTGAGATTGCACCGACCCGGGTCACCGTGTCAAACGGTGGCGCACCCTGCGCGAACGCTCAGGTGCACACCAGCCACTTGTCACCGGATCTGGTGAGATTCCAGGTCGTCGTCTTCTCCTGCCCGTCCACCTTCGTGGTGACGGTCGCCTTGCCCCGGTCGCCGTCCACCATGGGCGAGTCGATTTTCGTGATCTCGACCGGCTTTCCGGCGCCGTCCTGGCCCGCCAGCGGTGAGTGGGTCGCGTCGAAGCCCTGGCACGCGGTGCCGGGCGGCGGCACGGCGTCGCTGCGGTTGGAGCCGTCGACGAAGTTGCGGACGGCCGCCGCGATGCGGTCGGCCTCTGTGACATTTTTCTCAGCGGGCGAGAGCACACCGCCGAGCACGATCGCGATCAGCACGATCGCCGCGACCACCGCTGCGGCGACGAACGGGACCACCGAGCGTTTGTCGGTCTGGTCGACGCGGATGATCTCGTCCTCGTCCGCGGCGGGATGCTGTTCGGTCATGAGTCGATGATCCCTGGTCGGCGGCGGTATCGAGCGCTCGCCCCCCCGGCTGCGGACCAGGCGCGACGCCGATCCGAAGCGAGGGGCGGCGATAGACCGGGCTCGAGCGGGTAGACGACGATCATGACCGTGGATGGCATCCGCCGGGTTCACGCACCGACGCGGGGCGGCATCGGCCATCCCGATAGAATCGCGGGACGGCGGCCTGCTGTCATAGCGAATCGGCAGCTCCACGCCGCGGCGAACGGAGCACCGTGCAGCCACGAGCCGGCAACGCCGGCGTCCGCACCGGACGGGTGCGACCGAGCCGGTGCGTCAACTTAGCCTAAGCTAAGCCCAGACGTCATTAATTGTTTCGACCATAAAGGTGCGCGTAAAGAGATGACCGAACAGAGTGCAGTAGAGGATGGCGGTGTCCGCGAGCCCTCCGTGGTGACGCAGGCTTCCTCCTCCGGGCCTGACGCGCACACCGCGAGGACCCGCCCGCTCCGCATCGCGATCGTGGGCGCCGGACCGGCCGGGATCTACGCCGCCGACGCATTGATGAAGTCCGACGCCGAGGTGTCGATCGACCTCTACGAGCGCATGCCCGCGCCGTTCGGCCTGATCCGCTACGGCGTCGCGCCCGACCACCCCAGGATCAAGGGCATCATCACCGCCCTGCACAAGGTCCTCGACAAGCCGCAGGTGCGCCTGCTCGGCAACATCGACTACGGCACCGACATCACCCTCGACGACCTGCGCGCCTTCTACGACGCGGTGATCTTCTCCACCGGAGCCAACGCCGACCGTGCCCTGCCCATCCCCGGCATCGACCTCGACGGCTCCTACGGCGCCGCCGACTTCGTCTCCTGGTACGACGGCCACCCCGACGTGCCGCGCACCTGGCCGTTGGACGCGGAGAAGGTCGCCGTTCTCGGCGTCGGCAACGTCGCCCTCGACGTCGCCCGCGTGCTGGCCAAGACCGGCGACGAGCTGCTGCCGACGGAGATCCCGCCGAACGTCTACAAGGGCCTCAAGGCCAACAAGGCCGTCGAGGTGCACGTCTTCGGCCGCCGCGGCCCGGCGCAGGCCAAGTTCACCCCGCTGGAGCTGCGCGAACTCGACCACTCGCCCACCATCGAAGTCATCGTCGACCCCGAGGACATCGACTACGACGAGGGCTCCGAGGCCGCGCGGCGGCACTCCAAGCAGGTCGACATGGTGGCCAACACGCTCGAGCAGTGGGCCATCCGCGACGCGGGCGACCGGCCGCACAAGCTGTTCCTGCACTTCTTCGAGTCCCCCGCCGAAATCCTCGGTGAGAACGGCAAGGTCGTCGGCCTGCGCACCGAGCGCACCCAGCTCGACGGCACCGGCAACGTCAAGGGCACCGGCGTGTTCAAGGACTGGGACGTGCAGGCGGTCTATCGCGCCGTCGGCTACCTGTCGCAGAACCTGACCAACCTGCCGTTCGACGATCAGGCCGGCACCGTGCCGAACGAAGCCGGTCGCGTGCTCGTCGACGAGAACGCCGACGGCGCCGCGCGCTACATGCCCGCCACCTACGTCACCGGCTGGATCAAGCGCGGCCCGGTCGGCCTGATCGGCCACACCAAGGGCGACGCCAACGAGACTATCGCCTGCCTGCTGGACGACGCTCCCCGCTTCACCCCGGCCGAGCGGCCCGAGCCGGAGGCCGTCATCGAGTTCCTCGAGGGCAAGGGCATCCCGTTCACCACGTGGGCCGGTTGGTACCGCCTCGACGCGCACGAACGCTCCCTCGGCGAACCGGAGGGCCGCGAGCGCGTCAAGGTCGTCGAGCGCGAGGACATGCTGCGCGCCAGCGAACCGCACAAGGTCTGATCACCCACCGAGTGACCGCTCCGCCGCCGTCGCGACACCCCAGCTCTGGCAGCGGAAAATCCGACCCTGAGGCATTCTGTACAAGTGTTCGATGCCCACCTGCACATTTTCGACCCGCGGTTTCCGCTGGCCGAGAACGAGGGCTACCTGCCCGACCCGTTCACCATCGCCGATTACCGCAAGCGCATGGCGCGCTACGACATCAGCGGCGGCGCCGTGGTCAGCGGGTCGTTCCAGGGCACGGACCAGACCTACCTGAAGGCCGCCCTCGCCGAACTGGGCGAGGGCTGGGTCGGCGTCACCCGGCTCGATCTGGACGCCACCGACGAGGAGATCCTGGAACTGGACCGGATCGGGGTGCGCGCGCTGCGGTTCAACCTCAAGCGCGCGGCCACCGACATCACCGGCATGACGTTGCAGGCGCTGCGCGCCTACGACCTGGCCGGCTGGCATGTCGAGGTCTACATCGACGGCACGATGCTGGCCTCGCTGCAACCGGTCATCTCCAAGCTGCCCGCGCTGTCGGTCGACCATCTGGGCATGTCCGCCGAAGGGGTGCCCTTCCTGCTGGATCTGGTCGACCGCGGAGCCAAGGTGAAGGCGACCGGTTTCGGCCGGGTCGCGATGAATGTCGCCGACACGCTGCGCCGGGTGCACGCGGTGAATCCGGAAGCCCTCATGTTCGGCACCGATCTGCCCGGCACCAGAGCCGGGCGCCCGTTCCGGGACTCGGACGTGGACCTGCTCTGCGACGTGGTGGGCACCGACATGTACGCGGTGCTGGAGGACAACGCCCGCGCCTTCTACCGGCTCCCGGCCCGCGAGCGCGCTGTCAGCGACGACACGCCTCCCACGCTGCCGTTGCACCGGCCGGAACCGCCGACCCTCCGGCTGCGCCGCGACGAACTCCCGGGAAGCCGAGCGGGCGACACTGTCCCGTTTCCCGCCATCGATCGGTAACGCTCAGACGGCGAAGACGCCCGCGAGCCAGACCCCGGTGGCCAGCAACGCGCCGAACAGCTCGATCAGCATGGACAGGCCGACGCCCTTCAACGCGTGCACCGTCGCCTGCCACGCCTGCCGGTTGACCCGCAGCCGCTGGAGTTCCCAGAGGTAAACGCCGAGAACGAAACCCACGAACAGGCCGACCACCGGGATCACGAAGAAACCGATCACGCCGAGGATCGCGCCGAGCAGGAGCGCGCGGTTGGACACTCCCGCGTCTTTCATCCGCCGCCCCGGCCAGGTGTATTTGACGACACCCGAGAGCACCAGCAGCACGGTGCTGATCGCGAAAACCGTCCAGGCCGTGGCGCCCCCGGTGAGGAATGCCCAGACGGCGATGGCCGCGAAGATCAGGATGACGCCCGGCAGGATCGGCACGACGATCCCGGCCAGACCGACCACGATCGCGAGACCGGCGAGAAGGTTGTACCACCCCTGATCAGACAGCGCTTCCACACGTGCAGCCTAGAGCCGGGCGCACCATCGGGCGAGCCGTCGATTCAGCGCCCGTGGACGTTCGAGGATGCCCAGGGCTTCGGCCCCCACGTTATTGTCATACTGTCAATACATCCTTCCCGGTGGCTGCCGGGAGGACGCACCGGCCACCGGTGCGCTGGATCGAACGACGAACCGAGGTAGGGCGTGAGCACTCCATCCACCGCCAAGCAGGGCCCGCTCGCGGGCATCAAGGTCATCGAGCTGGCCGGGATCGGCCCCGGTCCGCACGCCGCGCTGCTGCTCGCCGATCTGGGGGCCGACGTGGTGCGGGTGCAGCGGGCCGGCCAGCTGCCCGGCGGGTTCGACCGTCCGCAGCTGCGCGGCCGGACCATCGTCGAGGCCAACCTCAAGGACCCCGCCGACATCGAGAAGGTGCTCGGCCTGGTCGAGAAGGCGGACGTGCTGATCGAGGGCTTCCGCCCCGGCGTCACCGAGCGATTGGGCATCGGCCCGGACGACGCGCTCGCCCGCAACCCGCGCCTGGTCTACGGACGGATGACCGGCTGGGGTCAGGAGGGCCCGCTGGCCGATCGCGCCGGGCACGACATCAACTACATCTCCATCACCGGCGTGCTGCACGCCATCGGCCGCAAGGGTGAACGCCCCGTTCCGCCGCTGAACATGGTGGGCGATTTCGGCGGCGGCTCGATGTTCCTGGTGTTCGGCATCCTCGCCGCGCTGGTCGAGCGGCAGCAGTCCGGCAAGGGCCAGGTGATCGACGCGGCCATGGTCGATGGCGCCCTTGCCCTTTCGCACATGATCTGGGGCATGCGCGGCGCGGGCGCCTGGTCCGATGAGCGCGGCGTGAACCTGCTCGACACCGGAATGTCGTTCTACGACACCTACGAAACCGCCGACGGCAAGTACATGGCGGTCGGCGCGATCGAACCGCAGTTCTACGCCCAGCTGCTCGCCGGGCTGGAGATCGACGCCGACGGCCTGCCGTTCCAGCTCGATCCCGCCGGGCAGGACACGCTGAAAAAGCTTTTCGCCGAACGCTTCCGGACCAAGACGCGGGACGAGTGGGCCGAGATCTTCGTCGGGACCGACGCGTGCGTCTCCCCCGTGCTCACGTTCGAGGAGGCGACGCGCAACGAGCACATCGCGGCCCGCGGCTCACTGCTCGAGCTGGACAACATCACTCAGCACGCCCCCGCGCCGCGATTCTCCCGCACCCCGAACGGAATTCCGACCCCGCCGCCGACCACCGCCACCCCGATCGAAGCGGTCTGGGCCGAGTGAGCATCGGGCGGGGTGGCGTGGCGCCATCCCGCCCCGTGGCCGATAATTGAAACTTGTAACATACCAACCGGTTCGACAGTTTCGTGCCGGTCCTGCCATACTGTCCGCGAGCAGGTGGCTTTTCGAGAATCGCGGACCGCATGCGGTCCGCTCCTTGACCGCCGCTCTCGCCGGAGGCCTTCGCGCCGTGCGAGCTTCTGCACACCGCCCGAGCACGACGAGGGCCAGTCCCGAGGGGTGGCAGGCCGATCGTGCTCGGCGGTGTGGGAACATGCCGCAGGCGGAGGCACTCCCACCTCGTCGAAATCGCCTCAGTAGCAGGTCAACGGCGTCAACGGATCCGCGGCGCGCGGCGTGAGCGCCGCGTAGGCGGACGCGATGGCCTTGACCGCCAAACGCAATTCGGGTTCCTGGTGGGTGAACGGCAACCGCAGGAACCGTTCGAACGCGCCCTGCACACCGAATCGGGGTCCGGCCGCGAGCAATACGCCGTGGTTGGGAGCCGTGGCGGCCAACGCCGTCGAAACGGAGGTCGGCAGCTGCGCCCACACCGACATTCCGCCCGCGCCGACGCTGACGCGCCAGTCCGGCAGTTCCTCGGCGAGCGCGTCGAGCAGTGCGGCACGCTGCGAGCGCAATTGGTCCCTGCGCCGGTCGAGAATCGCCTCCGCGTGCTCCAGCAGATGCACGGTGGCCAGCTGATCCATCACGGGGGTGCCGAGGTCGACCGTGGAGCGGATGCCGAGCAGCTTGGTGATCAGCGCCTGGCTGGTCCGGATCCAGCCGACGCGCAGACCGCCCCAGAACGATTTCGAGGCCGAGCCGATGGTCACGATCTCGGAGCCTTTGGCGAAGGCGGCGACCGGCGGCGGCGGAACTTCGTCGCCGAGCCCGAGGTCCGCCATCGATTCGTCGATCACGATGGTCATCCTGGTCTCCCGCGCGATGGCGGCCAGTTCGGCGCGGCCGTCGGCGTCGAGCAGCAGGCCGGTCGGGTTGTTGTAGTCCGGCACCAGATAGGCCAGGCCCGCCGCGGTCTGCCGCGCGGCGCTGCGGATGCCGTCGAGGTCCCAGCCGCCCGCCGGGTCCTCCGGGCGCAGCGGCACCGGCACCGGCCGCGCGCCCACGTCGCGGATCGCCTCGATGGCGTTCGGGTAGGTCGGATGGTCGATCAGCACGCGGGCGGCGGGCACCGTGAGCACGTTCAGCAGCAGGCGCAGGCCGTGCTGGGCGCCGAGGGTGACCAGGATCTGATCGGGCTCGGTGGGCAGCCCGCGCGCGGTGTAGCGGCGGGCGATGGCCTCGCGGAGCGCGAGCACGCCGACCGGGTCCATACCGTGCGTGCCGAGGTAGGCCGGAATCCCTTCCAGAGCGACGGAATACGCGTCCTGCATCTCCAGCGGGGCGGCCATGGCGGCATAGGTCATGTCGACGGTGGGCAACTCGGGCGAGCCCATCATCGCCAGGATGCTGCGGGCCGGTTTGACGCCGTCGTGCTGCACGTCGCGAGGCAGGGCCACCGTGCTGCGCGAGCCCTGGCGGCTGATCAGGTAGCCGTGCTCGCGCAACAGCGCGTAGGTGGAGGTGATGGTGGTGCGGCTGACCCCGAGGGTGGCGGCGAGATCCCGTTCGCTGGGCAAGGCGACGCCCAGCGGCGCGCGCCCGTCGTGGATCAGCAGCCGGATGCCCTCGGCGAGCGCCAAGTAGGCCGGGCGAGTGGACCGCCGCCCGGCCGCATCCGGATCGCCGTCGTGCGCGTGCCGCCAACGGCCCAGATCGCGAGCCAGGCTGCCCGCGCCGATCACTCTCGTCGCCATCGGTCCAGTATCGGCTGATTGGATATTCATTGGCAAGGCCAGTGGCGCGCACGCTGGCGGACATGACCGTCCTCGCCACTCTGCTCTCCGCCGCCCTGCTCGGCTTCCTGATCCACCGATTCGCGCCGGACCGCGACACCCGCACCTTCCGCCTCGAACGCTTCCACCCCCGGACACCGATGTCGGACCAACCTCTCTCCTATTACGAGCACCAGCGGAGATACTCCGACCTCGCCGCGATCCACAGCCGTGGCGAAGCGCCATAAGCGATCCGGATATCTAAAGCCAGTTTCGGAAAACTGGACCGCTCATTGCGCACTTGTCGGTCCCGCGGTGCAGACTTGCCTCATGAGTGACGCCGCTCGCCTCGCCGCCGATCGTCCGGCGGCCGAGGCCACCGAGCCTGAGGTCTCCGGCCGCCCCGCACCGTCCGGCCCGATCGCGGCGACGCTGTTCGACACCGCGATCGGCTGCTGCGCGATCGCGTGGAACGAGCACGGCGTGATCCGTTTCCAGCTCCCGGAGGCGACCCCAGCGGCTACCCGCGCGCGCATCACACGCGGACGCACCGGCGAGCGAATCCACGAAGAGCCGCCCACGGGCGCCGTGGCCGCCGCCATCGCGGGCATCCGCGCCCACCTCGCCGGCGAACTCGACGACCTGCGCTGGATCGCACTGGACACCAGCGGGATTCCCGACTTCCACCGCGCCGTCTACGCCGTCACGCGCGCCATCGACCCGGGCCACACCCTCAGCTACGGCCAGGTCGCCCACCTCGTCGGCGCCCCGGGCGGCGCACAGGCGGTCGGACAAGCCCTGGGCCGTAACCCGATCCCCCTGATCATCCCGTGCCACCGCGTCTTGGCCGCCGACCACGCCTTACACGGCTTCTCCGCCCCCGGCGGCATCGACACCAAGCAGCGCCTCTTGGCCATCGAGCGCACCCCGGGCTTCGGCGAGCCCACCTTGTTCTGAACGACCGCTGCCGCAAATACATCGAACGCCGCAGCGCCGCTTCGAATTGCCGCCGCAGACCATCAACCAGCTCGACCACGTTCTCGAGCGAAGCGAGACCAAGCAACCGCCGTTCGCGGCCCGCTCGTGTCTACCCAGCTGCGGCATACGCGAAGAAGGAGCGCGCGGGTCGGTCGAAGAAAGCCGACACCAGCCACGACGAACGGGCGTGCCCCCGGCAGCGAGCCGCGACACCGACGCGCCCAGCGCACCTCGACCACGACTTTCGAGCGAAGCGAGACCGAGCATCCGCCGTTCGCGGCCCGGCTCGCGTGTGCGCGGCCGCCGCGTACGCGACGAAGGAGCAAGCGGCGGTCG